>NZ_PJAY01000007.1:0-20870 GCF_002836635.1 Stenotrophomonas sp. Bg11-02
CGACGGGCGGGGCGGGCGGAGCGTGGCGGGGGAGATCGGGCTGATTTGTTTTTTCAAGCAGAGGGCGGCATACGAGGTGCTCAGGGGTCTCGTGGGCTCGGGGATGTGTAGAAGGGACAGGACGCGCACTGCGGCACATCGTGTCCCCGTCGGTACGGCGGACCTTCCCGGCCAGCACCCTGCAGGCGATCACCCAGGCCATCGCCGCAGGCGAACGACACCATGGCGGGCAGGTCATGTTCGCGGTGGAAGCCGATCTGCCGTTGGATGCGCTGTGGCGCGGGGTGACCGCGCGCCAGGCCGCCGAGCGTGCCTTCGCGCAGCTGCGGACGTGGGATACCGAACACAACAACGGCGTGCTGATCTACCTGCTGCTGGCCGACCATGCCATCGAAATCGTCGCCGATCGCGGCCTGCACGGGCGGGTTGCCGAAACCGACTGGCAGCGGATCTGCGCAGCGCTCCGCGAGGGGTTGCGTGGACGTGATCCCGCGGCTGCCCTGGTGCAGGCGATCGATGAAGTATCGACCCTGTTGGCCGGGCACTTTCCGCCGGGCGCACGGTCAGACCATGACGCGTTGCCGGATTGGCCACAGATTCTGGGTTGAGTCCCGCTGGCGGCGCTAAAATAACCCGATCCCCGCAAGGCACCGTCCATGATCTATTTCCACGATATCGACCCCATTGCCATCTCGCTGGGGCCGATCCAGGTGCACTGGTACGGCATCATGTACCTGCTTGGCTTCGCCTCGGCCTGGTGGCTGGGCAAGCGCCGCATCGCCGCCGGGCGCCTGCCGGGCGTCAATGCCGACGGCTTCTCCGACCTGCTGTTCTACGCGATGCTCGGCGTGGTGGTGGGCGGCCGCGTGGGCTACATGCTGTTCTATGCGCTGGGCGATTTCCTTTCCAACCCGCTGCTGCTGTTCAAGGTGTGGGATGGCGGCATGAGCTTCCACGGCGGCCTGTTGGGCGTGCTCGGGGCCAGCTGGTGGTGGTCGCGCAGGCACCGCCTGCACTTTTTCGACACCATGGATTTCGTCGCGCCGCTGGTCCCGCTGGGGCTGGGCTTCGGGCGTGTGGGCAACTTCATCGGCGATGAGCTGTGGGGCAAGTTCACCGACGGCAGCTGGGGCGTGGTGTTCCCGTCGGGGCTGCCGGCGCCGCTGGCACAGCTCGATACCGCCGCGCTGAAGGCGGAGTTCGCCGCCGGCGCGCTGAACCAGTACGCCCGCCATCCTTCGCAGCTGTATGAAGCCTTCCTGGAAGGCCTGGTGATGTTCGCGGTGCTGTGGGCGGTGTCGGCCAAGCCGCGCAGCCGTTACCTGGTATCGGGCCTGTTCGCGCTGATGTACGGCCTGTTCCGCTTCGCGGTGGAGTTCGTGCGGATGCCGGACAACGGCGTCTACGTGGCCTTCGACTGGCTGACCCGTGGCCAGATCCTGAGCCTGCCGCTGGTGGCGCTGGGCCTGGTGCTGCTGTGGATGTCCCGCCGCGCGCCGGTGCTGCAGCCGGTGTTGCCGGCTGCCCCGGCCGGAGCCAGGCCATGAAGCCCTATCTGGACCTGCTGCGGCACGTGCTGGAACACGGCGCCGAAAAGAGCGACCGTACCGGCACCGGTACGCGCAGCGTGTTCGGCTGGCAGATGCGCTACGACCTGGCCGATGGCTTCCCGCTGGTCACCACCAAGAAGCTGCACCTGCGCTCGATCATCCACGAACTGCTGTGGTTCCTGCAGGGCGATACCAACATCGGTTACCTGAAAGACAACCAGGTGCGGATATGGGACGAGTGGGCCGACGAGAACGGCGACCTCGGGCCGGTCTATGGCAAGCAGTGGCGCAGCTGGGCGGCCGCCGATGGCCGGCAGATCGACCAGATGCAGTGGCTGGTGGACGAGATCAAGCGCAATCCGGATTCGCGCCGGCTGGTGATCAGTGCCTGGAATGTGGGCGAGCTGCCGCAGATGGCGTTGATGCCGTGCCACAGCCTGTTCCAGTTCTACGTGGTCGACGGCAAGCTCAGCTGCCAGCTGTACCAGCGCAGTGGGGACATCTTCCTCGGGGTGCCATTCAACATCGCCAGCTATGCGCTGCTGACCCACATGGTGGCGCAGGCCACGGGCCTGGGTGTGGGGGATTTCGTGCATACGCTGGGCGATGCCCACCTGTACTCGAACCATTTCGAGCAGGCCCGCGAGCAGCTGGCGCGCGAACCCCGCGCGCTGCCGAGGCTGTGGTTGAATCCGGAGGTCACCGACCTGTTCGGCTTCCGCTTCGAGGACATCCGCATCGACGGTTACGATCCGCATCCGGCGATCAAGGCCCCGGTGGCGGTGTGAGTTCCCCGCGCCTTTCGATGATCGCAGCGCTCGACCGCAGGCGCGGCATCGGCCACGGCAACCAGCTGCCCTGGCACCTGCCCGATGACCTGAAGCATTTCAAGGCGCTCACGTTGGGCAAGCCGGTGTTGATGGGGCGCAAGACCGCGCAATCGCTCGGTCGCGCGCTGCCCGGGCGGACCAATCTGGTGCTGACCCGCAGTGGCCAGGCGCCGTTCGACGGCATGCGCGCGGTGGCATCGCTGGAACAGGCGCTGGCGATCTGCCGCTCCGAAGCCGCCGACGAACTGTGCGTGATCGGCGGCGGTGAGATCTACCGCCTGATGATGGAGCAGGCCAGCGACCTGTACCTGACCTGGGTGGACACCGAGGTGCCGGCCGATACCCATTTCCCTGTCGTCGATGAAGCCTTGTGGCAGCAGGCGGACAGCCAGCCGCATGCGGCCGATGCGCGGCATCCGTTCGCGTTCCGCTTCGTGCACTACACCCGCCGCTGAGCGCGGGTGCAGCGGTCAGTCCGCCGTGGGCGGACTGCCTGCACCACCACCGCCGTTGCCGCGGCCACGACCGCGCCGACGGCGGGGTCCACGGGTACGCGTCTCGCCGCCTGCAGGCTGCCCGCCGGGCTGCGCCTGCGCGGGCGGCTGTGGCTTGGGCTGCGCGGCCTGCTGGCCTTCCGGGCGCGGTCTGGGGGCACGTGCCGGCGGTCGCGCGCCAGGCACCGGTGCCGGCACATCGCGGCCGGGTACCTGCACCACGCGCAGTTCGTCGGTATCCAGCTGCAGCGCGGTCAACTTGCCGCCCCACACCGCGCCGGTATCGATGGCATGCACGCCCTGGGTGATGGTCAGGCCAAGCGCCGACCAGTGGCCGCACACGACCTTGAGGTCACGCTCGACACGGCCCGGCACTTCGAACCACGGGTACAGGCCCTGTTCCTGGGTGCCCGGGGTGCCTTTGTCCTCGATGCCGATGCGTCCCCGCGTGGTGCAGTAACGCATGCGGGTGAAGAAGTTGATGATCGCCCGCGAACGGTCATAACCGGTCAGGTTCGGCGCCCAGATCGGCTTGTCGCCGTACATGTTGCGCAGCAGCTTGCGGTAGCCGTTGCCGTGCAGCTGCTGTTCGACTTCGCGCGCATGCTTTTCGGCCATCTGGGTGGTCCACTTGGGCGCCATGCCGGCATGCACCATCATCCAGCCCAGCTCACGGTCGGTGTGCACCAGCTTCTGCATGCGCAGCCAGTCCAGCAGCACGTCGCGGTCTTCGGCGGTGACCACGCGCAGCAGGTCCGGGTTGACCTTGCGCTGTTCTTCTTCGCTGCGTGCACCCACCGCCAGCAGCGAAAGATCGTGGTTGCCCAGCACCACCACGCTATGGTCGCGCAGCGAATGCACCAGCCGCAGCGTTTCCAGCGACTGCCCGCCGCGGTTGACCAGGTCGCCAGCGAACCACAGGGTGTCCTGCGCCGGATCGAAGCGGATTTTTTCCAGCAACCGCTGGGTAACGTCATAGCAACCCTGCAGGTCGCCGATAGCCCACACGCTCATGGCCTGGCCTCCGTGTCAGTGCAGGGTTCGGGGAATGGTCAGCACGAACGGCGCGATGTCGGCGGCGAACTCGGTGCCGTCGTCGGCCACCATGTCGTAGTGCCCCTGCATCGTGCCGTGCTCCGTACCGAGCATGACACCGGAGGTGTAACGGAAGTCTTCACCGGGACGCAGCCGCGGCTGCTCGCCGACCACCCCATCGCCGTCGACATGCTCCACGCGGCCTTCGGCGTCGGTGATGCGCCAGTGGCGCGCCACCAGGCGTGCCGCGACCCGGCCGCTGTTGCGGATGCGGATGGTGTAGGCAAAGGCGAAGCGTCCGTCCTCGGGGGCGGACTGGTCATCGAGGAAGCGCGGAGCCACTTCCACGTCCATGGCGTACTGGTCGTCGTGCATCTTGACAGTGTAATCAGCTTGCATTGGCCAGGGCGACGAATTCCGCCACCTCCAGCTGTTCGGCACGGGCATCGGGGCGCACGCCGGCAGCGGCGAACTGTTCGGCGCTGACCACGTTGTTCAGCGCATTGCGCAGGGTCTTGCGGCGCTGGCCGAAAGCGGCCTTGACCACATCGGCGAAGCGCTTGGCATCGTGGATGCCGACCGTGGATGGATCACGCGGCACCAGCCGCACCACGGCCGAATCGACCTTCGGCGGCGGCCGGAACGCACCCGGCGGCACCACGAACAGCGAGGTCACTTCGCAGTACGCCTGCAGCATCACGCTGAGGCGGCCGAAGACCTTGCTGCCCGGGCCGGCGGCCATGCGGTCAACCACTTCCTTCTGCAGCATGAAGTGCATGTCGCGCACCACGGCGGCATGGTCCAGCGCATGGAACAGGATCGGCGAGGAGATGTTGTAGGGCAGGTTGCCGACCAGCCGGATCTGTCCACTGCCACCTTCGGCCTGCGCCAGCGCGGTGAAATCCACCCGCAGCACGTCGCTCTGGATGATGGTCAGCGCGCCCAGCGGCGCGGCTGCGGCGGTCAGCGGTGCGATCAGATCGCGGTCGAACTCGATGACGGTCAGTTCGGGATGCTGGCGCAGCAGCGGCAGGGTGATCGCGCCCTGGCCGGGGCCGATTTCCACCAGGCGGTCGCCGGGCTTGGGATTGACCGCGCGCACGATGCTGTCGATGTAATGGCGGTCGGCCAGGAAGTGCTGGCCCAACTGCTTCTTGGCCGGGGCGGTGAATGCCGTGCCAGAGGGGGAATACTGGTTCATGCGCTAAGTCTACGTTGCCGGGCCAGTTGCGCACACAGGGTAGTGGCGGCCTGCAGGCTGGAAGGATCGGCGATGCCTCGTCCGGCCAGCTCCAGCGCGGTGCCATGGTCGACCGCCACGCGCGGGTAGGGCAGGCCGAGGGTGAGGTTCACCGCCTGTTCGAATCCGGAATACTTCAGCACCGGCAGGCCCTGGTCGTGGTACATCGCCAGCACGCTGTCGAAGCTGGCCAGCTTGGCCGGCAGGAACGCGGTGTCGGCCGGCAGCGGGCCGACCAGCTGCATCCCTTCGGCGCGCAGGCGCTGCAGCAGCGGGATGATCAGGTCGAGCTCTTCGCGGCCCAGGTGGCCGTCTTCCCCAGCGTGCGGATTCAACCCCAGCACCGCGATGCGCGGATGGGCGAGGCCGAACTCATGCCGCAGGGCGGCATGCAGGGTGCGCAGGGTGTGCTCCAGCCCCTCGGCGGTGATCGCATCGGCGACCTCGCGCAGTGGCAGGTGGGTGGTTGCCAGCGCGACGCGCATGATGGCATTGGCCAGCATCATCACCACCTTGGCCCCGGCCTGGTCGGCCAGCAGTTCGGTGGTGCCGCTGTAGGCGATGCCGCCCTGGTTGATCACCGCCTTGTGCACCGGGCCGGTCACCACGCCGTCCAGGCGGCCGTCCAGGCACGCTTGGCCGGCGGCCTGCAGCGCCCCGATCACGGCGGCGGCGTTGCGTGGGTCGGCCTGGCCGAACCGGCTGGGTACCGCATTGGCAAGGGGGTGCAGGCGCAGGTCGCCCGGCAGGCGCGCTTCGGCATCGGCCGGCAGCAGTTGCAGCGGCAGCGACAGCGCAGCGGCTGCCGCGTGCAGGGTAGCGGGGTCTGCGAAGGCCAGCAGCCGGCAATCAGTGCGCGGCTGCTGGATCAGGCGGATACAGAGTTCCGGACCGATCCCGGCGGGCTCGCCCGGCACCAGGGCGAGCTCGGGGAGCACCGCTCCTGCGAGCTTCGCGCCTGGGAGCATGGCTCAGGACTGCGGCGGGGTGGCGGTGTTTTCCGCCCGGTCACCGCTGCGGAAGCTGACGTAGGCTTCGCCACGCAGTTCGGACAGGAAGCGGTTGTACTCTTCTTCCAGCTTGCGACGGCCGATGGTTTCGCGGACCTGCGCGCGCTGGTTGTCCACGCCGACGTCGGTCTGGCGGGTCGCCACGCGCTGCACCACGTGCCAGCCGGCATCGGTGCGGAACGGCTGGCTGATGTTGCCGTCGGTCACGCCTTCCACCTGGCGGCCGAAGTCAGGACCGAAGGCATCGACCGGGAACCAGCCCAGGTCGCCGCCCTGGCCGCGGCTGTTGGTGTCTTCGGACGACTCGCGGGCCACGGCCTGGAAATCAGCGCCACCGGCGATGCGGGCACGCAGGGTATCGATCTTCGCCTTGGCGGCGGCATCGTTCTGCTGGTCGGTCACGCGCACCAGGATGTGGCGGGCGTGGTATTCGGTGATGGTCTGGCCGGTGGACGCGGCCGCATTGGCATCGCGGACCTCCACCAGCTTCAGCAGCTGGAAGCCGCTCGGGCCACGCAGCGGACCGACCACGTCGCCGGCCTTCATGTCCTGCATCACCTGCAGGAACGCCTGCGGGATCTCGTCCATGGAGCGCCAGCCGAGGTCGCCGCCTTCCAGTGCATTGGGGCTGTCCGAGTAACGGACGGCGGCCGCGTTGAAGTCCAGTTCGCCCTTGTCCAGCAGCGCCTTGACGCCGTCGGCCTTCTGCTTGCCGGTGGCGATCTGGTTGGCATCGGCCCCATCGGGGGTGGCGATCAGGATGTGTGCGAGGTGGTACTGGGTGCCGGTGACGGCCTGCTGCTTGATGGCCGCATCCACTTCACCTTCGCTGACGCTGACGCGGCTCTGCGCGTAGCTCTGGCGCAGGCGCTGGACGATGATCTCGTCACGCACCGAGCGGCGGAATTCATCGAAATCGATGCCGTCCTGGGCCAGGCGGGCGCGCAGGGTCTCCAGGTTGCTGCCGTTCTGCTGGGCGATCGAGTTGATCGCCTGGTTCAGTTCCTGGTCCGACACGCGGATGCCGCTGCCTTCGGCGCGGGTCACCTGCAGCTTGACCAGCACCAGCCGCTCCAGCACCTGCCGGCTCAGCACATCGTCCGGCGGCAGCTGGTTCTCGCGACCGGCGTACTGGGTCTTGATGTTGGCCAGCGCGCGGTCCAGTTCGCTCTGCAGGATGACGTCTTCGTCGACGACGGCGGCGATGCGATCCAGTGCCTGGGTCTGCTGGGCCAGTACCTGCAAGGGTACGGACGCAGTGGACACCGCCAGCAGGGAGGCGAGTAGGACGGGGAAGGTCTTGGTCATGGGATCAGGTTCGGATCGTAGTCGTCGCGGGTCGCGCCGGTGGTGCTGGGGGGCACGAGATAGAGGTCGTCGCGGTTGTAGCCGAGGATAGCACGGCGCAGCGTACGGTCCGTGTTCTGGCCGATGGAGCTCAGGCCCTTCAGGACGAACTCCAGCTGGAACGAGGTATTCAACTCGCCCTCGCGGTTGCGTACGTAGCGGCGGGCCAGGGCGCGCACGGCCAGGCAGCAGCTGTCCCACTGCACGCCACCGATGATTTCCAGCGGCTTGCTGTCTTCGATGGAGTAGTAGTAACGGCCGACCACGCTCCAGCGGGGGTTGATCGGGTACAGGAAGGACAGGTCGCCCTGCTTGAGCAGGTTGCTGCCATCGGGGTTGATGCGGTGGCGGTAGGTCAGGTTGACGATGCCGTCGTTGGACATCAGGTAGCGCGCACGCACGCTGGCCAGGTCTTCGCGCTTGTTCTTGGGGTCCCACTGGTAGGTGGCGCCCAGGTTCCAGCGGTCGTTGATCATGTAGTTGGTATCGGCGATCCAGGCCGACTTGCCCTGTTCCACCGGGCTGGGGTTGCTCGGCAGGGTGACGCGGGAGTCGTCGAAATACAGGATCTGGCCGATGCTGGCCGAGAACCGCTCGCGGCCGCTGCTCTGGTCGATGAAGCGGGTGCTCAGCGCCATCGTCAGCTGGTTGGCGTCGTTCTGGCGGTCCGCACCGGTATAGCGCGAATCGCGGAACAGCTGGCCCCAGCTGAAGGTGAAGTCACGCGTATCGAAGACCGGCAGCTCGCTCTGGTCGCGGTACGGGGTGCGCAGGTAGAACAGGCGCGGTTCCAGTGTATGCAGGTAGGGCTTGTCGCCGATGGTGGTCTCGCGGTCGAAGAACATGCCCGCGTCCAGGCTGGCGATCGGCACGCTGCGATGCGGCGAAGTGTTGCCGCGCAGCTGCTCCGGGGTCGGGTTGGTGATCCCCGCCGCGGCCAGGTTGTTGGCGCGGATGCTGTCGGCCAGGCCCTGTTCCAGGTCGTAACCGGTGTAGCGCCAGGCCAGCGTCGGGGTGACATACCAGGCCGCGCCACTGAAGGGCATGGTCACGTAGGGCTTGATGTCCAGCCGCGAACCGCCGAGCACTTCGGTGCTGGTGCCATCGCGCTCGTATTCGTCTTCGGGCCCGAGCTTGCCATGGATGTCGTCGTGCACGAAGCGCACCGCTTCGGCATACACGCCCACTTCCAGCCACGGCAGGATCGGCTGGTCCCAGGTGCCGAACAGGCGCGGCTGCCGGTTGTAGGGCAGCGCCGCTTCGGTCAGGGTGTAATCGGTCAGCTGCCAGTAGTCGGCCATCAACCCGGCGGTCCAGTTTTCACCGGTGCCGTAGATCCCCGCCTGGCTCTGCAGGTTGGACGCGGTCACGCCCAGCAGCTTGTTGGCGAAGTCTTCCAGGTAGCGCTCGTCGCTGACCCACGCCAGCCCGGCGCGGGCCTGCCAGTTCGGGTTGAAGTTGTGGTAACCGGAATACTCGAGGCGGCCACGATCCTTTTCGCGCAGCTTGTCATCGGGCAGGTAGGCGGTACGCAGCTCGCCGCGGCCACCGTCGTACAGATAGCGGAATTCGTTGTCCAGCATGAAGCCGCGCTTGCTCATGTAGCGCGGGGTCAGCGTGTCGTCGTAGTTCGGCGCCAGGTTGAAGTAGATCGGCTGGGCGTAATCGAACCCGTTGCGCCCGGACAGGCCCAGCTCCGGGTACAGCAGGCCGGTCTGGCGGCGATCATCGATCGGGAACTTGAAGTACGGCGCCCACAGCACCGGCACCTTGCCGATGCGCAGCACGGCGTTGCGCGCGGTGCCGAAGCCTTCGTCGTTGTCCACTTCGATCTGCGGGGCGGACAGTTTCCAGATCGGCTGGGAGGGATCGCAGGTGGTATAGGTGGAGCGGTGCATCTGCCCCACCGCACCCTGCAGGTCCACCGATTCGGCGCCACCGTTGCCACGTCGCGACACCAGCTGGTACTGGATGTCGGAGATCTTGTGGGTGTCCGCTTCCTGGTTGCCCTCGGCGCGCTTGGCCACCATCCGGATCGACGAATCGGAGTAGCGGACATTGCCCTCGGCGGTGTAATTGCCCGTTTCCGTATCGAAGCTCAGGTGGTCGGTACCGAGGAACTGGTCACCGCGCTTGAGCGCGACGTTGCCCTGGTACTGCGGCACCGTGGAGGTGCCATACAGCTGGTCGCCCTCGATGTCGGTGGGCTGTTGGGTGCGCGTTTCCGCGGCAGCCTTGTCCGCCGGCGGTGCGTCGCCAAAGGCGGGCAGGGCGTCGGTGGCAGGGCACAGACCCCAGTTCGGCGCTTTGTCTTCGGCGAACGCCGGCAGGCAGAGGGCGATACTCAGGGGGAGGGGCAGCAGGCGGAAGGCTTTGCGCACGCGTGATGGTTCAGGCGAAAACGATCCGTAGCTTGCCCCATCCCTTGCATAGGGGCAATGAAGGCCGCTCATCTTCGGCGGCCGGGGTTCATCAGGCGGCCCCCGCCTGGCCCTCCAGCAGGGCACCGACATGGGCCACGCTGGACTCGGCCAGGGCCTGCAGGTCATAGCCGCCTTCCAGCATCGACACCACCCGGCCGGCACCATGGCGGCGGGCCAGTGCGTGCAGTTCGGTGGTGATCCAGGCGAAGTCCTCCGCTTCCAGCATCAGGTCGGCCTGCGGGTCGCGCAGGTGCGCGTCGAAGCCGGCCGACACCAGCAGCAGCTGCGGCCGGAAGTCATCGATGGCAGGCAGCATCTCGTCGGCCCAGACATTGCGGAAGCGCAGGCTGCCGCTGCCCGGCGGCAGCAGGATGTTCAGCAGGTTGCCCGCGCCACGGTCGCGGCGCAGCCCGGAGTTCGGGAACAGGCCGGCCTGGTGGGTGCTGTAGTAAGCCACCCGGGGATCCAGCTGGAAGATGTCCTGGGTGCCGTTGCCATGGTGCACGTCGAAGTCGACCACGGCGATCCGCTCCAGCCCGTAGCGGTCGCGCGCATGCGCGGCGGCTACCGCGATGTTGTTGAGCAGGCAGAACCCCATCGCCGTGCTGGCGGTGGCGTGGTGGCCGGGCGGGCGCACCGCGCAGAAGGCCAGCGGGTCTTCGCCCAGCATCACTGCATCCACCGCGGCGATGCCGGCGCCGGCGGCATGCAGGGCGGCGGCGGCCGACCCGGGCGAGGTGCGGGTGTCCATGTCGATCTGCCGCAGCTCGGCGGTCTGTGCCTGCAGCACCAGGTCAATCAGCCCGGCATCGTGCACGCGGGCCAGGTCGCCGCGCTTGGCCGACGGCGCCTGGCGCCACTCCAGCCGTGCCGGGAACGCGGCGTGCAGCGCATCGAGCACGGCCTGCAGGCGTTGCGGGGATTCAGGATGGTCCGGACCGGGGTCGTGCTGCAGGCAGGAAGGATGGGTGTAGACCAGCATGGGCGCAGGGGATCCGGAAAGGTCAGCCGTGGCGGCGCGAATGCTGCCAGAGTACTTCGCCGGCACCGTCGGCGCGGGCCAGTACGCGGGCCAGCACGAACAGCAGGTCGGAAAGCCGGTTGAGGTAATGCAGTGCCTGCGGCCGCACTGCTTCCACGCGCGACAGGGCGACCGTCTCGCGTTCTGCCCGGCGCACGATGGTGCGGGCCAGGTGGCAGCGTGCGGCGGCTTCGCCACCGGCCGGCAGGATGAATTCCTTCAGCATGGGCAGGTCGGCGTTGTAGCAATCCAGTTGCTGTTCCAGCGCGGTGACGTCGGCATCGGTGATCGCCGCATGGCCGGGGATGCACAGCTCCCCGCCCAGATCGAACAACTGGTGCTGGAGCCGGGTCAGCAGCGCCTGCACGTCGGCAGGCAGGGGCACGGCCAGCAGCACGCCGAGCGCCGAATTGGCCTCGTCGACCGTGCCGAAGGCGGCAACGCGCGCATCGTCCTTGCCGACCCGGCTGCCGTCGCCCAGCCCGGTGCTGCCGTCATCGCCGGTGCGGGTATAGATGCGCGAAAGCCGGTTGCCCATCTGCCGTGCCTCAGCCGCGCACGTCACGCTGCGCCTGGCGCAGCTTGCCGACCTGCTCCACTGCCAACTGCAGCGCAGCGGCCAGTCCGACGTACAGCGCGGTGGTACCGAGGTAAGGCACGAACCAGTCCGCGTAGTTCTTCAGCCAGCCGCCCACGGTGGGATCGGCTACGTTGCGGGTGGTCCAGTAGAAACCGCCCTGCGCGAACAGGTGGCAGACCGCAACCGCGGCGACCACCAGCACGATCGCCCTGGGCAGCGTGGACCATTGCGCGCCCCGGTAACCGTGCCCCAGCGCCATGCCGCCGGCCCACATAGCGAAGTAGGCGGGCAGCAGCATCCAGTAACCCGGCGACACGCAGTAGTGCTGCCAGAAATCCAGCCCGAGGTTGCCGATGACGATCCAGTCGACCAGCACCGCCAGCGCCATCAGCAGCGGGAAGGCCCAGCGGGTCCAGCTGCGCAGGTAGAAGCCGCCGATGAAGAACACCGCCCAGGAGGCATCCGGGATGGCGGCGAAATGGTTCACCCGGGTGGCGGCCATCAACAGCACCAGGCAGGTCAGCACGAAGGCACGTTGCGGGGAGGTGGTCATCAGGACGCGCACGGGGAAGTGAACAAAGCCCATTCTAGACCGGCTGCACGCCGCGTGCAGGGGCGGCGGCGGGGCAGGGGCGGCGGGCGAACGCGTATCATGCGGGCATGAGCGAACGAGTTGATGTCCTGATCATCGGCGGCGGGCTGGTCGGCGCCAGCCTGGCCATCGCGCTGCAGCGTATCGGCCGCAGTGCCTGCCTGCTGGAAGCCAGCGCCGCCGGTTCGCTGCCGGCCGTGTTCGACCAGCGCAACCTCAGCTTCGCTGCCGCCACGGTCAATGCGCTGACCGCGCTGGGGGTGATGCAGAAGCTGTCCAGTGCGCCGGGCCCGATCACCCGCATCCATGTCAGTCGCGCCGGGGACTTCGGTCGCGTGCAGTTGGCGGCCGCCGACTACGGCCGGCCGTGGTTTGGGCAGGTGGTGGTGGCGCGCGACTTCGGCATGGCACTGGAAGCGCGGCTGCAGGAACTGCCGCAGCTGCAGCGGCGGGCCCCGGCGCGTTTCATCGGCCTGGGCGCGGTCGTCGATGGCTATCGCCAGGTCCAGGTGCACGATGAGGCCGGTGAGCACACGCTGCAGGCGCGGCTGGTGGTCGGTGCCGATGGCACCGCCAGCGGCGTACGCAGCGCGCTGGGGATCGGGGTGGAGGAACATGATTTCCAGCAGACGCTGTTCGTGGCGCGCGTGCGCAGCCAACGCGCACCGGATGGCACCGCATGGGAGCGGCTCACCGATACCGGCCCGACCGCCCTGCTGCCGCGCGGTGACCGCCATTTTGGTGTGGTGCATGGCGTAGCCCGCGATGAAGCAGATGCCGTCATGGCACTGGACGAGGCGGCCTGGCTGGCGCGGCTGCAGGCGGCGCTTGGCTGGCGCGCCGGACGGCTGCTGGAGTCTGGTCCGCGCGCGGCCTATCCGTTGCGCCAGGTGCTGTCGCGCGCACTGGTCGGCGAACGCGCGGTGCTGCTCGGCAATGCGGCGCAGACCATCCACCCGCTAGGCGCGCAGGGCTTCAACCTGGGCCTGCGCGATGCGCTGACCCTGGCCGAGCTGCTGGAAACCGAGGGCGATGCCGGTGCCGATGCGCTGCTGCAGGCCTATGCAGCGCGAAGGGAGGAAGACCGGGCGCAGACCATCGCGTTCTCTGGTGGATTGGCGCGCCTGACCAGCAACGATGCTCCGCTGCTGCGTCCGCTGCGAAGCCTTGGCCTGCTGGCGGCCCAGGCCACCTCGCTGCAGTCGATGCTGGTCGGGGGCTCGATGGGCTTCCGGGGCGAGGTACCGAAATTGTGCCGTGGAGAAGCCGCATGAGCCGCCGCGCACGTACCGATGTGGTGATCGTCGGCGGCGGCGTGGTCGGCGCTGCCTGTGCGCTGGCACTGGCCGACGCCGGTCTGTCGGTGGCGGTGGTCGAAGGCCATGAGCCGGCGCCGTGGCAGGCGGCGCAACCGGACCTGCGGGTGTTCGCCTTCGCTGCGGACAACGTGCAGCTGCTGCAGCGGCTCGGCGTGTGGGAGTCGATCGCGCGCGGTCGCGCGCATCCGTATCGCCGCATGCAGGTATGGGATGCCGCCGGGGGCGATGACCTGGTGTTCGACGCGGACCGTTTTGGCCGCAGCGAACTGGGCTGGATCATCGAAAACGGCCTGCTGGTCGATCGCCTGTGGGCGGCCCTGCCGGCCGCCGGCGTCGATGTGCATTGCCCGGCCCGGGTCGAAGGGATGGAACAGGACGAGCACGGCGTGCGCCTGCGCCTGCACGACGGGCGCCGCATCGAAGCGACGCTGGCCATCGCCGCTGATGGCGCCGAATCCACCTTGCGCCAGCTGGCCGGGATCGAGGTGGACCGACACGATTACCATCAGCGCGGCGTGGTGGCCTACGTGGACAGTGCGCTGCCGAACCAGGCCACGGCATGGCAGCGTTTCCTGCCGGGGGGGCCGTTGGCGCTGCTGCCGGTGGCCGAACGGCGCAGTTCGATCGTCTGGACCCTGCCGGAGGAAGAGGCGCAGCGCGTGCTGCAGCTGGACGAGGCCGCGTTCAACCGCGAACTCACGCGCGCCTTCGGAGGCCGCCTGGGGGAACTGCAACTGGTATCGAAGCGGGCCGCATTCCCGCTGCGCCGCCAGCTGGCCCGCCACTATGTCGCCGGCCCCGTGCTGGCGCTGGGCGACGCGGCGCACGTGGTGCATCCGCTGGCCGGCCAGGGCGTCAACCTTGGCCTGCGCGACGTGGCCGCCTTGCAGCGCTGGCTGGCACCTTCGGCGCAGCGCCGCGGCCAGCCGCAGCTGTCACCGCAGCGGCTGCAGCGCTGGGCGCGCGAACGCCGCAGTGACAATACGATCGCCGCCTACAGCTTCGATGGCATCAACCGGTTGTTCTCCAACGACGAGCTGCACCTGACCCTGGCCCGCGGTCGCGTGCTCGGCTGCACCGGCAAGCTGTCGCCGCTGCTGCAGCTGTTCTGGAAGCGCGCGGCGGGGGTGTGATCGGTGGAGGGGGGTGACGATCGTTGGTCGTCACAGTCCTCAATCCAGCAACCAGCCCGCCAGATCTTCCCGGTCCAGCTTGCCCCGTCGCTTCACGTCCAGCGAAATGAACTCATCGGCCAGCGACGGATTGGCCTGCGCCTCGTCACGACTGATGTAGCCGTCACCGTCGAGGTCCAGTTCGGCGAAGTGGATCCGGTACTGGCCCGCCGCGCTGGACGGCGTCAGCGAACGCACGGTCACCGGCGTTTCGCCCAGCGGCACCACGATGTCCACGCTGCCGGTCACCCGGCCTGCGGACAGTTCCTGCGCGCGCACCACGCCGCTGTCATCGCGCAGCGGCTGGCTCTCGGCCGCGGGACGGGATTGCTGGGCCAGGGCGGGGCCGGCAGCCAGCAGGATCAGCAGAACGATGTAACGGGAGGGCATGGCAGGTTCCTCTGGGGTGGGGTGGGGTGGGGTGTGCGTGGCGCGGCTTGATTTTGAAAGCCGGCACGGTGCGCGCTGGGCATAGTCCCATGATCCTTCCCGTGCGAGCGTACCCGTCCATGAATGTCAGCAGCTTGGTCATCCGGATCTTCTGCCCTGTCAGCTTCAACAAACAGCAGTTGGCCAAAGCAATAGTTGCGGATCCGAGCGCTGAGCGGTCGAAGATCGGCAGGGCATTGTCGACGCTCGCCAACACGTGCGATTTCAAGCCGAATGGAAACGCGGCGCTCATATCCAGGCACGGTCTGGAACGTTTCGTGGCCTCATCTTCGACGTCCATCGACATCACCGAGGCAAAGGCGCTCGTCCAGGGCCTGCGCAACCTGCAGAACGACGTGAGGTCCCAGGAGAAAGCTGCGTGGGCCAACGCCGGAATGCGCGGAAGCTCGAATGAGCAGCGGGCCCGGGCATTGCGGGAGTGCGTGGCGGCGCTGCAGCATCTCTACACGTCACCGAGATCCTGAGGCGAGGCCGCTGGCTGCATGAAAATTCCATCGTCCATTCCATTCCGCTCCTGCTTTCCGGCAGCAGGCGGCTCGCGTACTGATCTACCCAGCGTGAAAGGAGGGTGCGGCCGGTTCGCGCACCGGCTGCTGGCCTGTGCCGGCCTGCGTGAGCGGTCCAGTCCGATACCTGCATCCACCGCGCTGGTGGCGCAGCTGCGCAATGTGCTTGATCACACAGATGAGGCAAGGAAACGAGAGGTCCGACCTTCATCCATTGCCGAAAAAGCCTGTACCCGGTTGCGGGGCCGGCTCGTCGGTGACGAAACCTGCGCCTGCACGTACGCCGATCTTGCCAAAGATCTGAACCGGCTCGAAAACGCGTATGCCAGGCAAGAGCTGGAACTGCGGCAGTCATGGCGCAACAGCTGGTTGTCCGGCACGGAGACCTACGGCGATCACCTCGGCAATCCTGTGGATCACCGGAGCGAGGCGGCCGCGACCGTGATGAGGGCCATCATCCTGGCGCGTAGTGAAGTGCACAACCTGCGCCGGATGACGCCGTATATAAGCTGAGGTGCTTGAGTGCAGCCTCAAGCACCGGCAGCAACCAGGCGTTCATCAGCGCAGCGGCGAGGCCAGCACGGTGATCTCTTCGCGGTCGTGGTAGAGCTGCTTGGCGCGTACGGTCAGCGACTTGCCGGCCTGTTCCTCGAACAGTTCCAGGCACAGGCGGGTTTCATCCCAGCGCTTCTTCATCGGCAGTTTCAGGTTGAAGATCGCGTGCTTGCACCAGCCTTCGCGGAACCATGTCGCCATGCGTTCGGCGACCCGGCGCGGCTGCTCCACCATGTCGCAGACCATCCAGTCCAGCGACTGTTCGGGTGACCAGTGGAAGCCATCGGCACGCAGGTGTTCGACCAGGCCGGTGTCCAGCACGTGCTGGCGCAGCGGGCCGTTGTCGATGCTCAGTACCTTCAGGTGCTGGCGGGTCAGCACCCAGGTCCAGCCACCCGGCGCGGCGCCCAGGTCGGCCGCGCGCATGCCCGGCTTCATCAGCGCCTCGCGCTCTTCGGCGGTGAGCAGGGTCAGCAGGGCCTCTTCCAGCTTCAGCGCGGAACGCGAGGGCGCGTCCGGCAGCAGCTTCAGCCGCGGAATGCCCAGCGCCCACGGCGCGCTGTCTGTCGGTGAGGCGACGCAGACGAAGGCGTGGGTGCCATCGACGAACACTACGTGCAGACGTGGCAGCTTCTCGTTCGGCTTGTCGGTCAGTTTTCCGGCCTTGCGCAGGGCCGGGCGCAGCGCATTGCCGAACGCGCGCGACAGCCCGGACAGCGGCTTGCCGGCATCCGAGTCGGGATGTTCCACCCACAGATCGCCGAAGCGCGGCGCGTCGCCCAGCACCGCCAGCATCGGGGTGATGCGGTCGGCCGGATCCAGCTGCGGCAGTTCGGCCAGCACGACCAGCTTCTGCCGGGCGAAGATCAGCTCGCGCCAGGACAGCATGCGGCTAAGCGCGGCGGCTTCCTCGCACATGAAAAGCACGTAGCCATCATTGCGCTGGGTACGCGCATAGCCGGCGAAACCGAATTCACCCGCGCGCGTGGTCAGTTCGCCGGCCAGTTCCGGTTCGAAGCCCTGGCGGCACAGGCACAGCAGTCCGATCCCTGCCGTGGCAGCAGAGGTCTCAGTAGCGGGCGCCATCGGCTTCTCCATAGGTGCGCAGCACGGCGCGCGCATCATCGCGGTGCAGACCCTGCACCACCTCGATGCCACGCTTGTTGAGTTCGCCCACCCAGTCCGCCGGCAGCGGACCTTCGTCGAACGGGGTCAGTTCTTCCACGTCGGCCGCACTGGCACCGATCAGCAGCCGATCGATGCCGGCCCAGACGGTGGCGCCGTAGCACTGGCAACAGGGCTGGGACGAGGTGGCCAGGGTGATCGGGGACAGCACATCGTTCAGCCGCGGGGTCTGCAGGCGCTGCTGGGCCAGCATGTAGGCCATGTTCTCGGCATGCGCCAGCGAGGTGTTGTGGGGCATCACGCGGTTCACGCCCACCGCGATGACCTGGTCATCCGGGCCGAACACCACCGCGCCGAACGGGCCGCCGCTGGCATGTTCGACGTTCGAGCTGGACAGCGCGATGGCCAGCGCGACCTTGGCTTCGTCGCCGGGATAGCGCTGATCCAGGTCGATCTGGTCATGGATCCAGGCGGGAAGGGTCAGGTGGACTTGCGCATACAGCATCGCGGGGTGCCTCTCATCGGGTTGCGGGGGGGAACAGAACAACAGCCGCGCGCAGTGTAGCCCGCGTCCGATGAAGCGGGCGGGCAGGGGCAGGCGGCAATGGCGCGCGGGGTGATCCGCGCGCGGGACGGTCGGCGTCAGGCCGACCAGGTATCGCGCAGGGTCACGCTGCGGTTGAAGACCGGCTTGGCCGCGGTGTGGTCACGGCGATCGGCGACGAAGTAGCCGGTGCGTTCGAACTGGAACGACTGTTCCGGCGTGGCGATCGCTGCGGCAGGCTCGACATACCCGGTCACGGCCCGGCGTGATTCCGGATTCAGGTAATCACGGTAGGTCTTGCCTTCCGATTCGTCGTCCGGGTCGGCCACCGAGAACAGGCGGTCGTACAGCCGCACTTCGGCCGGAACCGCATGCGCCGCGCTGACCCAATGGATGGTGCCCTTGACCTTGCGGTTGGCGCCTTCCATGCCCGGACGCGATTCCGGATCCAGCCAGCCACGCAGTTCGGTGATGGTGCCGTCGGCAGCCTTGATCACTTCATCGCAGCGGATGATGCCGGCACCGCGCAGGCGGACTTCGCCGCCCGGCAGCAGGCGCTTGAAGCCCTTCGGCGGTACTTCGGCGAAGTCTTCGCGCTCGATCCACAGCTCACGCGAGAACGGCACCTCGCGGGTTCCGAACGACTCGTCCTTCGGGTGGTTGCTGAAGGTCAGCGATTCTCCGTGGCCTTCCGGCAGGTTGGTGAGCACCAGCTTGACCGGGTCGATCACCGCCATGCGCCGGGCCGCGGCGCTGTCCAGGTCCTCGCGCAGCGCGCCTTCGAGCACGCTGAAATCGATCTGCGAGTTCTGCTTGCTGATGCCTACGCGCTCGGCGAACAGGCGCATCGCCGCTGGCGTGTACCCGCGGCGACGCAGGCCCTGCAGGGTCGGCATGCGCGGGTCGTCCCAGCCGTCCACCAGCTGTTCGGTGACCAGCGCCATCAGCTTGCGCTTGCTCATCACCGTGTAGTTGATGTTCAGCCGCGAGAACTCGATCTGGCGCGGCTTGGCCGCTTCACGCGGCAGGCCGGCATCTACCAGCGGCGCGGTCAGCGCGTCGTCGTGGGCGAAGTCCACGTTGTCCACGCACCAGTCGTACAGCGGCCGATGGTCTTCGAACTCCAGCGTGCACAGCGAATGGGTGATGCCTTCCAGCGAATCGCCCAACGCATGCGCGAAGTCGTACATCGGGTAGATCGGCCATTCCGAACCGGTGTTCTGGTGCTCGACATGCTTGATGCGGTACAGCGCCGGATCACGCAGGTTGATGTTGCCGCTGGCCATGTCGATCTTCGCGCGTACGGTGCGGGCACCGTCGGGGAACTCGCCGGCGCGCATGCGCGCGAACAGGTCCAGGTTTTCTTCCACGCTGCGATCACGGTACGGCGAGGGCCGGCCCGGTTCGGTCAAGGTGCCGCGGTAGGCGCGCACTTCTTCAGCCGACAGGTCACACACATAGGCCTTGCCGGCGCCGATCAGTTTCTGCGCGGCCAAGTAATAGGCCTGGAAGTAGTCCGAGGCATGCCGCAGTTCGTTCCACTCAAAGCCCAGCCAGCGCACGTCGTCCTGGATGGCGGCCACGTACTCGGGATCTTCCCGGGCCGGGTTGGTGTCGTCGAAGCGCAGGTTGCAGACGCCGCCGAACTCGCCGGCGAGGCCGAAGTTCAGGCAGATCGACTTGGCATGGCCGATGTGCAGGTAGCCGTTGGGCTCGGGCGGAAAGCGGGTCTTGATTGCCTGGTGCTTGCCGCTGGCCAGGTCCTCGCGCACGATCTGGCGGATGAAATCGCGCTTCTCGGGGCTGTCGACGGGGGTCTCGGGGCTGGCAGGGGTGTGCTCGGACATGATGCGGCAATCAAGGGCAGAAAGGCCGCCAGTCTAGCGTGTCGGCGGCTGGCTTGCCCGGCATCGCCGCGGGCAACCGCCCGTGCACCGGGGCGGGCGTATGCTGGCAGCCACCTGCCGAGGAGCTGCCATGCATATCGTTTACAAGGCGGACAATCTGTTTGACGCCCATCTGGTGAAGCACGCGCTGGAGGATGCCGGCATTCCCGCCTTCGTGTTCGGTGAATCGCTGCTGGGCGGGATGGGGGAGCTGCCGCTGTTCGGCGTGCTGCGGGTGGCCGTGCCGGAGGCGGCGCGGCCGGAAGCTGAAGCCATCGTTGCCGGGCTGGACTTGGGCGCTGCCCCTGGTGACCCCATTTCAGACACAGACGATCTTGCCGGACAGCCGGCCTAGGAGCACCACATGTTGGGACTTGGTAACGGCATCCTCGGCATCGGGGCCTTCAAGCAGCGCCTGCCGCGACCGGAAGAGGCTCTACCGGGCCGCGACCAGCCGCTGCCGCTGCACAGCAACCAGCACTTCGTGAACAGCCATCCGCTCAAGGACCGGTTTGCCGGGTATGAGCGGATCCGCTTCGCGATGGGCTGCTTCTGGGGCGCAGAGCGCAAGTTCTGGACGCTGCCCGGGGTGTACAGCACGTCGGTCGGTTATGCCGGTGGGGTGACGCCGAACCCGACCTATGAAGAGGTCTGTTCCGGGCTGACCGGTCACACCGAGGTGGTGGAGGTGGTGTTCGACCCGAAGCTGGTCAGCGTGGCGCAGCTGCTGCAGGTGTTCTGGGAAAGCCATGACCCGACCCAGGGCATGCGCCAGGGCAACGACACCGGCACCCAGTACCGTTCGGCGATCCACTGCCTGACCGAGGCCGAGTACGCTGCGGCGGTGGCCAGCCGCGATGCCTATGCGGTACGGCTGGAGGCGGCCGGTTACGGGCCGATCACCACCGAGATCGTGTATCCGGCACCGGAGTATTACTACGCCGAGGATTATCACCAGCAGTACCTGGCGAAGAATCCGTACGGTTACTGCGGGATCGGCGGCACCGGCGTGAGCTGCCCGATCGGGTTGCCGCCTGCGGCGGGCTGACCGTTTTCAGGCAACGTCCAAAGCGACGGCAACGGCAAGGTCAAAAGCTACACGGGTGCGCGTTGGCGGGGCGGGGTGGGTTGGCGGGGGACGGCAAAAACTGCGTCCATGCGGGCCTCGTTTCGCGCCATCCATGGCGCTCT
>NZ_PJAY01000008.1:0-17778 GCF_002836635.1 Stenotrophomonas sp. Bg11-02
CAGGCCGAGGCGTAACGCACGGCGGTGCCGATCCAGCGGTCGACCACCCGGTCGGCCAGGCCGGGCTGCTCCTGCAGCAGCCGTTCGGCCAGTGCGTGCACGTCCGGCAGCAGGTTGGCGTCGCGCGCCAGGTCGGCGATGCGGAAACCGGCCAGGCCGGTCTGCCGGGTGCCCAGCAACTCGCCCGGGCCGCGCAGCTCCAGGTCTTTCTCGGCGATGACAAAGCCATCATTGGTCTCGCGCATGGTCTGCAGGCGTTCGCGCGCCATCGTCGACAACGGCGTCTGGTACAGCAGCATGCAGCGCGACACCGCCGATCCGCGCCCTACCCGCCCGCGCAGCTGGTGCAGCTGCGCCAACCCCAATCGTTCGGCGTTCTCGATCACCATCAACGACGCATTGGGGACGTCCACGCCCACTTCGATCACGGTGGTCGCCACCAGCAGATCGATCTGCCCGGCCTTGAACGCCACCATCGTCGCCAGTTTTTCGGCGGCCTTCAGGCGCCCGTGCACCAGCCCGACACGCACGCCCGGCAGCAGCGCCTGCAGTGACTCGTAGGTGGCCTGCGCCGGCGTGGCATCGAGCTCCTCGCTTTCTTCGATCAGCGTGCAGACCCAGTACACCTGGCGTCCCTCGCTGCAGGCCAGCGCGATCCGCTCGATCAGCTCGGGGCGGCGATCGGCGTTGAGCGCCACGGTCTGCACCGGGGTGCGCCCGGGCGGCAGTTCATCGATGGCCGACACATCCAGATCGGCATATTCGGACATCGCCAGCGTGCGCGGAATCGGCGTGGCGGTCATCACCAGCTGGTGCGGCACGCTGTTGCCGCCCGCGCCCTTGTCGCGCAACGCCAACCGCTGGTGCACGCCGAAGCGGTGCTGCTCATCGACGATCGCCAGCGCAAGGTCCTGGAACACCACCGCGTCCTGCATCAACGCATGGGTGCCGACCACCACCTTCGCCTCGCCGTTGGCCACATCGGCCAGCACCTTGGCACGAGCCTTGCCGGTGACCTTGCCGGCCAGCCAGGCGACCTGCACGCCCAGCGGTTCCAGCCAGCCGCGCAGGTTGTTGAGATGCTGTTCGGCCAGCAGTTCGGTGGGCGCGGCCAGCGCGACCTGCTTGCCCTGCTCCACCGCCAGCATGGCCGCCAATGCGGCCACCACCGTCTTGCCCGAACCGACGTCACCCTGCACCAGCCGCAACATCGGGCTGGGCCGGGCGAGGTCGTCGCGGATCTGCTTGAACACGCGCTGCTGCGCGCCGGTCAAGGCAAACGGCAGCTGCTTGAGCAGCGCCTTGGCCAGCCTTCCCGGCCCGTCCAGCGGCGGCGCATGGTGGGCCTGCAGGGCGATGCGCTGGCGGCGCAGGCTCAGGTGGTGGGCGAGCAGTTCTTCCAGCGCCAGCCGGCGCTGTGCGGGATGGATGCCATTGGCCAGCGCGGAAAGATCCGCATCCTGCGGCGGCTGGTGCACGGTCAGCAGTGCGCTGCGCAACGATGGCAGGCCCAGGCCATCCAGCCATCCGGGGGGCAGCAGTTCCAGCAGGGATTCGTCCGGCAAGCGCTCCAGCGCCTGCAGGATCAGCTTGCGCATGGTTGCCGGGCCGACCCCTTCCACTGCCGGGTACACCGGATCCAGCCTGTCCCCCAGCGCAGGATCATCGTGGCGCCCCAGCACCTGGTAACTGGGATGGACGATCTCCAGGCCCAGCTGGCCGGGCCGCGGGGTACCGAAGCAGCGCAGCCGGTTGCCGACCGCGAACTGCCCGAGCTGCTGCTGGCGGAAATGGAAGAAACGCAGCACCAGCGTGCCGCGCCCTTCGTCTTCAATGGCGACCTTGAGCATCGGCCGGTAGCGCATGCCGCGCTCCACCGCCAACACCCGGCCTTCGACCTGCGCCGGCACGCCTGAACGCAGGTCTTCGATCAGGGTCAACCGGGTCCGGTCTTCATAGCGCAGCGGCAGGTGCAGCCACAGATCCTGCAGCGTGCCCAGGCCGCGCGCCTGCAGCTTGCCGGCCACCGCCGGACCGACCCCGGCGAGCATCGCCAGCGAGGCTTCACCGGACGGAGCCAGTGCAGGGGCGGCCTTGCGTGCCACGCAGGGTTCAGCCGATGACCATCACCGCATCGACTTCGAAGTTGGCGCCCTTCGGCAGGCCGGAGACTTCGATGGTCGAACGCGCCGGGAACGGCGCCTTGAAATAGTCCTGCATGACGGCGTTGACCTTGGCGAACTCGGCCAGGTCGGTCAGGTACAGGCCCAGGCGGACGACCTGGTCGAGCGAGCCGCCGGCTTCCTCGGCCACGGCCTTGAGGTTGTCGAAGGCACGACGGGCCTGGGCTTCCACGTCACCGACGCCGACGATGTCGCCAGTGGCCGGGTCCAGCGGGATCTGGCCGGAGAAGTACACGGTGTTGCCGGCGCGCACGGCCTGCGAGTAAGGACCGATGGCGGCGGGGGCCTTTTCGGTGTTGATGATCTGGCGGGTCATGGGGGCTCCGGTATCAGGAAAAACAGAGCGTCCATTGTACCGCCCGGGGCGCTTGTATCGGTGGGTGGCGCAGCCGTGCTGGTGGGTGACGAAGCCATGCTGGTGGGTGACGACCGTTGGTCGTCACGCTCTTGTTCCAGGCAGAAGCGTGACGACCAACGGTCGTCACCCACCAGCATGGCTTCGTCACCCCACCATTACTGGCGACGCACCGATTGCACCACCGACAGGCGACGCAGCCGGCGCATGACTTCGGCAAGGTGGTTGCGGTCGCGCACCTGCACGTTGAAGGCCAGCACGGCGGCATTGAAGTCGCGGTCCAGGTAGTCCACGCGTTCAATGTTCGACTGGCTCTGCGCGATCGCCGCGGCCAGCTGCGCCAGCACGCCGGTACCGTTCTCCACTTCGACCACCAGCGAGGTGTCGTAGTCGCCGGACACCGACGAATCCCAACCGATCGGTACCCAGCGCTCCGGCGACTTGCGCAGCTCGGCCAGGTTCGGGCAGTCCATCCGGTGCACCACGATGCCCTTGCCGGCGGTGTGGTAGCCCATTATCTCATCGCCTGGAATCGGCTGGCAGCAGTTGGCGAAGGTGACCACGCCGCGTTCGCTGCCGTTGATCAGAATCTTTTCCTGCGAATGGTGACGTGCACCGCCACGCAGTTCGGCGTAGGCCATCAGCGCCTGCGCGGCCTGCGTCGGCATCCAGTTGCCCAGCGCCACTTCGGCCAGCAGCGCCTCCAGCCGCGGGAACCGGTGCTCGGCCAGGAATGCATCCAGGCGACCCTTGGGCAGGCGCTCCAGCGACGAATCCATCGCTTCCAGCGCACGATCAAGCATGCGGTGGCCCAGCTGCACGGCGTCTTCGTGCTCGAGCTGCTTGAGCTGGTGGCGGATGGCCGTGCGGGCCTTGCTGGTGACCACGAATTCCAGCCACTGCGGCTTGGGCGTGGCCGAACGGGCGGTGATGATCTCGATTGTCTGGCCACTGACCAGCTTGGTGCGCAACGGCACCAGCTTCTTGTCCACCCGTGACGCCACTGCCGTATTGCCGACGTCGGTATGCACCGCGTAGGCGAAGTCCAACGCGGTCGCATTGCGCGGCAGGGCCATGATCTTGCCCTTCGGCGTGAACAGGTAGACCTCGTCCGGGAACAGGTCGACCTTGACGTTGTCGAGGAACTCCAGCGAGGAACCGGCCGCGCGCTGGGAGTCGATCAGTTCGACGATCCACGCATGGGCACGGCTCTGCGCGCTGTTGGGGGTGTCGCCACCGAACTTGTAGGTCCAGTGCGCGGCCACGCCGCGTTCGGCGATCAGGTCCATTTCCTCCGTGCGGATCTGCACTTCGATCGGCGAGCCGTACGGGCCGAACAGCACCGTGTGCAGCGACTGGTAGCCGTTGGCCTTGGGAATGGCGATGAAGTCGCGGAAGCGGCCGTCCAGCGGCTTGAACGCGGCATGCACCGCGCCCAGCGCGTGGTAGGCGTTGGGCACGCTGCGCACCACCAGCCGGAAACCGAACACATCCATGACCTGGTCGAAGGATTTGTTCTCGTCGTGCATCTTGTTGTAGATGCTCCACGGGGTCTTGATCCGGCTGACCAGCCGATGTTCCAGCCCTTCCTTGGCCAGGCGCTGGCTGAGCTGCACTTCCACCTGCGCCATCGCTTCGCGGCGTACCACCGGCTGGCTGCGGATGTGCTTTTCCAGGATCGCATGGCGCCACGGATACAGCGCCTTGAAACCGAGGTTCTGCAGTTCGCTCTTGACCAGGCTCATGCCCAGCCGCTGCGCGATGGGCGCATAGATTTCCAGCGTCTCGCGCGCGATCCGGCCGCGCGCCTCGCTGCTCTGCGCGCCCAGCGTGCGCATGTTGTGCAGGCGGTCGGCCAGCTTGATCATGATCACGCGCAGGTCGCGCGACATCGCCAGCAGCATCTTGCGGAAGCTCTCGGCGGCCGCTTCCTGGCGGTCGCGGAACTTCAGCTTGTCCAGCTTGGTGACCCCGTCCACCAGTTCGGCCACCGGTTCGCCGAACTCGGCGGCCAGCTCTTCGCGGGTCAGCGGCGTGTCTTCGATGGTGTCGTGCAGGATCGCAGCGATCAGCGCTTCCATGTCCAGCCCCAGCTCGGCCAGCACCTGCGCCACGGCAACCGGGTGGGTGATGTAGGGCTCACCGGACTTGCGGGTCTGACCGGCGTGCGCGGCGGCCCCCACTTCCCACGCACGGCGCAGCAGTGGCAGCTGCTCCGGCGGCAGGTAGTGCGCTGCGCGCTCGAGTTGAAGGACGTAATCGGGTACATCCGCGCGGGACGGCGCGGCTACCTTGGCAGTGGGGCCTGGGTTCATGGCCGAAGCCTATGCCAGCGTCACAATTTCAGCAAATCCTGAATGCGAAACAGCCCGCTTGCGGCGGGCTGTTTCGCATCTGGCCAAGGGTGTCGACTGGACTCAGTCGTCGTTCTTGGACATGTCCTCGTCGGCGACCACTTCGGCGGCGGCCCATTCCAGCGCTTCACGCTCGGCACGCTCGCGCTCGGCCTTCTCGACTTCGTCGATCAGCGCGTTGTCGATGCGACGGGCGGCAATTTCGCGCAGCGCCAGCACGGTCGGCTTGTCTTCGGTTTCGCTGTTGTCCAGCGTGGCCTGCACGCCGTTGGCAAGCTGGCGGGCGCGCTTGGACGCCATCATGACCAGCTCGAAACGGTTGTTAACGACTTCCAGGCAATCTTCTACGGTGATGCGGGCCATACGGGCTCCCGGCGACCGGTCGGCCGCTCAGTCGAATGAGGGAAAGGGGACGGAGTGTAAGGGCAGGGGCTGGACAAAATCAAGCCAACCCTTCCCTGTTCCTTTTGCAATCAGTCAGTTGCAGAAGGATCTGCGGTCAAAAGGGCCTGGATCAGCCCGGCATGACGGACCTTCTGCGCTTCGCGGCGCAGCCGGCTGGCGGTGAAGATGGCGCACAGCTCATCCACCGCGGTGTCGAAGATCTCGTTGACGATGACGTAGTCGAAGTCGTTGAAATGCAGCATTTCCTCGCGCGCGGCCGACAGCCGCTGGCTGATCACCGCCTCGCTGTCCTGGCCGCGCTTGCGCATGCGGTCCTGCAGCGCCTGCTTCGATGGCGGCAGGATGAACACCGTCACCGTGCCGGGCACCAGCTGGCGCACCTGCTGCGCGCCCTGCCAGTCGATTTCCAGCAGCACGTCCTGGCCGGCGGCCAGCTGCGGCTCCACCGACTGCCGGGCGGTGCCCTTCCAGTCGCCGTGCACCCAGGCGTGTTCAAAGAAATCGCCGGCGGCGATCATCGCCTCGAACTCGGTCGCGCTGACGAAATGGTAGTGCTCGCCGTTGACCTCGCCCGGACGCGTGGCCCGCGAGGTGAACGAGATCGACAGCGCGATCTGCGGGTCGCGCGCCAGGGTGGCGTTGACGATGCTGCTCTTGCCGGCACCGGAAGGCGCGGCAACGATGTACAGGGTGCCGCGCGCGGGCGTGCCGACCGGGGAAGGTTGGATGCTCATTCGATGTTCTGTACCTGTTCGCGGATCTGGTCGATCAGCACTTTCAGCTCCACCGCAGCATTGGAGGTGCGGCTGTCCACCGACTTGGAGCCCAGCGTATTGGCTTCGCGGTTGAACTCCTGCAGCAGGAAGTCCAGCCGGCGCCCGACCGGATCGCGCTGCTTCAGCACGCGGCGGATTTCCACGATATGGCTGCCGAGGCGGTCCAGCTCTTCATCCACGTCCAGCTTCTGCAGCCACATCACCAGTTCCTGCTCGGCGCGGCCCGGATCTACCGGGTGCGGCAGGTCGGCCAGGCGCGCGGCCAGTTTGACCCGCTGGCCTTCGCGGATCGCGGGAATCAGGGTGCGCACGTCCGCAGCGATGCGCTCGATGGCATCCACCCGTTCACTGATGGCGGTTGCCAGCTTGTCGCCTTCGCGTTCGCGCCCAGCGATGAAGCCGTCCAGGGTCTGTTCCAGCAGCGCCAGCGCCTCGGCCTGCAGCGCGGTGGCATCGGCGGCTTCGCCCTGCATCACGCCGGGCAGCTGCAGCAGGTCGGTGAAGCTGACCTGCAGGTTGGGGAAGTCGGACGTCAGCCGGTGCGCCAGCTGGCCCAGCTGGCCCAGCAGAACGTCGTTGACCTGCAGGCTGGCTGAGGTTTCCGGCGTGCGCAGGCGCATCACCAGGTCCAGCTTGCCGCGGCTCAGGCGTGCGGAAATGCGTTCACGCAGCTGCGGTTCCAGCGCGCGCAGTTCCTCCGGCAGGCGGGTGCCGACTTCAAGGAACCGGTGATTCACCGAGCGCAGCTCGCAGCCCAGCGTGCCCCAGGCGGTGGCGCGCTCGCCCCCGGCGTAAGCGGTCATGCTTCGGATCATGGGGTTTTCCAGATGCTCCCAAAGAGGGAATGGTACCCTAGCGGCTTCATTCGAGCCTCCTGCCTGCCCCCTCCCCGGCGCGGGCATGGACCCGTTCCCCCGCTCCAACGGTACCCCGCCATGTCCGATACCCGCCCCAGTGGCCGCCAGCCTGACCAGATGCGCCAGGTCACCCTCCAACGCGGTTTCACCCGCCACGCCGAAGGCTCGGTGCTGGTCTGCTTCGGCGAAACCCGCGTGCTGTGCACCGCCACCGTGGAAAACCGCGTGCCGGGCTTCCTGCGTGGCAAGGGCGAAGGCTGGGTCACCGCCGAATACGGCATGCTGCCGCGCGCCACCCACACCCGCAGCGACCGCGAAGCAGCGCGTGGCAAGCAGGGCGGCCGCACGCTGGAAATCCAGCGTCTGATCGGCCGCAGCCTGCGCGCCTGCGTGGACCGCAATGCGCTGGGCGAGCGCACCATCACCCTGGACTGCGACGTGCTGCAGGCCGACGGCGGCACCCGCACCGCGGCCATCACCGGCGCCTACGTGGCCCTGGCCGATGCAGTGAACCTGCTGCTCAAACGCGGTGACATCAAGCGCAACCCGATCATCGGCGCGGTGGCGGCGGTATCGGTGGGCGTCTACCGCGGCGCCCCGGTGCTGGACCTGGACTATGCCGAAGACAGCGACTGCGACACCGACATGAATGTCGTCATGAACGATGGCGGCGGCTTCATTGAACTGCAGGGCACCGCAGAAGGCCACGCGTTCCGTCGCGACGAACTGGATGCGCTGCTGGCGCTGGCCGACAAGGGCGTGGGCGAGCTGCTGGCCGCGCAGCAGGCGGCACTGGCCGCATGAGTCGCCGGCTGGCCCTGACCACCTTGCTGGTGGATGACTACGACCGCGCGATCGCCTGGTTCACCGGTGCGCTCGGCTTCCACCTGCAGCAGGACATCGACCAGGGCGGCGGCAAGCGCTGGGTGGTGGTATCGCCCGCCACCGACGGCGCTGCCGGGCTGCTGCTGGCGCGCGCCAGTTCGGACGTGCAGGCCGCGCGGATCGGCGACCAGACCGGTGGACGGGTCGGCTTCTTCCTGGAGACCGACGACTTCGCGCGTGACCACGCCGCGATGCTGGCTGCGGGCGTGGAGTTCCTCGAAGCACCGCGCAGGGAACCCTATGCCACCGTGGCGGTGTTCCGCGACCTGTACGGCAACACCTGGGACCTGCTGGAGCTGGCCTGATGCGTCTTCCCGCTACTGCCAAACTGGTACTTGCCAGCCACAACGCCGGCAAGCTGAAGGAGATGCAGGCGATGCTGGCCGACCTGCCGCTGCAGATCCTGTCGGCCGCCGATGCCGGGGTGGGCGATGTGCCCGAAACCGGCCTGACCTTCGTGGAAAACGCATTGATCAAGGCGCGTGCGGCCTGCCAGGCCAGCGGCCTGCCCGCGCTGGCCGACGACTCCGGCCTGATCGTGGACGCCCTCGGCGGCGCACCGGGACTGTACAGCGCGCGCTACGCCGGCAGCCCCACCGACGATGCCGCCAACAACGCCAAGCTGCTGGCCGACCTGCGCGATGTACCTGCCGGGCAGCGCACCGCACGCTTCTTCGCGGTGATCGTACTGCTGCGCCACGCCGCCGATCCGCAGCCGCTGGTCTGCGAAGGCAGCTGGGAAGGCGTGATCCTGGAGGCGCCGCGCGGCCACAACGGATTCGGCTACAACCCGGTGTTCCTGGACCCGCGTCATGGGCTGACCGCCGCGGAAATGGAGCCTGCCCTGAAGAATACGCTCAGCCACCGTGCGCTGGCCCTGCAGCAGCTGAAGCAGCGGCTGTCCTCGCTTTCCCTGTAACCGACGCTGATGCCCGCCCTCATTCCGCCGCCGCTGTCGCTCTACGTGCACCTGCCTTGGTGCGTGCGCAAATGCCCGTACTGCGATTTCAACTCGCACCAGGCCAAGGGCGAACTGCCCTTCGATGCTTACATCGATGCGCTGGTGCGCGACCTGGACCAGGACCTGCCGCTGGTATGGGGACGGGTGGTGCACAGCGTATTCTTCGGCGGCGGCACGCCCAGCCTGTTCCCGGCCGAGGCGATCGACCGCTTCCTGCAGCAGGCCTCGGCGCGGCTGCGCTTCGCCCCGAACGCCGAAGTCACCCTGGAGACCAACCCGGGCACGACCGAGCATGGCCGTTTCGACGGCTACCGTGCGGCTGGTGTCAACCGGCTCAGCTTCGGCATCCAGACCTTCAACGACGACGCGCTCAAGCGCCTGGGCCGTATCCATGACAGCGCCGAAGCCGAGCGCGCGGTCAAGATGGCGCAGGATGCAGGCTTGGACAATTTCAACATCGACCTGATGTATGCCCTGCCCGGGCAGACCCTGGCCGCCGCCGAGCACGACCTGGAGCGCGCCTTCGCGCTCCAGCCGGCGCATCTTTCGCACTACCAGCTCACGCTGGAACCGAACACGGTGTTCTTCGCCCGCCCGCCACAGGGCATTCCGGACGAAGACAGCGCGTGGGACATGCAGGAACACTGCCAGGCGCTGCTGGCGCAGGCCGGCTTCGACCAGTACGAGGTCAGTGCCTATGCGCGGCCCGGGCGGCAGAGTGCGCACAACCTGAATTACTGGCGCTTCGGCGACTACCTCGGCATCGGTGCCGGTGCGCACGGCAAGATCAGCTCCGGGGCCGAGCAGAACGTGCGCCGGCGCTGGAAGCTGAAGCATCCGCAGGCCTACATGGACGCCGCCGGCAGCCCTGCCAGCTTCGGCGGCGATGACATCATCGCGGCGGACCGGCTGCCGTTCGAGTACATGCTCAACCTGCTGCGCCTGCACGAAGGCTTCAGCCTGCGCGACTTCCAGTCGCGTACCGGGCTGACGGCCAGCGCGATCGATGCGCCGCTGCAACAGGCGCTGCAGCGCGGCTGGCTGGAACGCGTGGGCGGCGGCCATGATCACGGACATGGCTGCGACGACCACGGCTGTGCGGGCGCGGACGCCCACGACCACGGCGGGCTGCTGCGGCCGACGGAGCTGGGACGCCGCTTCACCAACGATGTGGTGGAGCTGTTCCTGGGCGAGTAGCGCCGCCCCGCCCGACACGGTAGATTCCGAGCCCGACCCCGGGAAAACGGATGCCCAGCCCCATGCCCTCCTCGCCTCCGCCGATGCCTGAGGACACTGCACGCTTCGCCGCGGTCGACGCCCCACCGCGCGTGCGCCGGCTGCTGGGCGCGCTGCTGGCGCTGTCGCGGCAGTCGTTGACCGCGCCGCTGACGCTGACCGTGGTTGAGCTGGAGCGTGAACTGCTGCGCGAGGCCGAGCGCGCCCGCAACAGCCAGGTGCAGGCCGACCTGTTGGCGCAGGCCCGTCAGATCCATCCCTTCGCCGAAGGCTTCAGCCACCGCTTCCTGGAACACCTCGCGCAGGCCTTGGCGGCGCTGTTCGCGCCTGCCAGCGAAGCACCGGCGGCAGCCGAACCGCCGCGCCCGTCGATGTCCGCGCTGACCCTGGTCAACGACACCGACATCGATCGCGACATCGTGCTCAACGAGATCATGCGGCGCGAAATACTGCGCTCGGCCAACGCGCTGCAACTGCTCGGACAGCGGCTGGCGGTGCTGGCCGCCGCGCCGGCGCTGGATGCCGAGCATGTACCGTTCGGCCCGGTGATCCTGTGCGGCATCGTGCGCCGGATCGGCGATGAAGGCGGGCTCGAACTGGAAGCCCAGCTGGCGCTGTATCGCAGCTTCGAACGCCAGGTGCTGGAGCGGCTGGGCGAGCTGCTGGAGCGCGCCAACGTGCTGCTGGGTCACGAAGGCGTGCTGCCCGGACTGGTCTACACCCCTTACCTGGCGCGCTCGGCGGCGACCCGCCGGATCGTCACCCAGCCAGGCCGCAGCCAAGCCGGGGCCGCACGCGCCCGCACCACGCCGGTCACCAGCTGGAACGGTGCCAGCAGCACTGCCGCCAGTTCCTGGTCGGCGATGATGCAGGCCGAACTGGGCGGGCATCCCGCCCAGAACGGCGCGCCCCAGCCGCCGCCGCTGCCCACCGGTGCGCCGGATCAACCGGCGACCGCGCCCCCGGTGGTGGACCTCGCAGCGCCGGCCATGAGCGCACTGCACGAACTGCTCGCCGGTGCGCGGCAGGCGATGGCCGCCGAGGTGGCTCCGTCGCACCGCCCGGAGGCACCGCTGCCGGGCGCTGCGGTGGCAGACGAACGCGCCGTGGCGGGGGGTACGGCCGATGCCAACGCGGTACCCAGCGCGATGGTCGACGCGATCCTCGGGCAGCTGCAAGCACGCATCGCCGGCGGCGCCACCTCACGCAGCATGTCCGACCTGCAGACCGCCCTGCTGACCCAGCTGCGCGCCGAACACGGCGAGCAGGCGGCGCTGACGGTCAAGGATGGCGACACGCTGGACCTGCTCGGCCTGTTGTTGCAACAGATCCGTCAGGAGCAGCGTCCGCAGACCGCAGGCAACGACCTGGTCGGCAGGCTGCAGGTGCCGCTGGCACGCGCCGCGCTGGCCGACCCGGGCTTCTTCGTGCGCGACGAGCACCCGGCCCGCGAGCTGCTCAACACCATCGCCGAACTGGGCGCCAGCGGCCTGCAGGAAGATGACCTGGACCCGCAGTTGGTGCAGAAGCTGGAGCGCACGGTGGATACCGTGGTGGCGCAGTACCACGACGATCCGGCCGTGTTCGCCGCCGCCAACGAAGAAGTACAGCAGCACTTCCGTGCCGCTGCGCACAAGGCCGAGCTGGCCGAGCGCCGCCACGTGGAAGCCGCGCGCGGCAAGGAGCGGCTGGAGGTCGCACGCCAGCAGGCTGCCGCGCTGATTGAACAGGCCTGCGCGCAGGACCAGCCGCCGCGCTTCGTGCAGACGCTGCTGCGCCAGGCCTGGGCCGACGTGCTGACCCTGGCCCAGCTGCGCCACGGCGAAGACTCCGCACTGTGGCAGCAGCGCTTGCAGCAGACCGCGCGCATCACCGCGGTTACCGCCCAGCCCCCCGGCGGCGAGCATGCGGCCGACGACGTCCTGTTCGGCGAAATCGAGGCAGCCGTCGTGCAGATCGGCTGCCACCATGACGAAGCGCGAGCCATCGCGCGCCGCCTCTCCACCCCCGGCGGCGAAGACGACAGCACCTCGCGGACCGAGCTGAGCGCGCGGCTGAAGGCACGCACCCGGCTGGGCGAACAGGCCGAAGCCCATGACACCCGCCGGCTCGCACCGCTGGCACGCAGCAACGTCGAAGAAGACTGCTACCGACAGCTGCGCACGCTGCCGTTCGGCACCTGGTTCGAGTTCATCAGCAACCAGCAGGGCGACCTGCACCGCCAGCGCCTGTCCTGGTACAGCCTGGTCACCGAACATGCCCTGTTCGTCAATCCGCGCGGGCAGAAAGTGGCCGAGTACACACTGGATACACTGGCCCGGCTGATGGCCCTGGAGCAGGCGCGCATCGTTACCGAAGACAAGGGGCGGCTGATCGATCGCGCCTGGCAGGCCACCCTGCGCACGCTGCGCTCGCTGGCCGGCACTGAACAAGGGGAAGCCGCATGAGCGCCGACGACGACAGCCCCGACACCCGCCGCGCGCCACGCCGCAACGTGACCGACCTGGTGCCGGTGACCGACCTGATCGCCGAACGCGTGGTCGGCCGCCTCGGCAATATTTCCGAGACCGGCATGCTGATGCTGGCCTCGGTGCCGCTGCGCGAAGACGCGCTGTACCAGCTGCAGTTCACCCTGCCACTGGCCGATGGCCGCGCCGCCCCGGTCGAGGTCGGCGTGCACCTGCTGTGGGCCGATCCGGCGCACGTGGCAGGACAGGCCTGGGCCGGTTTCCGCTTCATCACCCTCTCGCGCGAACACCGCGAACTGCTGCGCGGATGGATCGGACAGGAATCTCCGGCACCCTGAGCGCCGGTTCCGGCACAGCAGTCGCGCGGCGCATGCGGCACAATCAGGGGCTGTTTTCCAGCGAGTCACCGCGATGATCCAGCACGACCCCGGCGCCCTTTATCCCGACCACATGGCCGTGCTTTGCCGGCGGGCCGAAACAGCGCTGGCGCGCGGCGGTTTCGACCATCTGGTGGTTCCCAGCGGCACGCTGCACTACCACCTGTTCGACGACCGCGATTATCCCTATGCGGTGAATCCGCAGTTCAAGGCGTGGTTGCCGCTGACCCGCGTACCGCACAGCTGGCTGGTGTTCACCCCGGGCAAGCGTCCCACGGTGATCTTCCACCAACCCTTCGACTACTGGCACGTGGTGCCCGACGCACCGGGTGGCTGGTGGGTGGAGCACTTCGACATCCAGGTCATCCGCAAGCCGGAAGAAGCGCTGGCACTGCTGCCGCGCGACCGTTCGCGCTGCGCCGTGCTGGGCGAGGCGCAGAGCACGCTGGGCGAGTGGGTGCCGAACAACCCGGCGCCGGTGCTGGATTACCTGGAATACCACCGGGCTTGCAAAACGCCTTATGAGATCGCACTGATGCGCCAGGCGCAGGTGCTGGGCGTACGCGGCCATCGCGCCGCCGAAGCGGCGTTCCGCAACGGCGCCGATGAGTTTTCCATCCACATGGCGTACTGCGCGGCAGTCGGCCAGGATGCCAACGAGCTGCCGTACGGCAACATCGTGGCACTCAACGAGCACGCCGCCGTGCTGCACTACACCGAACTGGGCCGCACCGCGCCGCAGCCGCTGCGCAGCTTCCTGATCGATGCCGGCGCCAGCGCACTCGGCTATGCCAGCGACATCACCCGCACCCATGCGGCGCACGGCCACGACGAGTTCGCCGCGATGATCGGCGCGGTCGACGCCGCCCAGCAGCAGATGTGTGCTGCGGTCCGCCCGGGCTTCGACTACAAGCAGCTGCACGTGGACGCGCACCTGTCGTTGATGGGCGTACTGAAGGACTTCGGCGTGCTCAAGGTATCGCCGCAGACGGCGGTGGAAACCGGCATCAGCGCGGCCTTCTTCCCGCACGGCATCGGCCACCTGATCGGCCTGCAGGTGCACGACGTGGCGGGCTTCGCGGCAGGCGACGCCGGTGGCCGGATCGAACGTCCGTCAGGCCACCCCTACCTGCGCCTGACCCGCGTGCTGGAGGCGGGCATGGTGGTGACCATCGAGCCGGGCCTGTACTTCATCGACATGCTGCTGGACGAAGTGAAGCAGGCCGGCCATGGCGCCAGCATCGACTGGGATCGCGTGGATTTCTTCCGTCCTTACGGCGGGATCCGGATCGAGGACGAAGTGCTGTGCACTGATGGCGAGGCGGACAACCTGACCCGGCCGGAGTTTGTGTTGGCGAACGGGTGAAACCCCTCGCGGGTGGCGTTTAGAGCTGCAGCTGAGGGTGGGCCGGGCGGGGAGGCTGTGCGGGGCACGCGCAAGTACGTCCATGTAGCTCTTCGCGGCTCCTGCCGCTCAAGGCCCCGCACAGCCTCCCCGCCCGACCCCCGGACAGGTTCCGGTGGCCGCCACCCGCGTAAAAAAAGAAGAAGAAAAGCGGTAGCGCCGAAGGCAGCGGCAGGAGCCGCTGCCAACGTCGCTTGCGACGGCCCGCAGGGTGCCGGTCAGGACGACCGGCATAGCCATGCTCGGCGAGCGCAGCGGGCCGTTGGCGGAAACAGTCCGCCGACCATGGGTCGGCGCTACCGAAGGTCCCAACGCCACCATGGACCTGTCGAAGGTGGGGCGGGGTGGCTGTGCAGGACCGTCTTTTCGCATGGATGCGAAAAGCGAGCCTACACGGACGTACTTGCGGCGTGTCCTGCACAGCCACCCCGCCCCGCCGACACGCAGCGCTGCAGCTCTTGACGTTGACGTTGCCGTGGCTTGAAAAAAAGCGGGCCGCCGGGCCGCAGGCCCGGCAAACCCCCTCACCCCTGCATGAACGCTTCGATCTCGTCGGCGCTGCGCGCCAGGCCCTCGGTCAACACCCGATGCCCATCGGCGGTGATCAGCACGTCATCCTCGGTGCGGATGCCGATGCCGCGCCAGCGCGCCTCCACGCTGGTGTCGTCGGCACCGACATACAACCCCGGCTCGATGGTGAACACCATGCCCGGCTCCAGCAGCCGCGACTCACCCGCCAGGCGGTAATCACCGACGTCGTGCACGTCCATCCCGATCCAGTGCCCGGTCTTGTGGCGATAGAAGCGCTTGTACTGCTCCTGGGCGATGTTGTCCTCCACGCTGCCCTTGAGCAGCCCCAGCCGCAACAGCCCCTCGGTCAGCACCTGCACCGCGGCCAGGTGGCCCGCTTCATACGCCACGCCCGGCCGTGCCTGCGCCAGCGCGGCCGCCTGCGCGGCGCCGACCAGATCGTGCAGCGCGCGCTGTTCGGCAGTGAAGCGACCGTTGACCGGGAAGGTGCGGGTGATGTCGCTGGCATAGCCACGGTACTCCGCGCCGGCATCGATCAGCACCAGCTCACCGTCGCGCGTACGCGCGTTGTTGTCGCGGTAATGCAGGATGCAGCCGTTGCGCCCTGCACCGACGATGCTCGAATACGCCGGGCACGCATCATGGGCGCGGAACACCCGCTCCAGCTCGGCCTGCAGCTCATACTCATGGATGCCCGCGCGCGCAGCCCGCATCGCCGCGCAGTGCGCCTGCACGCTGATCTGCGCGGCCTGTTCCATCAGCGCAATCTCCGCGCCGGACTTGAACAGGCGCTGCTCGTGAAGCAGATGGCCCAGCTCCTGGAACTCGTGCGGGGGCTGCGCGCCATGGCGTACCTGTGAACGTACGCGGTTGACCCAGCCGATCAGCTTCAGGTCGAAATCCGCATCGCGCCCGAAGTGGTAATACACCCGCGAGCGCCCTTCCAGCATCCCCGGCAGAATGTCGTCGAGGTCCTCGATGGGATAGGCGTCGTCCATGCCGAAATCCGCCACGGCGCCTTCCTGGCCGGCACGACTGCCATCCCAGGCTTCACGCTCGGCATCGCGTTCGCGGCAGAACAGGATGACCTCGCCGTGCCGGCGCCCGGGAATCAGCACCAGTACCGCTTCGGGCTCCGGGAAGCCGCAGAGGTACTGGAAATCCGAATCCTGGCGGTACGGGTAATGCGTATCCAGGCTGCGCACTTTCTCCGAGGCGGCCGGCAGCACCAGGATCGCCTCATCGCCGGCCATCTCCATCAACTGGCGTCGGCGCCGCTTGTACTCGGCCGCGCCGATCCCGGTGCGCTGGCGCAGGTCCATGCGATCGCCCGCCATCAGTTGAGGCGCTGGCGGTGGCGCGCGGCCATGACGCAGTCACCGTGCAGCAGCAGCACGGCAATGCGGATGAATTCCTCGATCTCGGCCAGCGCTTCGTCGTCGTCCTCGCCGTCACTGTCGAAGTCCTCGCTGGACGCCTGGGCCAGCTTGGCCAGGTCGTTCAGGGCCTCCTCGCCCTCTTCGGACAGCGCCGGGCGCTTGTGCCCCGAACCCAGCCCGAAGCCCCCCAGGAACGCGCGCGCCCAGGTGAACAGGGCATCCACCTGCGGCTCGGTCTCGGTGCTGTCGCTGAGCAGCAGCTCGAAGCCGAAATCACGGTCCTCCAGCTGCTTGATGGTCACCTCCAGCAACTGCGCCAGCGCGCTGCCCTCGGCCACCGGCTGCAGCGCATCGTCGGCCAGCACGCGGGCCGGCCAGTCATTGCCCGGCGCGCCGCCAGCGGCCAGCCAGCCACACAGGCCGCCGTGCAGCTCGGCCGGGCTGGCGCCCAGCCCGAGCGCTGTGCTGGCACGGGAAACGTCGTCGATGGAAGGAAGTTCGGTCATCTGCGGGCTCATAGGTGATGGGGACGACCCACGCATTGCTGCCTGCGTCGTCGATGGGCTAGTTTAGAACGTGGCGCGTCGCCCCGCAGCCCGTGCCGCTGACGCTTGACCGTCATCCACGGCCCTGAGACTCTTGCCGCCATGGACCATCCCAGCCCGCTCGACCAGTTGCAGGCCTTCGCCGCCCGGGTGGAGGCGCTGCTTGAGCGTAACCAGCGGCTGGCCGAGGAGAACCGCAGCCTGCGCCACCAGCAGGAACAGCTGGTCAACGAACGCTCCACGCTGCTGGCCAAGAACGAGCAGGCCCGCTCGCGCGTGGAAGCGATGATCACCCGGCTCAAATCCCTGGAGCAGCACACATGAGCGGTGCCGAACCGGTAAACGTCCGCCTGCTTGATCGCGATTACACGGTCGGGGTCACCGCCGAGGAGCGCGACAGCCTGGTCGCCGCCTCGCGCCTGCTGGACGCCAAAATGCGCGAAATCCGCGGCAGCAACCGCATGGCGGCCGTCGACCGCGTCGCCGTGCTGGCGGCATTGAACCTGGCGCATGAGCTGCAGCAGCTGCGCGATGAAAACGCCCGCCAGGCCGTCGCCCTGCAGCAGACGTTGGCCGACATGAACCGTCGCCTGGACCGCGCGATCGACGCCTAACATCGTGGAGTCTGAATTGGCACGCACTGTTGCCGACGAACGGACTCCCCCTGCGCAGCGAGCTGGTTATACTGTTCCTGCGTTCTCTGCGGTACACGACGGCATGTGCAAACATTCGCCTTGTCCCTTAAGAACGACACCGGGAGCGCGACGGCGCCGGGAGTGCATGTCCGCCTTGCAGCGGGAAGCCCGATGGTTCCCCAGCGTTCCCACTTGAGCCCCTGGGTTCAAGGTCGTTTCGCATGCATCGTCATCGCGGAGAATGCAATATTCGACAAAGGCGGCGTCTTCGGATGTCGCCTTTGTTTTTTCCGGTCGGCGGCGCGGCACAATAGCGCCATGCCCTCCCCGCCCCCCTCGATACCCCCCCCCCGCAACGCCCTGCGCGCCGCACCCCGGCACCCTCCCCGTGACCCTCCCGCCGCCGCCCCGACCCACGCCGCCCCC
>NZ_PJAY01000009.1:0-12514 GCF_002836635.1 Stenotrophomonas sp. Bg11-02
GGCGGGGTGAGGTGGGTGTCGGCAGCGGGGGCTCTGGTGGGGGCTCTGGTGGGGGCTCTGGTGGGTGACGACCGTTGGTCGTCACGCTCTTGCCTTGGAGCAGTGACGACCAACGGTCGTCACCCACCAGATCGCATCCCCCCACCAGATCGCATCCCCCACCAGATCGCATCCCCCACCAGATCGCATCACCCATCCGGTCGCCCGGCCATTGACGGCCAGCGGCCGTCACTGCCCTCACGCCCGTGGCGCGGGGTCCGGGTCATCGATACCCACGTTGGTCGATGGGTTGTCGTACACGCTCTGGTCCAGCAGCCCGGTCTCCTTGGCCACCAGCACCGGCACCAGCATCTGGCCGGTGACGTTGGTCATCGTGCGCATCATGTCCAGGATGCGATCGATCGCATACAGATAGCCGATGGTCTCCAGCGGCAGTCCGGCCGCGCTCAACACCACCGTGGCCATCACCACCGCCGTGCCCGGCACGCCGGCGGTGCCGAAGCTGCCCAGCACCGAAGCGATCAGCACGATCAGGTACTGCTCCGGCGACATCGGCACGCCGCTGTACTGCGAAATGAACACCGCGCACAGCGCCGGGTAGATCGCCCCGCAGCCATCCATCTTGATGCTGGCCCCCAGCGGCACCGCGAACGAACCGTAGTCCTTGTTGACGCCCAGGTTGTGGGTGATCGAACGCAGCGCCACCGGCATCGCCGCGAAGCTGGACGAGCTGACGAAGGCCACCTGCATGCCCGGCGCGGCACCGCGGAAGAACTTCAGAGGATTCAAGCCATGCGACAACAGCAGCGCGCTGTACACCACCACGATGTGCAGCGCGCAGGCGATGTACAGGGCCAGCACGAAGTTGCCCAGCGGCAGCAGTTTCTCGAAGCCGTAACTGCCGACCAGCCCGGCGATCAGGCCGAAGGTCCCGATCGGAGTGACTTCCAGCACGAAGCGGGTCACCTGGATCATGATCTCGCTCATCTGCCCGACCAGCTGGCGGGCCTGGCCGACCTTCTCGCCCAGCTTGACGATGGCAAAGCCGACCAGCCCGGCGAAGAAGATCACCGGCAGGATCGAGCCGCGGCCCGCAGCCAACACGGTTTCGCCGGCCGCATTGACCCGCGTACCGATGCCACTCAGCGCGTAAAACACGTTGGACGGCACCACGTCCAGCAGCACCTGCACCACGCTGGGCACTTCGCGCGGCACGTAGTTGTGGGCCATCGCCAGCTGCAGGCCACCGGTGCCGGGCTGCATCACCGTGCCCACCAGCAGGCCGATGCCCACCGCCAGCGCGGCGGTGATGACGAACCACAGGAAGGTGCGGCCACTGAGCGCGGCGACCGATTTCTGCCCGTGCAGCGAAGAGATCGCATTGATGACCGCGAAGAACACCAGCGGCACCGCGATCATCTTGATCAGGGTCACGTACAGCTCGCCCAGCGGGCCGAACCAGGTTTCAGCCGCCGGCCCCATCAGCCAGCCGGCCAGGGCGCCAAGGACGAAGCCTGCGACCACGCGTTGCCAGAACGGGATGCGCAGCCAGGCAGAGACCAGCTTCATGGAAATTCCAGAGGGAGAGAACAATGCTCGCACCTTAGCCCAAGCGGGCCCGGCGTACGACCAGCCTGCGGACAAATCAGCGTGTCATCGGCATGCCTTGTCCACCCGGTCATAATGAACACCTGTTTCGTTTCGTGAGGACGCGCTGTCCATGATCCGTACCACCTCCCTGCTCGCCGCCACCGCCGCCACCCTGCTGCTGGGCGCCTGTTCCAGCACGCCGCAGGCATCCAGCCCGGCCGGCCTGTCGATCACGGTACCCACCGTGGCCCACCCGGATGGCGAGACCCCGCAGTGGTGGTACCGCAGTGGCGCGGCCCAGGCGGCCGGCAATGGCGCCATGAACGGCAAAGCCAGGAACGTCATCCTGTTCCTTGGCGATGGCATGAGCCTGACCACCGTGGCCGCCGCGCGCATCTTCGAAGGCCAGCGCAAGGGCGCATCCGGTGAGGAGAACCTGTTGTCCTGGGAGCACTTCCCGGCCACGGCATTCAGCAAGACCTACAACGTCGATTCGCAGACCCCGGATTCGGCCGGCACCATGACCGCCATCACCACCGGCGTGAAGACCCACATGGGCGCCATCGGGGTCAGCGCCGGCAAGCGTCCAGACTGCGCCGACAGCCTGCAGAAGGGCCTGCTGAGCTGGCTGCAGCTGGCCGACAGCGCCGGCATGGGCACCGGCATCGTCACCACCGCGCGGCTGACCCACGCCACCCCGGCGGCCACCTACGCGCATTCGCCGGAACGCAACTGGGAAAACGATACCGACCTGACCGAAGAGGCCAAGGCCGCCGGCTGCAAGGACATCGCCCAGCAGCTGCTGACCACCTCGCGCTTCGGCCGCGGCCCGCAGGTGATCCTGGGCGGCGGGCGCGGCGAGTTCACCACGGTGGAAGAGCGTGATCCCGAGTACGACGACAAGGTCGGCCAGCGCCTGGATGGGCGCAGCCTGGTCAGCGAATGGCAGCAGGCCAACCCGCAGGGTGCCTACGTCTGGAATGCCGACCAGCTGAAGGCGGCGGCCAACGCGCCGGCGATCTTCGGCCTGTTCGAACCGGACCACATGCAGTACGAATACGAACGCGCCAACGATGCCGGCGGTGAGCCTAGCCTGGCCGAACTGACCCGCACCGCCATCGCCAACCTGTCCCGGGAAAAGCAGGGCTACGTGCTGATGATCGAAGGGGCGCGCATCGACCATGCCAACCACAGCGGCAATGCCTACCGTGCCCTGACCGATACCGTGGCGATGTCCGATGCGGTGCGCGTGGCCACCGAAATGACCCGCGACGAGGACACCCTGATCATCGTCACCGCCGACCACTCCCACACCCTGAACTTCGTCGGCTACCCGGCACGCGGCAACCCGATCCTGGGCAAGGTGAAGGACAAGGGCGGCGAAGACGGGCTGGGCGCGCTGGACCTGGCCCGCGACGGTGGCGGCCAGCCGTATACCACGCTGAGCTACGCCAACGGCCCCGGCTTCACCGGCGCCACCAACCAGCAGCCGGCCGGTGCCAAGCGCTACCCGCACAACCCGTCCAGCTTCGACCCCGCCACCGGCCGCCCGGACCTGACCGCAGTGGATACCGAGCATCCGGACTACATGCAGGAAGCGCTGGTACCGGGCAAGAGTGAATCGCACGGCGGCGAAGACGTGGGCATCTGGGCGCGCGGTCCGGGCAGCAAGGCGATCCGCGGCACGCTGGAACAGAACGCGATCTACCACATGATCGTGCAGGCCACCCCGCGCCTGCGCGAGCGCCTGTGCCAGGCCGGCACCTGTGACGCCAATGGCGTTCCGGTGGAGCTGCCGGCGCCGGCCAAGTTCGAGCGCAACGCGCCCGCCCGGTAAGCGCAGCGGGACTGGAGCAATACGAAGGCGGCGACCATACTGGTCGCCGCCTTTTTTCGTGCTGCCCATGCCCCTGTTCCCTGCCCTCGCCGCTGTCGACACCCCCCTGCTGGTCGGTTACAGCGGTGGGCTGGATTCGACCGTGCTGCTGCAATGGCTGCAGCGATCGGCTGCAGCGGCGGGCGTGGGCGTGCGCGCCGTGCATGTGCACCACGGGCTGCAGGCCGCGGCCGATGACTGGGCGCTGCACTGCCAGCAACAGTGCGACGCACTGGGCGTGCCGCTGCATATCCACCGCGTCAACGTGGATCTGCGCGCCGGCACAGGCATGGAGGCCGCCGCAAGGCAGGCCCGGCGTGCCGCGTTCGCTGCCGAACTGCGCGACGGCGAGACGCTGGCCCTGGCCCAGCACCAGGATGACCAGGCCGAAACCTTCCTGCTGCGTGCCCTGCGTGGTTCCGGTGTGGATGGGCTGGCGGCGATGGCGGCCGATTCGATACTTGGCACACATCGGCTGTGGCGGCCGCTGCTGGAGGTTCCGCGCAGCGCGCTGCTGGCCTACGCCGAGCAGCATGCACTGCGGTGGATCGAAGACCCCAGCAACGCCGACGACGGCCCGGACCGCAATTTCCTGCGCCTGCACGTGCTGCCGCTGCTGCGCCAGCGCTGGCCGCATGCCGGCCAGGCAGTGGCCGCCAGTGCCGCGCTGTGTGGCGAGACGCGGCGGATGCTGGACGAAGAAGATGAGGAGCTGCTGCAGCATCTGCAGGTAGCATCGCGCGTGCTGTCGGTGGAGCTGCTGCGGCAGGTATCACCGCAACGCCGTGCCCGCGTGCTGCGGCGCTGGGTGCTGGCCTACGGCGTACCCGCGCTGCCGTCCCGGGTAGTGTCCCAGCTGGAGCACGAACTGCTGCCTGCTGCGCCGGATCGTGATGCGCAGGTGCGCTGGCAGCAGCACAGCATCCGCCTGTGGCGCGGCCACTGGTACCTGTTGCCGGCCGAGTTGCCGCAGCTGCCGGCCGGCTGGCAGGCGACGTGGGATGGCCGCGTACCGCTGGCGCTGCCCGACGGCGGCCAACTCCGGTTGCAGGGCGCGGCGGCATTCGAGTCACCGATGCGGGTGACGGGCCGGCAAGGCGGTGAACGCATCCAGCTGCCCGGCCGCCACCACCAGCACGCACTGAAGGACTGCCTGCAGCGTGAACACCTGGCCCCGTGGCGACGCCGCCAGCTGCCGCTGCTGTTCGCCGATGGCCAGCTGCAGGCCGCTGCCGACGTGGTGCTGTCCGCGCCGCTGCAGGCCTGGCTGCAGCAGCACGATGCCCAGCTGCACTGGCGTCCGGGCGGCTGGTGAATTGACCCCTGCGCTTGGGCCGTCCACACTTGTCGCATGGCTAAGAAAACCCCCGAAAACGCCTCCCCGGTAGCCCAGTTCGAGCAGTCGCTCGAGTCGCTGGAGCAGCTCGTAGAGCAGATGGAAACCGGAGAGCTCAGCCTGGAAGCTTCGCTCAGCGCCTACGAACGCGGCGTCGGCCTGTACCGCCAGTGCCAGCAGGCGCTGGAACAGGCCGAACTGCGCGTGCGCCTGCTCACCGATCCGGCCCAGCCGGAGAACGCAGAGCCCTTCGATCCGCCTTCCAATGACGCTTGAAGCGAGCTTCGCGCGCCTGCGCGATCGCATCGAAAGCCAGCTCGACGCTGCCCTGCCCTCGCCCGCCGACGCCCCGCGCCGACTGCACCAGGCCATGCGCCATTCGGTGCTGGGCGGCGGCAAGCGCATGCGTCCGCTGCTGGTCCATGCGGCCGGTGAAGTGTTCGGCACCGACCCGCACCGGCTGGACGCCCCGGCGATGGCGGTGGAACTGATCCACGCCTATTCGCTGGTGCACGACGACCTGCCGGCGATGGACGACGACGCCCTGCGTCGCGGCAAGCCGACCACCCACATCGCCTTCGACGAAGCCACCGCGATCCTCGCCGGTGATGCCCTGCAGACCCGCGCCTTCAGCCTGCTGGCCGAAGCGGCGCTGCCTGCGGAACTGCGCGTGGCCTGCCTGCAGTCGCTGGCCCACGCCGCCGGCGCGGCCGGCATGTGCGGCGGTCAGGCACTGGATATCGATGCCACCGGCCAGCTGCAGTCACTGGAGGCCTTGACCCGCATGCATGCGCTGAAGACCGGTGCGCTGATCCGCGCTGCGGTGCGCATGGGCGCATTGTGCGGCCACGCCCCGGAGGCGGATCTTGCCCGCCTGGATCGCTTCGCCGATGCGCTGGGCCTGGCCTTCCAGGTACGCGATGACATCCTGGACGTGGAGGCCAGCTCCGAACAGCTCGGCAAGACCGCCGGCAAGGACGCCGCGCAGGACAAATCCACCTTCCCGGCCCTGCTGGGCATGGATGGCGCCAAGGCCAAGCTGGCCGAACTGAGCGCGGTGATGCACGACGCCCTCGCCGCCTACGGCGAAGAAGCCAACGCCCTGCGCGCCCTCGGCCGCCTGGCCATAGAACGCGACCACTGACGCCCCCCCCTGGTGGGTGACGACCCCCTTGGTGGGTGACGACCCCCTTGGTGGGTGACGACCCCCCTGGTGGGTGACGACCGTTGGTCGTCACGCTTCCGCCTTCCGCTGCGCTCGCCGAGCATGGCTCGGCGCTACCCCGCCTTTGGTAGTGACGGCCGCTGGCCGTCAAGCTCCGCCCTGGTGGGTGACGACCGTTGGTCGTCACGCTTCACCACCCGGTCCATAATGCCCGACACCCCGCCAGCACCCCCTAGCGAAAGGACGCCTAGCATGCTGAGCCAGCACTTCCTGTTCTTCTTTGCCATGCTCGGCGCCTTCATGGGGCTCGGCCTGGCCAGCGTTCTCTGGTGGCGCGCCAAGGGCGAACCCACCCAGCGCTGGCTGTCCCTGCTGGTGCTGGCGGTCGGCGTGCGCACCGGCAAATCCGTGGTCTTCCATTTCTGGCCGGATATCCCACGCATCGCCCTGCAGCTCGGCCTCACCGCCTGTTTCCTGATCGGGCCCTGCCTGTACTTCCTCATCCGCTCCACCCAGGGCAACACGCCCGCCGCCAGCCGCGTGGACCGCTGGCATATCACCGCGCTGGTCATCATCACCCTGGCGGTGAACCTGTTCCTGCCCTACACAGGCAACGATGTGCTGTGGCGCAACCTCATCACCCCCGGCATCAATCACGCCTGGCTGGCCTACCTGCTGCTGGCCACCGCCGAGGTCTACCGCCATCGCCCGCGTTTGGCGCGAAGCCCCTCCGGCCCGCTGTTGCTGGGCGCGCTGGTCGGCATCTGGTTGATCTGGACCGCCTACTACACCGCCGGTTACACCTCCTACATCGTCGGCGCGCTGTGCTTTACCTTCGTGCTGGCGTCCAGCGTGCTGGTCTACCTGCGGCTGCGCTCCGGGCAGGCCCCCATCGAGCCCTACCAGGACCGCCGCATCCCAACCGACGAAGCAGCCACCCAGCTTACGGCGCTGGCCGAACTGATGGCCCGCGAGCGCCTGCACCTGGATCCCAGCCTGACCCTGCCGCGCCTGGCGCGTCGCATGGGCGTGCCGCAGACCCGGCTGTCGCAGGTCCTCAACGCCGACAACCAGACCTCGTTCAAGCAGTACCTGGCGCAGCTGCGGGTGGCCGAAGCCAGGTCGCTGCTGCTGCAGGTGCCGGTGAAGCCGCTGGAAATCGTCGCCTCCGAAGCCGGCTTCCAGTCGATGTCGACCTTCCACAGCGCGTTCAAGAAGCACGAGGGCATCACCCCTGCCGCCTACCGCAGCCGCGCCACCGACTCCGGAAACGCATTCCAGCACTCCTGAAACACGACGCAATACCTTGATCTGAAAGGGATCACCTAACGTGCGGACTCCTTCCCGTGAGTCCGCACCATGTACACATCCCGCTTCATCCGCCCCTTGCTGATGCTGCTGCTGGCCGTCTGCCTGGGCGCGGTCAGCACGGTCCAGGCGGCCACCCCGCAGCGCATCCTGTTCGTACTCTCCAGCAGCAAGGTCCACGGCAGCTCCGCGCTGCCGGCCAGCGTCAGCTTCGGCGAGGTCGTCCACGCATGGGATGTCTTCCACGAAGCCGGGTATGCGGTGGATTTCGTCTCGCCCGAGGGCGGGCCCGTGCCGATCCTGGATGCCTACGTGAGCGACGAGGTGGCCGCCCGCCAGCAGGACCCGCGCATCATGTCCGGGTTGCGCAACACCACCACGCCCGCCCGGATTGATCCGTCCCTGTACCGCGCCGTGTACTACGTCGGCGGCAGCAACGCCATGTACGGCGTGGCCGAAAACCCGCAACTGCAGCGCATCGCCGTGCATGTCTACGAGCGCAACGGTGGGGTGGTGTCGGCCGTCTGCCACGGCACCGCCGGCATCGTGGACCTGACCCTCAGCGGCGGCCAGAGCCTGCTCGCTGGCAAACGCATCACCGGCTATCCGGAACAGCACGAACAGCAGGATGCGGCCTACTTCAAGCAGTTCCCGTTCCTGATCGGCCAGACCGTCACCGCACGCGGCGGCACCTTCAGCGCGATCGACAGCGAACAGCCGTACGTCCAGGTCGATGGGCGCGTGGTCACCGGCCAGAACTACGCCTCGGCCGCGCCGGTGGCCAAGGCCGTGGTGGAGGTGCTGCGCGGCGGGCGCGTCGAGGTGGAGCAGGTCATGCAGAAGGTCATGCAGGCGTTCGAAGCCGGCGATGCCAACCGGATGTTCGAGGTCCTGCGACGCGATGGCGTCGTGCTCGGCTACTCCGAAGGCCAGCGCCGCGTGGTCACCCAGGACGCCGAGGAATGGGCCACCGGCTTTACCGGCGTGGCCGCCGACGAAGACCAGCGCTTCCGCCGCTACGAAATCCTGGACGTCAGCGAAAACGCCGCCGTGGTGAAACTGACCCTCGATTACCCCCGCTGGAAGGGGCTGGACTACCTGGCGCTTTCCCGTATCGACGGCACCTGGATGGTCGTCTCCAAGTCCTGGTCAGGCCAGGTCACACCCTGATCCGTTCAACCAACGCGCTTCACCACACACCCACCGTCGAGAATCCTCATGAAGACCCTTATCCGATCCGTTGCACTCGCAGGCAGCCTGCTGCTGCTGCTGCCCAGCTACGTCATGGCACAGGCCAGCGACCGTGAGGCCGTCGACCAGGTCATGCAGACCTTCATGCGCGCCTACCCCACTGCCGACAACGCGCTGGCCAGGCAGGTCTTCCGCAGCGACGGGGTGATGATCGGCTACTCGGCCGCCCGCGGCAGCGGCCTGGCCACGCGCACCGGGGAACAGTTCGCCGAAGGCTTCAACGGCAAACCGGCCGCCAACGAAGCACAGCGCAGGCGCAGCTATGAAATCGTCGACATGGCGCAGAACCTGGCAGCGGTCAGGGTCACGCTGGACTACCCCGGCTGGGACGGCGTCGACTACGTCGTGCTGCTGAAGACCGACGGCAAGTGGATGATCATGAGCAAATCATGGACAGGCCAGGCCAAACCCTGAGCGTCGGTGGGTGACGGCCTTCGGTGGGTGACGACAGTTGGTGGGTGACGACCGTTGGTCGTCACGCTCCTGACCCTCACAACTTCAAGTTCAACCCTACATACACCGAACGCCCCGCAGCAGGCGAAAACATCGGCTGCGCCTGCTCCCAGAAGAAGCTGTCATACCACGCATACGCGTACTCCCGGCCGGTGGCATTCTTCACCTGCAGGTCCACGCTCCATGCGGGAGTGATCTGGTAGCGCGCGCTCAGGTCCAGCACCGCGAAGCCGCCGAACTTGCCCGCCACGTTGCGTTCTTCCAGGTAGTAATCGCCCTGCGCACGGGCCTGCAGGCCCAACTGCAGCGCATCGCTGGCCTGGTAATCCACGCCGACGTTGCTGATGTAACGCGGGGTGGCAGCCACTTCGCGGCCCTGCAGCGAAAGGGCCGCATCACGATCATCGCGGGTGATCTTTGCTTCCTGATAGGCATGCGACGCCCACAGCGTCCAGTTGTCGCCCCACTGCGTGCTGATCTGCGCATCCACGCCGCGACGGCGCGTCTTGCCCAGCGTCACCGTGGTGCCCGTGGCCGGCATGTTCGACACCTCGTTGGCCGCGTCCTGCTGCCACACCGCGATGCGTGCCTGGCTGCCCCCGAACGGACTGAACTTCAGGCCCAGCTCCATGCCGGTGTTGGTCGACGGACGCATCGCCGCCTGCCCTGGCGTCAGGTACGCAGGCGCGGTGGAGCCGGTCAGCACCTGGAAGGTGCGGCCCCAGTTCGCATACACGTTGGTGTCCTCCGCCAGCGCGTAGACCACGCTCAGTTTCGGCTGTTCGATGGTGCCGTAGCGTTGCAGCGGGCCGGTGACGCCGCCGGGCAGCCGGGTATCGCCGTCGAAGCGGCCCACGCGGTACGCCGGCACGATCTTCAGCGGTTCGATCGGCTGGTAGATGGCCTGTACATAGGCGCCCCAGTTGTCGAAGGTGTGCCGGTCATCATTCTGGATGCGCGCCGGTGCACTGCTGAAATCGGTCGGCTCGCTGTAGCTGAAGCGTTGGCGCTGGTAGCCGTTGTCCTGGTGTTCGTAGTTCACCCCACCTTCCAGGGTAAGGCTGTCCCTGGCATGCCAGGTAAGCGTGGTCAGCATGCCGGTCTGCTTCTCGTCCCACACCCGGCGCTGGCGCGGTGCGTTGCCGGTGGGCAGGTCACTGAAGGTCACCCGACGGTCGTCTTCGTAGCGGTTGTAGTACAGCTTGGTGCCCAGGAACAGGCTGTCGGCCAGCTTCAGGTCCAGGTGTACGCCCCCCTGCTGCATGTCGCGCACATCGCGGTCATTGAGGTTGCGGCGCTGCGAACCCCGCCGGTCGCTTCGCAGCTCGTCGGCGGTCATGAAACCGGGTTCATCGGCGATATGGTGATAGGCGCGCGCGGTCAGCCCGATGCGCATGCCGTCTTCAAGATTCCCATGGAACCACTTGCCACCCAGCGCGTATTTTTCGGAGCTGTCGTGGTCACGGTAGCCATCGGAGGCTTGGGTGCCGACGAAGTAATTCTGCGCGAATCCATCGCGCTCGCGGCCGACCGCCAGCTGCGCATCGCGCGTGTTGTAGCTGCCATGGCCGAGCCGGGCATCGGTGTAGTTGCCCCCCTGCCGCGTACCGAAGTTCACGTTGCCGCCGATGTTGTGCAGCCCGTAACGCGGATCGTTGGTGCCGCGCACCACCTCGATGAAGCTGATCTCCAGCGGGAACAACATGTCGATGAAGCGCTGGTTGCCACTGTTGACGTTGCTGGGCACACCGTCGATCAGGGTCTTGATGGCATTGAGGTAGCCCTCGCCGTTGAAGGCGCGGAAGCTCACCTTGCCCGATTCCGCACCCTGCCGGGTTTCGGTCAGCTGGATGCCGGGCATCTGCCCCAGCAGCTCCCAGCTGTGCGACACGTTCTTGTCTTCGATCTGGTCCGCACCCAGCACGTCCACCGAGGTCAGCACCTGGTGCGCGGTGAGCTGGCCGTCGGTGTGCTGGTGGACATCCACCTTGCCCAGGGTCAGGGCGGAGCTGGAGGACTGCGCGCGCGACTCGGGCGCGAACAGGATGGCCGCCGTGGCAGCGACCAGAGCTTGGATCTTCATGTCAGCAGGATTGCCTTGGAGAGAAAAAGTGCAAAGAAGTGAGGTGCGCAGGACGCGCCCTATTGCCGCCCGCTGTAACGCAATAGTATAACATCACACTACACTGCCATCCGGTGACTCCGTAGGGTCTCCTCCACGCCTGTTCAGCGCGTCCGCTGCGAAGGACGCGTCTGCCCCACTCAGGCGTGGGCTCGCTCGCGCAGCCACTTGGTTGCGATCCACTTCTCGCCCGCCTTCACCGCCGCCCCCCCATGCAACGTCCTGGTCATCGCATGGGGCCGGTCATAACTGAAGAACAGTGCATTGCCTTTCACCGCCGCCACTTCAAGGTGTACGTCGGGAAACACCGTGGCGCCGCCCTGCCCGGGTGTATTGAGATACATGACCACCGTCGCCACCCGCTGCCCCCCGCGTCGAAGCAGGACCTCGGCACTGGGCTCGCCCGGATCGAAGTAATCATGGTGTGGCTTGTACTGCGCCCCTGGGCCGTAGCGAAGTATCTGGATGCCTTCGCCATTTTCCAGCGGCCAGTCCAGAAGCCGTGCAATGCGCGCCTCGATCCGCACACACAGTGCGTTGCCGCCACGCTCGAACCAGGTGCCGGTACTGGTCCGGTCCGCGTGTACCTGGTCAGCACCGGTTCCCGGATCCACCGTCGTGGACCGTCGCAGTTTCTGCGCGGACATCGCCACCAGTTCGTCGCATTCCTCATCGGCCAGAAAACCACCCAGCAGCACCACCCGCGGCAGCTTGAAACTGGCAAGTACGTGCACCAACCGATCCCCGAGGTCGAGCACGGAAGCGCCGTTGGGCTCGATGGGCACCGGCACGGCGACCGGCAAAGGCAGGTTTTCGCGTGCGGCTGCCTCCGCCACGTGGCGCGCCACGGCCTCCTGCACCGCGTCGATGGCCGCCTGCTCGTCCCAGCCTGCAGCAAGCAGGGGCGCGAGCACCGCTTCGGGGTCGGCGCCGGATTGCGCTTCGCGGATTACCCAGTGCTGCAGATCAACGGAAAGTACGTGCTGTTTCATGTCGTGGCCGGGGATTGAAGGATTTCCAACATACGGGTGCAACATTTACATCCAAGTATTGCGCCCCGGTGACGCATTCACCGATTCACCTGCCGCCATCGCTACGCAACGCCATTTCAAGGGGGAATGGAGGACGCAGCGCGGCATGAAAGTCCTTCCGGTGCCCGTGCATCTCCCCCTCCGCTTCCGTCCGGACCACCCGTCCAACCAAGACCCGGAGATACGCAACATGTCTGTCAGCAACAACACCAGAACCCTCCTCATGTCCTTCGGCGCCGCGCTTGCCCTGTCCGCCTGCGGCGGCGGTTCTGACCGTGTCGTATCTCCCGGGGAAGGAGCCTTCCCGCCCGCGCCGACCCCTGCGCCCACCACGCCTCCACCTGTCTCCTATACACCTCTCCGCGCCCACGAGCCTCCTGAG
>NZ_PJAY01000010.1:0-11885 GCF_002836635.1 Stenotrophomonas sp. Bg11-02
TCGGCAGCGTCAGAGGTGTATACGGGACAGCCCCCCACCCGTCGCCACCCACATCGAACAAGGCACCCCCGCGTTCCGGCGCACGGCGGTGGCCCTGTTCCTGGCCGGCTTCTCCACCTTCGGCCTGCTGTACACCGTGCAGCCGCTGCTGCCCGAGTTCAGCCGCCACTTCGGCGTGTCCGCCGCCAACAGCGCCCTGGCGCTTTCGCTCAGCACCGGCCTGCTGGCGGTGATGATGCTGATCGCCGGCCTGGTGTCCGACCGCGTCGGCCGCCGCAATGTGATGATCACCGCGCTGCTGGCCTCCACCGTGCTGTCCGCCGCCAGTGCGCTGGTGACCGACTGGACCACGATGCTGGTGCTGCGCGCGCTGCTCGGCGTGGCGCTGAGCGGCGTGCCGGCCGTGGCGATGACCTATCTGGTCGAAGAGATGGACAGCCGGGCGATGGGCCTGGCGATGGGCCTGTACATCGGCGGCAACGCGGTGGGCGGCATGAGCGGGCGCTTGATCGCCGGCATCATCGCCGACCACTGGGGCTGGCGCTGGGGCATCGGCGTGGTATCGCTGATCGCCGTTGCCAGCACCCTGCTGCTGTGGATGCAGCTGCCGCCCTCCCGGCACTTCCAGAGCCGTCGTGGCGGGCTGCGCCAACTGCCCTCACGCTGGCGCCAGCTGTTCGCCGATCCCGGCCTGCCGTGGCTGTTCGCCACCGCGTTCCTGCTGATGGGCGTGTTCGTCACCACCTACAACTACCTGGGCTACCACCTGCTGGCACCGCCCTATCGGCTCAGCCAGACCGTGGTCGGATTGATCTTCAGCGTGTACCTGGTAGGCACCTTCAGTTCGGCCTGGATGGGCCAGCAGGCGATCCGCCATGGCCGCGGCCGCGTACTGTCGATCAGCTACGCCCTGATCATCGCCGGTATCGTGCTGCTGGTGATGCCGTGGCTGTGGACGATGGCGCTCGGCATCGCGCTGGTCACCTTCGGCTTCTTCGGCGGCCATTCGGTGGCCAGCAGCTGGGTTGGCAGCCGTGCCGGCGCGATCCGCGCCGAAGCATCGGCGTTGTATCTGTTCTCGTACTACCTCGGTTCCAGCGTGCTGGGTGCGGTGGGCGGATTGGCCTACACCGCGTGGGACTGGGCCGGCGTATGCGCGTTCACCGGCATGCTGACCATGATCGGTGCCGGCATCGCCTGGAGCCTGTGGCGCCGCTTGCCAGCCGTCACTACCGTTCAAACTCCGCCTGCAACAGCGCAGTGAAGTTGCGGATCAACGGCGTCACCCCTTCCCGCCGCCACACCAGCTGCACTTCCGAATGCGCGCCCTGATCCCCCAGCGCCACGAAGCACGCGCCCTCGATCTGGATGTGGTCACATGACGAGGGCAGGATCGCCGCACCCAATCCCGCCGCCGCCAGGCTGATGAGCGTGGACGCCTCACCGGCCTCCTGCACGATGCGCGGCGTGAACCCTGCCGCCGTACACAGCGCGATCATCTGGTCGTGGATGCCGGCACCCACGCTGCGGTGGAAGCCCACGAACGGTTCGTGGGCGAACTGCTGCAACGGCAGCACCGTGCTGGCCGGATCACGCCCGCGCAGGGCAGGGTGGTCGCGGTGCAGCACCAGCGCCAGCGGATCGGTAAACAGGCTGTGCGCCACCAGTTCCGGCGGCAGCACGCGCTTGCGGATGATGCCCACGTCCAGCCGGTTTTCCAGCAGCGCATCGATCTGCTGCAGGGTGTTCATCTCGCGCAGCTGCAAGCGCACCTGCGGGAAGCGCTCGCGGTAACCAAAGATGGCGCGCGGAATCTGCGGCACCAGCGGCGTGGCGCGGGTCAGGCCGATGTGCAGCTCGCCCTGCTCGCCGCGCTGCACCCGCTGCACCTCGTCCACCGCTGCGTCCACCTGCTGCAGGATCGCGCGGGCCTTCGCCTGCAGCAGCGCACCGGCCTCGGTCAGCTGCACCCGCCGATGGCTGCGCACGAACAGCTGCGCGCCAAGCAGGTGTTCCAGCTGACGGATCTGCTGGCTCAGCGGAGGCTGTGACATGCCGAGCCGCTCGGCGGCCTGGCCGAAGTGCAGGGTGTCGGCCACGGCGAGGAAGTAGCGGAGATGGCGGAGTTCGATCGACATGGGGGGATTGTAGAGAGGGACGAGAACAGCCAGGACGAAGGGGGTAATGACTTGACGGCCAGCGGCCGTCACTACCGTCAGCGTTCGGAGTGGCCGCTCTGGTCGTACTCGCGGGGCGAGAACAGTTCGGGCTGGATCATCTCAACGAAGGCGCGGGCCTGCGGGGACAGGGCTTTGCCGCGGCGTACGATCACGCCGTAGCTGCGCTCCGGGAACCATTCGCGCATGGACCGCGCGACCAGCTTGCCGGGGTCGGCATCGTTGAGGCACAGCGCTGGCACGATGGAGATGCCCATGCCCATCGCCACGTACTGCTTGATCACTTCCCAGCCGCCCACTTCCAGTGCCACGGTGTAGGGCAGGCGGTGGCGCTGGAATACCTGGTCCACCAGCCGGTAGGTTATCTGGCGCTTGGGCGGCAGCACCAGCGGGTGCCTGGAGATCGCCTCCAGGCTCAGCGTGCCGCGCGCCAGCGGGTGGTCGTGCGGGGTGATCAGCATCTGCTCGAAGCGGTAGGCCGGAGCGTAGCTCAGGTCGGCCGGTACGTCGGTCATCGATCCCACCGCCAGGTCGGCGGCGTCGTCGCGCAGCAGGTCGGTACCGTCGGCGCTGATGGCGTTGTGCAGGGTCAGCCGCACGTCCGGGTGCAGCTGCCGGAAGCGCTCGATGATGCGTGGCAGCAGGTACAGGATGGTGGAACTGTTGGCCGCGATGTTCAGCTCGCCGGCGTCCATGCCGCTCACCTTGTCGCGGAAGCGTGCTTCCAGTCCGTCCAGGTCTTCCACCAGCGGCTGCGCCATTTCGAACAACAGCTGGCCCTCGCGGCTGGGGACCAGGCGCCGCCCGCTGCGCTCGAACAACACCACCCCCAGCTCCCGCTCCAGCGCCTGCAACTGCTGGCTGATGGCCGGCTGGCTGACGAAAAGTGCCTCTGCCGCACGTGAAACCGAGCCCAATCGCACCGTCTGGCAGAACGCGCGCAGCGGTTTCAACCGATCGGATTTGTAGGAAAAACGGGGACTTGGCGGCGGGCGTGTGGGCATGGTGTCACGAGTATAAGCGTAACTTATCCAATGCATTGCAATAACTGCTTTGTCAAATACATGGGCCGGGAAGCACGGTAGGGACGTCCCTCGCTGCTGGAGTGTCTCGATGTCCGCCGTTGCTTCCGCCATCCCGTCGCCGTCCGCCAAGCCCACCCCGGGGATCACCCTGACCACCCAGGTGGCCGGCCAGTCCGCGCTGCTGCCGGCTCCGCTGCTGGCCCTGCTGGTGTCCCTGCACCGTGCGGTGGAACCCGGCCGCCAGGCCCGCTTGGCCGCCCGCGTGCAGCGCCAGGCGTTCTTCGACCAGGGCGGGTTGCCGGACTTCCGCGCCGATACTGCGCCGATCCGCGCCGAGGACTGGAAGGTGGCGCCGCTGCCGGCGGCGCTGCTGGACCGCCGCGTGGAGATCACCGGCCCGACCGACCCGAAGATGGTCATCAACGCGTTGAACTCCGGGGCCAAGGTGTTCATGGCCGACTTCGAAGACGCCACCGCGCCGACCTGGCGCAACCTGCTGGCGGGCCAGCAGTCGCTGATCGGTGCGGTGCGTGGCGACCTGCAGTTCACCGCTCCGGCCAGCGGCAGCAAGCCAGCCAAGCACTACACGCTGCGTCCGTACGAAGAACGCGCGGTGCTGATCGTGCGCCCGCGCGGCTGGCACCTGGACGAAAAGCACGTACTGGTGGATGGCCAGCGCCTGGCCGGCGGCTTGTTCGATGCGGCGGTGTTCGCCTACCACAATGCCCGCACGCTGATGGCCAACGACCGTGGCCCGTATTTCTACCTGCCCAAGCTGCAGAGCATGGAAGAGGCGGCGCTGTGGGAAACCGCGCTGTCGCACATCGAGGGCATGCTCGGCCTGCCGCACGGCCAGATCAAGGTCACCGTGCTGATCGAAACGCTGCCGGCGGTGTTCGAGATGGACGAGATCCTGCACGCGCTGCGCGATCGCATCGTCGGGCTGAACTGCGGGCGCTGGGATTACATTTTCTCCTACCTGAAGACCTTCCGCCGGCATGCCGACAAGGTGCTGCCCGAGCGTGGCCAGGTGACCATGACCCAGCCGTTCCTGAAGGCCTATTCGGAACTGCTGATCCAGACCTGCCACCGCCGTGGCGCACATGCGATGGGTGGCATGGCGGCGCAGATCCCGATCGGCAACGATGCGGCCGCCAACGAACAGGCGATGGCGCGCGTGCGTGCGGACAAGCTGCGCGAAGTGACCGCCGGCCATGACGGCACCTGGGTCGCGCACCCGGCACTGATCCCGGTGGCGATGGCGGTCTTCGACGAGCACATGCCCGGTGCGAACCAGCAGCACGTGCTGCGCCAGGACGTGCGCGTGGACCGCGACCAGCTGATCGCAAGGCCGCCGGGCAGCATCAGCCGCGCCGGCTTCGAAGGCAACGTGGAAGTCTGCGTGCGCTACCTGGCGGCATGGCTGGATGGCAACGGCTGCGTGCCGATCCACAACCTGATGGAAGACGCGGCCACCGCCGAGATCAGCCGCAGCCAGCTGTGGCAGTGGCTGCATACCCCCGGCCAGCAGCTGGACGACGGCACCGCCATCGATGCCGCGCTCCTGGACAACGCCCTGGCCCAGCTGCCGGCCCGCCTGGGCGACCGCGCCGCACTGCCCGGTGGCGGCCGCGTGGACGAAGCGATCGCCCTGCTGGCCGAGCTGAGCGGCGCCGACGAACTCAACGATTTCCTGACCCTGCCGGCCTACGCACGCATCGACTGACGCCTGCGCTGGCCCGCTCTTCCTTCCTGCTGTAGCAATGACGAACTGGAGATAGACATGAGCACGCTGCCCACTGCCGAACAGATCCAGCACGACTGGGACACCAACCCCCGCTGGCAGGGGATTGAACGCAACTACACCACCGCCGACGTGGTGCGCCTGCGCGGCACGGTCCACGTGGAGCACTCGCTGGCCCGGCTGGGCGCGGAAAAGCTGTGGACCTACCTGCAGGAAAAGGACTTCGTGAACGCGCTGGGCGCATTGACCGGCAACCAGGCCATGCAGCAGGTGAAGGCCGGCTTGAACGCCATCTACCTGTCCGGCTGGCAGGTGGCCGCCGATGCCAACCTGGCCGGGCAGATGTACCCGGACCAGTCGCTGTACCCGGCCGATTCGGTGCCGGCGGTGGTCAAGCGCATCAACAACACCCTGCTGCGCGCCGACCAGCTGCACCATGCCGAAGGCAAGGACGAGATCGACTTCCTGCAGCCGATCGTGGCCGATGCCGAGGCGGGCTTCGGCGGCGTGCTGAACGCCTTCGAGTTGATGAAGGCGATGATCGAAGCCGGTGCGGCCGGGGTGCACTTCGAAGACCAGCTGGCCTCGGTGAAGAAGTGCGGCCACATGGGCGGCAAGGTGCTGGTGCCCACCCGCGAAGCCATCGAGAAGTTGAACGCGGCCCGGCTGGCGGCCGACGTGCTGGGCGTGCCGACCCTGCTGGTGGCGCGTACCGATGCCGAGGCGGCCGACCTGCTGACCAGCGACATCGATGCCAACGACCAGCCGTTCGCCACCGGCGAGCGCACCACCGAAGGCTTCTACAAGACCCGCAATGGCCTGGACCAGGCGATCAGCCGCGGCCTGGCCTACGCCCCCTACGCCGACCTGGTGTGGTGCGAGACCGGCAAGCCGGACCTGGAGTTCGCGCGTCGGTTCGCCGAGGCCATCCACGCGAAGTTCCCGGGCAAGCTGCTGGCCTACAACTGCTCGCCCAGCTTCAACTGGAAGAAGAACCTGGACGACGCCACCATCGCCAGATTCCAGACCGAGATCGCCAAGTACGGCTACAAGTTCCAGTTCATCACCCTGGCCGGCTTCCACGCGTTGAACTACTCGATGTTCAACCTGGCCCACGGCTATGCGCGCCGCCAGATGAGTGCCTTCGTGGAGCTGCAGGAAGCCGAGTTCGCCGCCGCCGACCGCGGCTTCACGGCGGTCAAGCACCAGCGCGAGGTGGGCACCGGCTACTTCGATGCGGTGACCCAGGCGATCCAGCAGGGTCAGTCCTCCACCACCGCCCTGACCGGGTCCACCGAGGAAGAGCAGTTCAGCGCCGGCCGCGCGGCCTGATGTGAAAGGGGGACGGGCACCGACCCTGCCCCGGTGGGGGACGACCCTCGCTTTTGGTAGGTGACGACCGTTGGTCGTCACGCCCTCGCCCGGAGCGGCCGCCCCCTGGCCGCCCGCCGCCGCAGGCCGCGTTCAACCCCCTGATATTTCACGCACGGATGCAGGAAAATGGGACGCAGCGCACAGTTGCAAGCGGTGATATGCTCCGCACCTCAGGATGGGAAGTCTGATCGGCAGGGCAGGGGAATGACTGGCAGGGGTGCGGTCGTAGACGTGGTGGAACGATCAGGCATTGCCACCACGGCGATGGCTGAGATCGTGCACGCCGTCCTCAGCCCGGAAGAGTTCGACCTGTTCGCCCGCTTCGCCCACCGTCGCACCCTGCGCGCAGGCGATTGCCTGTTTCGTCGGGGCCACCGCGGCAGCAGCATGTTCGTCATCGCCGAAGGCGAGATCGAACTGGATTTCGGCGAAGACCTGGTGCTCAAGCGCCTGGCGGGCAGCGAGTTCTTCGGCGAGCTCGGCCTGCTGATCGGTGACCACCTGCGCAGCGCCGATGCGCGCGCCACCTGCGATACCGACGTGCTGGAACTGGGCCATGTCGATTTCCATCGGCTGGTGGAAACCGAGCCCGGCCTGATCGCCTATTTCCTGCGCCGTACCATCATGCGCGTGGTGGGCAACGAACAGGCGCTGATCAGCCAGCTGCGTCGCCGCAACCATGACCTGGAAACCGCGCTGGACAACCTGTACGTCACCACCCACCAGCTCCGCGATACGCGCGAACTGGTGCGCACCGATGAACTGACCGGGTTGCACAACCGGCGCGGACTGGCGCTGTACCTGCAGGAATGCCGGGCGCACGAAGACGGTCCGGCGCAGGGCCTGCTGCTGATCGACTGCGACCGCTTCAAGCAGATCAACGATGAGTTCGGCCACCAGGCCGGCGACCGCGTGTTGCAGAGCGTGGCCAACATCCTGCGCTCGATGGCCGGCGCCGATGACCTGGCCTGCCGGCTGGGCGGTGATGAGTTCTGCCTGCTGCTGCGCCGTGCCAACGCGGAGATCGTGCAGCACGCCGCCGAGTTCGTGCTGACGGCCGTGCACGGGCTGATGGAACGCAGCCACGGCACCCCGCACGTGTGCTTGCTGAGCATCGGCGCCAGCCTGGTGCACCCCACCGCCGACTGGAGCGAGTGGTACGCCAACGCGGACCGTGCGCTGTACCAGGCCAAGCGGGATGGCGGCGACCGGCTGTGCTGGCCGCACGACGTCGTCGAAACCGGCTGAGCGGAGATTCCCATGAACGGTGGCACGGAAGCGACCTCCCACGTCCCGCAGCTGCGCGCGCTGCTGTTCACCGACCTGTGTGATTCCACCACGCTGGTGGAGCGCATCGGCGATGCCGCCGCCGCCGAACTGTTCCAGCAGCACGACCGCCTGGTGCTGGCGATGCAGCAGCGCTGGCGCGGCCAGCAGATCGACCGCTCCGACGGCTTGTTCGTGCTGTTCGAGCGGCCGGTGGATGCGCTGGGCTTCGCGCTGGATTACCAGCAGGCGCTGCGCCAGCTCGGCCAGGCCAACAAGGTGCCACTGCTGGCGCGCGCTGGCCTGCACGTTGGCGAAGTGATCCTGTGGAACAACAGTGCCGAAGCGATCGCGCTGGGGTCCAAGCCGGTCGAGGTGGAAGGCCTTGCCAAGCCGATGGCCGCGCGCCTGATGCAGCTGGCGCGGCCGGGACAGGTGCTGTTGTCGGCCACCGCCGAATCGATGGTGCGCCGGGTTGCCGACAGCCTGGGGGAGGTCGGCAAGGGGCTGAAGTGGAAGTCGTTCGGGCGCTGGCGCTTCAAGGGCGTGGCGCAGCCGATGGACGTATATGGGGTCGTTTCCGAGGACGTCCCGGCGGTGGGCCGCCCGCGCCCCACGCCCAAGGCGATCCGCGATATCCCGTTCTGGCGCCGGCCGATGGCGATGGCCGCCGAAGCGATGTTCGCGGTGATGCTGGTGCTGGGGGGCTGGCTGCTGCTGCGGCCGCAGCCGGCGATCGCCTTCGCCGAGCGCGACTGGGTGGTGCTGGCCGACGTACGCAACATGACCGGCAACAGCCTGCTGGATGATTCGATGGACCTGGCCCTGCGGGTCAGCCTTGAACAATCCCGCTACGTCAACGTGCTCAGCGACCTGAAGGTGCGTGACACCGAAGCACGCATGCGCCGCAATCCCGATGCTCCGCTGGACAGGAAGGCGGCAGTGGAAGTGGCGATCCGCGAGGGTGCCCGTGCCGTGCTGATTCCTTCCATCGCCGAGGTCAACGGACGCCTGCGCGTGGCGGTGGAAGTGGTGCAACCGCGCGATGGGGTCACGGTGTTCACCGAGTATGCGGACGGACGTGGGCTGGAGTCTGCGCTGCGTTCCACCGATACCGTCGTCGCCTCGTTGCGCACGCGCCTGGGTGAAGCCCTTTCCGACGTGCACAGCAATGCCCGGCCGCTGCCGCAGGTCATCACGCCGGACCTGGATGCACTTCGCGCCTACGCCGAAGGCAGCAACGCACTGGCAGACCGGCGTTACAGTGAGGCACTGCAGTTCTTCGAGCAGGCGCTCAAGCTCGACCCGGAATTCGCCTTCGCCCACGTCGGCAGGATGCGGATCCACATGGCGCGCGGCGAGGTCAACCAGGCCATGGCGTCGTACCGCAGCGCAGTGGCGCTGCGCGAACGGCTGCCCCCGCGCGACGTGTTGTACCTGGAAGCCTGGGGAAAGCAGCTCGACGGTGCGCCGATCAGCGAGGTTGCCGCGAAATGGAAAATGCTGACCGATCTGTACCCGGACTACTACGCCGGGTATATGAATCGCGCCCGCGCACTGTACTCGCTGGGCGACTACACCAATGCTCTGAACGCGGCCCGTCGCCTGCTGGCCACGCAGAATCCGATGCGATCGGTGGCCCATGATTTCGTCGGCCGGATCGAACTGGCTATCGGCCGCCACGACACCGCGCGGCGGCATTTCCGCACGGCCAATACGCTGGCCGGACGTACCGCAAGCACCCGCCTGGGGATCGTGTACGCGGTGGAGGGTGACATGCCCGCCGCGCTGGCCAACATCAAGGACGTGCAGCCCTCCAACATGGGCCAGCAGCTCGAACGCGCTGCGGTGCTGGTGGACGCCAACGATGCGTCCAGTGCGATAGCGGGCCTGCAGACCCTGCGCGATGGCTGCGGCGAAGAGGTCATGTGCACCCTGGTCGACGTGGTGGTGAAGAACCTGCAGGGCATAAGCGGGGTGCAGCACCGCGGGTATCGGCAGGACATCCTGAAGCTGCTGCACGAACTGGATGGCGAGGTGGCCGTTCCGGACCAGCAGGAAGTGGCGTTCATCGTGGCGGCAACCGCCTACGTGGCACAGCGAGGCGACCACTCACCGGGCAACCTGCTGCCGCTCATCAAGCGGCAGATCGCCGCGCGCGGCGGTGATCGCTCGGCGCAGATGCTGGTGATCGTCGAAGCAACGCAGGCCCGCCTTGATGGCCATCCGGAGCGCGCGCTGGCGATGCTCAAGCCGATGGTCGACGGACGCGAGCTCTACCAGGTGCATGCCGCGTTGCGCGACGCCTACCTTGCGATGGACGATGCCGCCAGCGCGCGGGTCGAACAGAAATGGCTCGCGCGCCATCGTGGCCTGGCCTATGCCGAAGACAACGGCAACTACATCCTGCAGGCACTGAACGTGCGCGACAGTCACGACCCACGCGGACAGCCGGCCCGTGGGCCGGCCGCGCTGGCCGTGGCGGCTCAGCCTTCCAATGCTTCCTGGACCTTGCCGGCTTCGAAGCAGTAAGGCACATCGAACGAGCCGCGCAGGGCGACGTGTGCCTGCAGCTGCTGCGATACCGAAGCGAACTCTTCCTTGCTGGCCAGCGCCTGCACCGGATCGCACACCGGTCCGGTGAGGTCGGCGACAACACCGAGGCCGGCAAGTGCCTCGGTCGGGCTTGCCGCGAACGCGGAACGGAACGCGTCATCGTTCTGCAGGCGGTCCAGCAGCGTGGCGGCCTGTGCCGGCGTGAGCGGGGTACGTGCGGGGGGAGTTGCCATGGTCGTCGTCCTGGTTGGGTTGGCTCAAGTAGGCTATAGCGGCATATCCGTGCAGAGGTTTAGCAGAGGATGGCTGCATCGGCGCGATGCGTTGCAGCCTAGAATTGTGCAAGCCTCCTGCTGGACATCTTCATGCGCTTCCGCCGCTGTTCCATCCTCATGATGCAGGTCAAGGAAGACCGTGGACTGGATCTGCAGGCCGTGCTGCAAGGGCGCGCCGAACTGCAGACCTTCCTGGCCTGGCAGGCGTTGGCCGGCCATCTGGATGAGCCGGTCGTGCTGAGCGAAGAAGAGGTCCGTGCCTTGGGCAGGATTCCCCAAGACGAGTGGAGCGAAGACGATGCGTACGAAGGCTGCAGCCAGATCCTGCGCGGATTGATCCTCAAGGGCCTGGTGATCAGCGATGAACAAAGCGCCGCTGGGTTCGGCGACGCTGATGCGCGCGTGCGGGCCTTGAACGGGTGGCCGCTGACCGCGCTGGCACATCGCGCGGGGCGCTGGAGGGGCGTGGACAGCGCCCATGAAATGCGCAGCAACAACCTGGTCACTGCGGTGGAACTGCATGGCAGTTACGGCCCGCCCCCAGCGGCGGTCAGCCAGCACGAAGGCACGCCCATCCCGTTGCCGGTCGCCGCAGACGAGGACTTCGATGAACTGATGTCGCGCAGGGTCACCTGCCGCAATTTCGATCCGGACCGCCCCCTGCCGCTGCAGACCGCAGCGCGGATACTGAAGCGCACGATCATGGCGCACGCAGTGATACAGCCGGCCCCGGACATGCAGATCCTGAAGAAGAACATTCCCTCCGGCGGTGGCCTGCATCCGCTGGAAACCTATGCCGTGGTACGCAATGTGGAGGACCTGGAAAACGGCATCCACCACTACGATCCGACCAGCCACTCACTGCGCCGCCTGCCCGACCAGCCGGACGACCTAGATGCCCGCGTCCGGGTGATGCTTGCGGGCCAGGACTGGTTCGTCGATGCCGCGTTGCACCTGATCCAGGTGGCGCGTTTTCCCAGGAATTTCTGGAAGTACCGCAGCCACCCCAAAGCGTACCGGGCGATCCTGCTCGATGCCGGCCATCTGTCGCAGCAGCTCGCGATAAGTGCAACCCTCGAGGGGGTCGCGTCCTACGTAACGGCCGCGATCAACGAGTTCGACATCGAGGACACGTTGAAACTGGACGGGATAGCGTCCAGCCCGGTGATGATGTGCGGCATCGGCTGGCGGGCGCAGCAGCTGACCACCACCGAATTCGATCCCGCAGAACGCATCTGGAACAACGGCAGGCAGCACCGGTAACCGTAGCGCCGAGCCATGCTCGGCGGCTCTCCTGCCGAAGGTGGGACGGGGTGGGTTGGCGGGGGCGTTGAGCGCCATGGATGGCGCGAAACGAGGCCCGCAGGAGCGGCTTTTGCCGTCCCCCGCCGACAAACCACTCTCTCACTATCACATGCCCATAGGTGGCTGCCCACACGTACAGATGTTCAATTTGCTGTGCCGACAC
>NZ_PJAY01000011.1:0-10851 GCF_002836635.1 Stenotrophomonas sp. Bg11-02
CGCGTAGGGCCGTCGGCGGCGTCAGATGTGTCTAAGGGACAGGCTCTGGCCGTCCCCCGACCAGCCCCACCGCCCGGCCCACCCCCAGCAGCGGCTTCAGAGCCAGCCACGAGGGGCCCAGCCGTTCGCCGGATCAATCCTCTTCGGCAAGCATTTCCTGCAGCTTCTGCCGCGCCGGCTTGGCCAGCTTCTTGCTGTTCAATGCGAACCGGATGGTGGCTTCCACCAGGCCCAGGTGCGTGCCGCAATCGAAGCGACGGCCTTCAAAACGATAGGCGTCCACCGGCTCGGTCTTGAGCAGTTCGGCAATGGCGTCGGTCAGCTGGATCTCGCCGCCAGCACCGGTGCCGGTCGATTCGAGCAGCTCGAAGATCTTCGGGCTCAGGACATAGCGGCCGACCACGGCCAGGTCGCTCGGCGCGTCTTCCGGCTTGGGCTTTTCCACGATCGCCGAGATCCGGCCATGGCTGCCGTCGAACGTTTCGGTTGCCACGATGCCGTAGCTGGCGGTCTGCTCGTGCGGCACGTCTTCCACCGCGATGACGCTGGCGCCGGTGGCCTCATTCAGGTCGGCCATCTGCTTGAGCGCGCTGTCGCCACGGTTGTAGATCAGGTCATCCGGCAGCAGCACCGCGAAGGGCTCATCGCCGATGATCTCCTTCGCACACAACACGGCATGGCCGAGACCCAGCGCTTCGGCCTGGGTCACGAATACCGCGCGCACACCGTTGGGCAGCACGTGGCGGACCAGCTCAAGCTGTTCGGTCTTGCCGGCGCGCTCGAGCTTCTGTTCCAGCTCGTAGGCCTTGTCGAAATAGTCGGCAACGGCGTGCTTGTAGCGGTTGGTGATGAAGATCAGGGTGTCACAGCCGGCTTCGATGGCCTCGTCGACCGCGTACTGGATGAGCGGGCGATCAATGATCGGCAGCATTTCCTTCGGAACCGTCTTGGTTGCCGGCAAAAAGCGCGTCCCTAGCCCTGCCACTGGAAAAACTGCCTTTCTGATTCGCTTGCTCATCGATTACCTGTTGGCCTCACGCGCGGGGAAGGGCACTACGTTAGCGGATGGGATGTAAGCATCCTGTTGAAGCGGATCGAACTCCGGCATCGTCGCGAACAGAATCTGCTGGATCGCGTCGATATCGTAGGTCGCGATGGCATCGCGCAGCTTCGGTACGTTGCCCAGCACCAGATCGCGCGAGAACGTGCGCACACCGGCTTCCAGCACTTTCGGGTGCGAAGTGGGCCGGTAATCCTCATCGGAATAGAACAGCGTCTCGTGCAGCTTCTCGCCGGGGCGCAGGCCGGTATAGATGATCGCGATGTCCTTGTACGGCTGCTTGCCGGCAAGCCGGATCATCTGTTCGGCCAGCACCCGGATCGGCACCGGCTCGCCCATGTCCAAGGTGTAGATGGCGCCGTGCGAGGCCGACGCGGCCGCCTGCAGGATCAGCTGGCAGGCCTCGGGAATGGTCATGAAATAGCGGGTGACTTCCGGGTCGGTCACCGTCACCGGCCCGCCCTTCATGATCTGGTCGCGGAACACCGGCACCACGCTGCCGGCCGAGGCCAGCACGTTGCCGAAGCGGACGGTCACGAAACGGGTATGCGTGGACTTCTGGTCCAGGCTCTGGCAGATCATCTCCGCATAGCGCTTGCTGGCGCCCAGCGAGTTGACCGGGTCGACGGCCTTGTCGGTGGAGATGAACACGAAATGTTCGACCCTGGCCTCCATGCAGGCCCGGGCGACGTTCTCGGTGGCCAGGATGTTGTTTCGCACCGCTTCGCGCAGCTGACGCTCCAGCACCGGCACCTGCTTGTAGGCGGCCGCGTGGAAAGCCGCTTCGATGCGATGCAGCGACAGCGCGTGGCGGATCACCGCCGGATCGCCACAGTCGCCCAGCACCGCCTCCACTTCGATATCCGGGAAGCTGCGGCGCAGCTCGGCTTCGATGGTCAACAGCAGCAGCTCGCTCATTTCCAGCAGGACGATGCGCCCTGCCCCGTGGCGGGCACACTGCCGGCACAGCTCCGAACCGATCGAGCCGCCCGCGCCGGTGACCAGCACCGTACGGCCACCCAGCCAATTGCGGATCAGCGACCAGTCCGGCTGGATCGGCTTGCGGCCGAGCAGGTCTTCGATCGCCACTTCCTTCAACTGCCCCGGCAGCGACTGGCCCTGCAGGATGTCGCTGAGCTTGGGCACTGTACGGAAGGGCACGCCGGTGCTTTCGCACAGGCCGACCACACGCTGCATGCCGACCGCATCCAGCGAGGGAATGGCGATGACGATCAGCTTGGCGGAGGTTTCGCGGGCCACGGCGGCGGTGTCGTCCAGCGTGCCCAGGATCGGCAGGCCCTGCAACTTGGCGCCCTGCAGGTGCGGGGCGTCGTCCAGCAGGCCGACCGGGTCGAACTCGCCTGAACGGCGCAGGTCACGCACCAGCGCCTCGGCAGCCTGGCCTGCACCGAGGATCAGCACGCGCCGGCCGCTGGTATCGGACTGCACGGCCTGGTAATCCTTCCAGGCGCGGTACAGCAGGCGCGGAGCGCCCAGCAGGGCCGACAGCGCGAACGGGTAGATGACCAGCACCGACATCGGAACGCCATCGAAGCGCTTCCACATCAGGGTCAGGACGATCGCCACCAGGCCGATGAAACTGGCCTTGAAGATGTTGATCAGGTCGGCAACGCTGGCAAAGCGCCACAGCCCGCGATACAGCCCGACGCGCCAGAACACCAGCGCCTGGATGCCCAGCACCAGCGAGGTGTCGACATTCCAGAGCGGCAACGCAGGCGCCTCGGGCAGGATGGAATAGCGGCCGGCATGCAGCAGCTGCCAGCAGGCCCACACCATGAACAGGTCATGGACGACGATGGCCGCGCGGGGCACCAACGCGATTATTCGATTCCACCGAGCTGACATGACCAGGTTAAACCCTCAATAGTTGCGCAGGCGAACACGCATGACAGCCCACAGACAGGCCAACAGCGCGCCCCAGGCCAATGCCAGGCCCGCCTGTTGCAGCGGCGCCAGCCGAACCGAGAGCGCCAGTACCGCCGCGCCGACGAGGCCGAGCAGAATATACACGCCAGTCACCTGTGTGTGGCTCCAGCCTGCCTTCACCGCGCGCTGGTAGACATGCTGCGTATGGGGTTCCATCCAGCGCTGCCCCGAGAGCATGCGGGATGACAGCGTGAAGCCCGCGTCCACGATGAAGGCTGACAACGGTATCAGCAGCGCCAACCAGTGAATGCTGGTGACCACGCTGGCCAGCCCCGCCAAGGCCGCCATCAGGTACCCCAGCGCGCCGCTGCCGACGTCACCCATGAAAATGCGTGCGCGCGGAAAGTTGAACGGCAGGAAGCCAAGGCAACCCGCCGCGACCACCACCGCCAGCAGCGCGAACGGCATCGGCATCACCGCGGCCAGGCTCAGCGCACCGACAAGCGCATAGCCGCTGGCGATGCCGTTGATGCCGTCCATGAAGTTCCACAGGTTCACCAGCGCGGTCGCCACCAGGAACAGCAGCACGGCCTGCAGCGCATTGCCGGTCGCCTGCCAGACCAGCCCCGCCAGCAGGACCGACGCCAGCATGTGGACCAGCAGCCGGCGCACGGCCGGCAGCGGGCGGTGATCGTCCCACCAGCCTATTCCGGCCACCAGCACCAGGCCAGCGGCGAATATCGCCAAGTGCGCTGCGGCGGCCGGGTACAGCAACGCGCCCGCAGCGAGGCCGACCAGCGCGGTCACCACGATGGCGATCCCACCGCCGCGCGGCGTCGCCACGTGGTGGCTGCGGCGCTCGCCCGGGTGATCCAGCAGCTGCCGCCGCAGTGCGTAGCGACGCGCCAGCCAGGTCAGCACGGCCGACACCAGCGCCAGCGCCAGCAGCGCCAGCCACGGTTGGATGTCCCGCATCGCTTACAGCACCGCGTAGTTCAGCAGCGGCTTGACCGTTCCCCATTCCTTGCAGCTGGGGCATTGCCAGTGATGGGTGCGCGCACCAAAGCCGCAACGCGTGCAGCGATAGGCCGGGTTGCGCACCAGCAACTGGTCGGTGATGTGCTTGAGGTCATGCAGGGTCGCAGTGGGATCGGCGCCTTCGGCCAGGGTGAGGTCGATCAGCGCCGACTCGCCACGTACCGAAGGGCGGTCCTTCAGCTGCCGGCCCAGATAGGCACGGGCCGGCGAAATGCCCTCTTGTTCTTCCATCAGGCGCGTCAGTGCCAGCACCGGGGCGATGCCGCGGTAGTGCTCGGTCATTTCCGACAGGAAGCTGCGGGCGCCGCCCATGTCACCGACCTTGCGGTAGTTCTGCATCAGCGGCTGCAGCACTTCGGGCAGGTATTCCGGATCATTGCGTGCGGCGCGCTCGAAGGCACGCACGGCGGCTTCGGCATTGCCCGCGTCGGTTTCCAGCCTGCCTTCGATGATGCCGGCACGCACCGACATCGCATCGGCCTGGTAGGCGCGCGCGATGGCCGCCCTCGCCTCTTCGACGTTGCCGGCACCACGATGGCGTTCGGCCAGTTCACATTCAAACTGTCCCACCAGTTTGCCCATCGGCTCGCCGGTTACTTCCTCGAAGCGCAGGGCGTTGTCGATCGCTTTTTCCCAGTCGCGCTCGGCCTGGTAGATGCCGATCAGGTGCTTGAGCGCCTGCGGGGCGCGCTGGTCGATCTGCGCCAGCTCGCTGAACACCGTTTCGGCGCGGTCCAGCAGGCCTGACTTCATGTAGTCCTCGCCGAGCGCCAGCAGCGCCTGTACACGCTGGGCATCACTCAGGTCGGTACGGTTGACCAGCCCCTGGTGCAGGCGGATGGCGCGGTCGACCTCGCCACGACGGCGGAACAGATGGCCCAGCGCGACCTGGGTCTCGAAGGTTTCCTTGTCCAGCTCGGCGATGTGCAGGAACAGCTCGATCGCCTTGTCCGGCTGCTCGTTGAGCAGGTAGTTCAGGCCACGGAAATAGGTGCTGGACAGGCGGCTGACCTGGTTGTCCCCATGCCGCTGCCCGCCGCGACGGCCGATCACCCAGCCGGCGACGGCGGCCAGCGGTACGCAGAGAAAGAACCAGAAATACTGGGAAACGAATTCCATGCGTGATCAGCGTCCGGCAAAAGGAGGATTGGGGGTCGCCGCCGGGGTCACCAGCGCGGCCTTGTTGGCGCGGCGCAGCTGGGCATAGAGCGGAACGACCACGCTCACCAGCACCAGGCCGGCACCGACCACGACCCCGACCAGCAATGCGGCGATCATCGCCACGCCAACCGAGGTATGCAATTGGGTAAATACAAGATTGATCGACATCTCGGTCATGTTGACCGCGCCGATGATGAGTCCAAGGACCAGAACGGCCAGCAGGACCAGCAAACGGAAAACCTTCATGCGACAGCTCCAGTCATGCCCGGCCTGTAGCTTATCCGACCCGGCGGGGGGATCGCACGCGCAACGTCACTGCCGTCAGGCAGGATCAGCGTCCTGCGGAACCACGTCGCTGACGCGCTCGCGCAGCTCCTTGCCCGGTTTGAAATGCGGTACATGCTTGCCCGGCAGGGCGACCGACTCCCCCGTCTTGGGGTTGCGGCCCAGTCGCGGCGGGCGGTAATGCAGGGAAAAACTGCCGAAACCACGGATCTCGATCCGGTCACCGGCCGACAACGAACCACCCATCATTTCCAGCAACGACTTGACCGCCAGATCGACATCATCGGCCTTCAGGTGCGCCTGCCGGCGCGCGAGGATTTCGATCAGTTCGGATTTGGTCATTGCAGGCTCTGCTTGGGGGGCTCCAACCCTGAAACGGCCCGGACAAATGTCCGGGCCGTCCAGGAAACTACGACAGCGTAAGGCCGATTACTCGGACTTGTTGCCGCCCAGCTGTGCACGCAGCAGCGCGCCGAGCTGGGTCATGCCACCCGAAGCGGCGGACTGGTAGTCCTCCAGCACTTCGCGCATTTCGGCATCGTCCTTCGCCTTGATCGACAGCTGCAGGGTGCGGCCCTTGCGGTCCATGCCCACGAACTTGGCTTCGATCTTGTCGCCAACCTTCAGGTGCTGGGTTGCATCGTCGACGCGGTCGGCGGAGATATCGCGGGCAGCCACATAGCCCTCGATGCCGTCGGCCAGTTCGATGATGGCGCCCTTGGCGTCAACTTCCTTGACCACACCTTCGATCTTCGAACCCTTCGGGTTCACGGCCATGAACTGGCCGAACGGGTCCTGCTCCAGCTGCTTGACGCCCAGGCTGATGCGCTCGCGTTCCGGATCGACGGCCAGGACGACGGCGTCCAGGTTGTCGCCCTTCTTGAAGTTGCGCACGATGTCTTCGCCAGTGGTCGCCCAGCTGATGTCGGACAGGTGGACCAGGCCGTCGATGCCGCCGTCCAGGCCGATGAAGATGCCGAAGTCGGTGATCGACTTGATCTGGCCCGACACCTTGTCACCCTTCTTGTGGGTGGCAGCGAAGGTTTCCCACGGATTGGCGGCAACCTGCTTCATGCCCAGCGAGATGCGGCGACGCTCTTCGTCACAATCCAGCACCATCACTTCGACTTCGTCACCCACCTGCACAACCTTGGACGGGTTGACGTTCTTGTTGGTCCAATCCATCTCGGACACGTGCACCAGGCCTTCCACGCCCGGCTCGATCTCGACGAACGCGCCGTAATCGGTCACGTTGGAGACCTTGCCGAAGACGCGGCTGTTGGCCGGGTAACGACGCGAGATGTTATCCCACGGATCTTCGCCCAGCTGCTTCAGGCCCAGCGAAACGCGGTTGCGCTCGCGGTCGAACTTCAGCACGCGCACGTCCAGCTCGTCGCCGACATTCACGACTTCGGACGGATGGCGCACGCGCTTCCATGCCATGTCGGTGATGTGCAGCAGGCCGTCGATACCGCCCAGGTCCACGAACGCGCCGTAGTCGGTCAGGTTCTTGACGACACCCTTCAGGATCGCGCCTTCCTGCAGCTTGTCCATCAGCTGCTCGCGCTCTTCCGAGTGCTCGCTTTCGACGACAGCGCGGCGCGAAACCACGACGTTGTTACGCTTGCGGTCCAGCTTGATGAGCTTGAACTCCAGCTCCTTGCCTTCCAGGTAGGCCGGATCGCGCACGGGGCGCACATCGACCAGGGAACCCGGCAGGAACGCGCGGACATCCTTGATGTCCACGGTGAAACCACCCTTGACCTTGCCGCTGATGCGGCCGGTGATGGTTTCGTTCTTTTCCAACGCTTCTTCCAGCTCGTCCCACACCATCGCGCGCTTGGCTTTCTCGCGCGACAGGACGGTTTCACCGAAGCCGTTCTCGATGGAATCGAGGGCGACCTTGACGATATCGCCTTCGGCGACATCGATCTCGCCAGCGTCGTTACGGAACTGTTCGATCGGCACGATGCCTTCGGACTTCAGCCCGGCGTTGATCACCACGACATCGCCGCGGACTTCCACGACGGTACCGCTGACGATCGAGCCCGGCTTCAGCTTGGCCAGATTGGCCTGGCTGGCTTCAAACAGTTCGGCAAAAGATTCGGTCATTAGATTTACTCTGTTGATCACATGGGTCAGCGGCTTCCATCAAGGAGTCCGTCTGCCCGCCTGTTGGTCGACCCCGGAAAAGCAGGCCGTGTGTGAAGTGGTTAAACCGCCACGCATCATTGCGCGGCGGAGCATTTACTACCTTGCAGTACGGATCGCCTCGCGGCGGCGACAACCGCCACGAACGCTGGCGGTACTCCTGTACGAACGGATCAGGCAGCCGAAACCGGAAGCAGATCCATCACTCGTGCAACGACATCATCGATGCCGATACCAGTGGTATCGATGAGGACGGCATCGTCTGCCGGCTTCAGGGGCGCCACAGTGCGCTGTGCATCACGGGCGTCGCGGCCCATGATCTCGCGCAGGAGGTCATCAAAGTTAACAGAAACCCCTTTGTCATTCAACTGCTTATGCCGGCGCTCGGCGCGCTCCTCTGCGCTGGCGGTCAGGAAAACCTTGAATGGGGCGTCGGCGAAGATGACCGTGCCCATGTCGCGGCCGTCGGCGACCAGGCCTGGCGCCACCCTGAATGCGCGCTGGCGCTCCTTCAGTGCGCTGCGCACCTCCGGAATGGCGGCAATGGCCGAGGCCAGCGCCCCGGTGGTCTCCAGCCGCAGCTCGTCGGTGGCGTCGGTGCCGTTGACCAGCACCCGCATCGCCTCGCCCTGCTCCACGAACTGGACCTTGGTATCAAAGGTGCAGCGCACCAGCGCCGAGGCGTCGGAGGTATCGATGTCGGCCCAGCTTGCCGCCACGCCCACGGCCCGGTACAGCGCACCCGAATCGAGGTAATGCCAGCCCAGCCGGCGGGCTACGATGCGGCTGATGGTACCCTTGCCAGCCCCGGAAGGGCCGTCGATGGTGAGGACGGGAACGAGTGCGGACATGGGGTTTCCAGCGGGTGTGAAGGCCCCATTCTAGCCCCAGCCTGAGCGCCTGCCACGATTGCTCTGTGCAACCACTTGAAACGATGGAGAAAAGCCCGGTAGAATGGCGGGCTTGAACGAGCGTCAACGCAGTATTGTCTCTGGCATATCGCGGCCGCGCTCCATCTGAACACTTACTTTTACACTCAACGTGTACGCCGAGGTATGCCATGAAAGTCCTGTCCTCCCTGAAGTCGGCGAAGGCCCGTCACCGTGACTGCAAGGTCGTGCGTCGTCGTGGCAAGATCTTCGTCATCTGCAAGTCGAACCCGCGTTTCAAGGCGCGCCAGCGCTGAGTCGGCCGGCCTGACGGCCGTCCACGGTTCCTTCGCGGGGCCGGTTTGATGCAGAAAGCCGCCTCCGGGCGGCTTTCTGCTTTGTTTGTGCTGTAATCGCCGTTCTTGACCACTGCGGAGTAGCTCGAGATGAAGCGTTACCTGATGTCCCTGGCCGTGCTGGCCACGCTGGCCGCCGCCACCCCGGCGCTGGCCGACACGCTGCTGATCGACCGTGCCGCCGACAAACCGGCCGGCGCCCTGCCCGTGCGCGGACAGAGCATGCAGCAGGTGCAGAGCCAGTTCGGCTCACCCGCTGAACAGCTCGATGCCCGCGGCGGCCAGAAGCGCCAGTGGCCGACCATCAACCGCTGGGTCTACCCGCAGTTCACCGTCTACTTCGAAAGGCAGAAGGTGATCGACGTGGTGGCCAACAAGGCGGCCCCCAACGAGATCGGTCCCAAGCCACCGATCCGCTGACGAACCCGGCCCGCGCCTGCGCGGGCGCATCCAAGCGAGACCATGAACCAGACCCTTCGTTTTCCTGCCGAATGGGAAGCCCAGAGCGGCATCCTGATTGCCTGGCCGACCGCCGACACCGACTGGGCCGATCGCCTGGGCCAGGTGGAAGAGACCTACATCGCCCTGGTGGCGGCGATCACCCGCTTCCAGCCGGTGCTGATCTGCGTGGCCGACGATGACGTGGAGACCTACGCCGAGATGCGGCTGCGCTCCAACCGCATCGATATGGACCGCGTGCTGTTCGTCACCGCCGCCTACGATGACACCTGGCTGCGCGACTCCGGCCCGATCACCCTGCAGCGCAGGGACGGCGGCTTCCAGCTGCTGGATTTCCGCTTCACCGGCTGGGGCGGCAAGTTCGACGCCACCCTGGACGACCAGCTGGTCGGCGTGCTGGATGCCGCGCGCGTGTTCAACGACGCACCGGTGCGCAGCATTGCCTTCGCGCTTGAGGGCGGTGGCATCGAAACCGATGGCCAGGGCACCCTGCTGACCACCTGGAAGTGCCTGCACGAGCGTCACCCGGACCGCGACCGCGCCAGCCTGTCCGCCGATCTGGCCGAATGGCTGCAGCAGGACCGCGTGCTGTGGCTGGACCACGGCTACCTGGAAGGTGACGACACCGACGCGCACATCGACACGCTGGCGCGCTTCGCCTCGGCCGACAGCATCGTCTACCAGGCCTGCGACGATGCATCTGATTCACACCATGCAGAGCTGCAGGCGATGGGTGCTGAGCTGGCCGCGCTGCGCACCGCCGATGGCCAGCCGTATCGCCTTTTCCCGCTGCCTTGGCCGCAGCCGGTACTGGACGAAGGGCGTCGCCTGGCGGCGTCTTACGCGAACTTCCTGATCGTCAATGGCGCGGTGCTGATGCCGGCCTACGGCGATGTGGCCGACGACGCGGCGCGCGACGTGCTGGCTGCGGCGTTCCCGGACCGGGAGATCGTGCAGGTGCCATGCCGGTCGCTGATCTGGCAGAACGGGAGCCTGCACTGCATCACGATGCAGCTGCCGGCGGGGTTGCTGGCCGCAAACGGCTGAGCCCTTCGTGGCTGGCTGGAAAGCCCCCATCTTGGGGTGAGTCGGGCGGTGGGGCTGGTCGGGGGACGGCAAGGGCCGCTCCTGCGGGCCTCGTTTCGCGCCATCCATGGCGCTCAACGCCCCCGCCCAGCCCCACCGCCCGACCCTCGGACATGTTCCGTGGGCCGCCAGCCACGTAAGAAAGAAATAAAGGCAGGGGCCATAGTCCTTTCGCTGCGCGAAAGGACTATGGCCCCGTTCTATTTCATGGCCTACGTGGAGGGGCGGCGAACGGCTGAGCCCCTCGTGGCTGGCACTGGAAAGCCGCATCTTGGGGTGAGTCGGGCGGTGGGGCTGGTCGGGGGACGGCAGGAGCCGCTCCTGCGGGCCTCGTTTCGCGCCATCCATGGCGCTCAACGCCCCCGCCAACCCACCCCGCCCCGCCAACACGCAGCCCTGCAGCAGTGGCTCTGACTTGCGACAGGAATAACAGCCGCGGCCACAGTCCTTCATTTGCTCTGCAGGACAACGCCCCATCTCTATACAAGCGCCTTATCTG
>NZ_PJAY01000012.1:0-9734 GCF_002836635.1 Stenotrophomonas sp. Bg11-02
CCCATGGATGGGTTCACGGCGTGTCCTGCACAGCCACCCCGCCCCCCTAACAAGCAGCCCCGCAGCTGTTGCCGTTGATGTTGACGGACAAAAAAAACGACCCGCTTGCGCGGGCCGTTCGAGCCAATCCAGGCGCGCTCAGCACTCAGTGCTGGTGGCCGCCATCGCCGTGCACGTGGCCGTGCTGGATCTCTTCTTCGCTGGCTTCGCGCACGTCGATGATCTCCACGTCGAAGTGCAGGTCCTTGCCCGCCATCGGGTGGTTCAGGTCAACGTCGACCACGCTCATCCCGACCTTCTGCACCGTCACCGCGCGCGGACCGAAGTTGGTCTGCAGCACGACCTGCGCACCCGGCACCAGCTTCTCCTTGCCGAAATGCTTCTTCGGCACGCGCTGGGTCAGGCCCTCGCGGCGCTCGCCGTAGGCATCGGCCGAACCGACGTCCACGCCGAAGGTGGCACCGGCTTCCTTGTCTTCCATGGCCTTTTCCAGGCCCGGAATGATGTTGCCGTGGCCCACCAGGATCGCCAGCGGCTCACGGTCCTTGGAGGACTCGATCGGCTCCTGGCCGACTTCGGACACGGTGTAATGGAAACGGACGACGCGGTCTTTTTCGATCTTCATGCGCAACTCTGTCTGGTAACTGCCAAGGGCAGGCGGTGGGGGCGGGTTGCCGCCCGACGGGTACGCCGCCATCATGACGGCCTATCTGAGGTCGCGCATTATCCGGAGATCACGCACATGACGCCAGTTTCGACCGGACTGCGCCGTCGCGCCGCCGCCCTGATGTTGCTGATGGCGACCGCCGCCCTGGCCGCCTGCGGTGGCGGAAAGACCAGCCGTCCTGCCGCTGCGCCGCCGGCCACCCAGGTCTGGCCGAGCACCTCCCCGGCCAACCCGCAGCTCGCCAATGCCGTGCTGATGCGCGCCATCGGACTGGTCGGCACGCCTTACCTCTATGGCGGCAACACCCCGGAATCCGGCTTCGACTGCAGCGGCCTGGTCACCTATGTCTACCGCGAGATGGTCGACCTGAAGCTACCGCGGACCTCGCGCGAGCTGGCCGCCGTGCAGGGCCCGAAGATCGAACCCCAGCGTCTGGCGACCGGCGACCTGGTGTTCTTCGGCAGCCGAGGCAATGTCAGCCACGTCGGAATTTATGTAGGGGAAGGCCGCTTCGTGCATGCGCCAAGTTCTGGCGGAACCGTCAGGTTGGATTCCCTGGGCGGCCACTACTGGAAGGACCACTACACAGGAGCCAAACGCGTCCTGCACTAAGCTGAACAGGGGAAATGATCCAAAACGTGACGAACATCACACTCAAACAAACGAAACTTTAACGAAATTTGTACTTGTTCCACGCTTTGGCAGGGCATGATTGCCCATCGCTTCCAACCCTGTGACCGCCGAGTGACGACCGACGAACTGATACGTGAAGGCCAGCGCGCCGTGATTTCACCCCGCCTGACCCAGCGCATCAAGCGCGCCAGCCTGCTCTCCCTTGCCCTCGTGCTCACCAGCGCGCCGGCCTGGGCACAGAATGCACCGGCCACCCCGGCCACTGCCGAAGCCGCCGTCGCCGTTGTAAAAGCCAAGACCGACCCCGCACCGACGCGCAGCCGCGCCGATGCCGCCGCCAGCGCCACCCTGGCCGCCCTGCTGCCGCACCTTGCAGCCAATGACAGCATTCCCCTGATGGACCGCTCGGCGATGGTAGCCGGCGACCTCAGCCGCCTGCTCGCCAACTACGACACCAGCGCATCGGGTTCGATCGTGGTCGGCGGCGCCGAAGAGAACGGCAAGATCCAGTCGGTCCTGCGCCGCGCGATGACCCTGCTGGGCACGCCGTATCGCTGGGGCGGCAACACCCCGGACAGCGGCTTCGACTGCAGCGGCCTGGTCGGCTACGTGTTCCGTACCGCGCTGGGCGTGGAGCTGCCGCGCGTTTCCCGCGACATGGCCAGCGACCGCAACAACCAGCTGATCGCCGACCGCACCGCGCTGACCGAAGGCGACCTGGTGTTCTTCGGCCGCAAGGGTCGCGTGGACCACGTCGGCATCTATGTCGGCGAAGGCCGCTTCCTGCATGCGCCGAGCACCGGCAAGGACGTCCGCGTGGATACCCTGCTGACCGGCTACTGGGGCAACAAATTCATGCAGGCGCGCCGGGTCGAGCTGTAAGCGCCGCCATACCGCATCGCATGTTGAAAGCCGCTGCCCTGCAGCGGCTTTTTTCATGGGCGGCGCTTCGGCGCCATGGCCGCTGCCGGCTGCCGACCGCGTTCGTATGGGTATCCCCGGAATGGATCCGGTGGCGGTCGGACAGCCATGTCCGTCCGGGACGGCGGCGTGGGGGCGGCACGCACGTGTTCCTGAGTCGTCAGCCGCCCCTCTACAAGGACAGGTGAGGCATGGCGGCGGTCTCGGAGATTCAGTCACGATGTGTGATCTGGTTTGGCCATCCCCTGGTGGCCGAACGCGCTGCGCTGGCAGCCGCCGGCTGGCAGGTGCGCAACGTGGATCCGCTCAACGCCCAGGCCGTGGGCCTGCGTGCCCGCGACCAGCTGGTCGGCATGATCGACCTGCGCCAGATCCCCGCCGCTGCGCTCGGCGCGGTGCAGGAATGGATCCAGCAGCACGACCACCTGCCGCTGCTGGCAGTGCTGCCAGGCGGCATCAGCTCCCCCCCGCCCAGCTGGCAGCCGTTGCTGGACGCCTGTCCGCATCGTTACGTGATGCCACAGGACCTGGCCGGGCTGGTGGACCATCTGCAGCGCCACGACCAGGATACGACGACGGCAGCGGACAGCCCCGCGCAACGACTGATCGGTGACAGTCCGGCCCTGTTGGCCACCCGCGCATCGCTGTTCAAGTTCGCGCCGGTGGAACTGCCGGTGCTGGTCACCGGCGAAACCGGTACCGGCAAGGAACTGGCCGCGCATGCGCTGCATGCGATGTCAGCGCGCGCCGCCCACCCTTTCATGGCGGTCAACTGTGGTGCCATCCCGGCCAACCTTGTGCAGTCCGAACTGTTCGGGCATGAGCGCGGCGCCTTCACCGGTGCCGCGCAACGACGGCTGGGCCTGTTCGAAAGCGCGAACGGCGGCACCGTGTTCCTGGATGAAGTAGGCGACCTGCCGCTGGATGCGCAGACCAGCCTGCTGCGCGTGCTGCAGGAAGGCACCATCGAACGCGTTGGCAGCAGCCAGGCACTGCGGGTGGACGTGCGCGTGCTGGCCGCTACCCACGTGGATCTGGAACAGGCGGTCGCGCAGGGGCGCTTCCGCCGTGATCTTTTCTATCGCCTCAACGTGCTGCGGCTGGCGATGCCGGCGCTGCGCGAACGCAGCGGCGACGTGCTGGTGTTGGCCGAACATTTCCTGCGCCAGTTCCGTGCCCGCCATCCGGGTCGCGCACGCGGTTTCAGCAGTTGTGCACGCCAGGCGATGCAGCGCTTCGACTGGCCGGGCAACGTACGCGAACTGCTCAACCGCGTGCAGCGCGCGGCGATCGTCGCCGATGGCGAGCTGATCGAACCGTCCGACCTGGACCTGGTGGCCACCCTGCCCGCCGCCGCCCGCGCCCTGCTGCAGGATGCACGCGAGCAGGTGGAACGCGAGCTGCTGATGCAGGCGCTGCGCGAGCACGAGTTCAACGTGTCCGCCTGCGCACGCCACATGCAGGTCTCGCGGGTCACCGTGTACCGTCTGTGCCGCAAGCACCAGGTCGAACTGCCCGCACTGCGCTGACGCGTTGCAGGATCACAGCATGTACGGCACCTTGAACGCCAGGGTGAAGTCCGGAGCGTCCGGCGTCAGTCCAATGCCGAGCAGACTCACCAGCGTGGTCTTCTGGTTCAGCGCATAGGTGACGCCCAGGTTGAACGTCGCCGCGTTGGCATCACTGCCGATCACTTTCATCCACTGCCCGTTGCGGTAACGGGTGGACGCACGTGCGCTCAGTTTGTCACTGAAGGAGATGCTCAGGCTGGTGCGCTCGTTGAACGCGAACGCCACGCCGGCGCCGAAGTAGTAGGACCCGCCGAGCTTCACGTCACCGGGATTGACGGTATCCGGATTGCCGTCGAGATCGTCGAAGCTGGCTTCGAAGGAATGGATGTAGCCCGCATTGGCGAACAGGATAGCCGGGTCGGCGGTCTTGACGATGGACAGGCCCACGTTGGCCTGCCACACCCCGTTACCGGTGGGCTGCTCCTTGGGCACGGCGAAGCGGATGTAGTCATCGTCATCGCGCTCCAGCACGGTCCAGTCCACGCCATAGGGCTCGCGTCCTGTGGGCGCGGTCACGCCTGCGGTCAGCACCGTTTCCGGCTTCCAGCCACGTTCGCCGAACAGCCGGTAGTTGGCGCTCAGGCCTATGTCGCCGATGCCATTGCCACTGGTTTCCTCCTCCGCCACCGCCGCCGCTGATCCGCCCGCCCCGCCCTTCTGGTAGACCGTCCTGCGTGCCACCCACGGCACGTCCATGTTGACGGTCAGGTTGGGGCTGACACCCCAGCGCGCGGCCAGGTTGTAGGTCAGCGAATCGGATTCGACGTTCTCGATGCCGATGTTGCCGAGGAAGATCGCATCCAGGGCGAGGAAGCCGTTGAGGGTCAGCTGCTTTCGGTCGTAGCGCGCGTAGGTCAGGCTGTTTTCGACGGTGAAACGCCGCGAGAACAGCGCCTGCTGTTGCTGCTTCACATCGTCCACGCTGCGCCGCGCCGCCTGCTTGGCCTGCTGCGCTTCCGCTGCGCTGCTGGCGTAGCCGCCTTCGGTCCCGGCGGTCGCCGCGGCCGGCGCCCGTGCCGGTTCGGGTGGCAACGGGGGGCCCTGCTGCGCCACGCCGCCGGCCTTGCCGGACAGCCGCGCCTGCATGGCCTGCACCTGCATGTCCAGCTCGCGCAGGCGACGGACTTCCTGCGCGTAATTGGCCTTCAGCGTTTCCAGCTGGGCCATCAATGCCTGTACATCGGCCTGCTCGTTGCCGCCCGCCGTGGCCGGCTGGGCGTGCGCGTTGTCGGCGAACACGATCCAGGCCAGCGCCGCCAGCGCCAGCGGGGTGATGCGGTGATTGGTGTGCATGTCCTTCGTCCGTTGAGTGCCATCCCCCTTGCCGCGCCTCTGTCACTGGCCCGGCCCGATCCCGCGTGTCAGCGCCATCGCCTGGGCGATGTTCTGGGTCAACGGGGTATTGCTCGCCATGCTCTGCCTGACCAGTTCGATCTGCAGCCGGTTGCTGACCTGTTGTGCATTGCCGCCCAGCGCGATGGTCTGCCCGACGCTGCCGCTGCGGATCCATTGCTGCACCGCGCCCACGCCTTCCAGCTGCAGTTCCAGCCGGGCCTGGTTGTTGTCGAAGGACGCGGTGGCGCTGGCGCCGCCCTGCTGTGCGGTCGCGCTTCGCGCACCACCGTCGGCGACGGCGGGTACCTCGCCATCACGGATGGTCAGCGAGGTCACGTTGCGCGCACTGTTCTCATCGCCCGCGACCTGCACGCTCTGCACCAGGCCGGACACATTCGCCAACCCGCTGCTGTCCACGCTGGCAATGGCCGCGCTGGCGGTGTCGGCGGCCGCCTGCGGCAGCGGCGCATCGGCCGCGGTGACGCTGACGGTCGGGGTGAAACTGACCTTCGGCGTACCGCCCTGGCGGAAGTCCATGCCGAGCTTCAGCGCGCCTTCCATCGCTGCGCCGCTGGATGCCTGCCACTGCGATGCCATGGTCACGCCGAACCAGGCGACATTGTTGCCGCCCACCGTGTAACGACCACGCATCAGGTTGAGTTCGGGATCGGGTATTTCGGTCAGTCCCTTGCCGCTGCGCTTTTCCTGCGCGTGCAGCGCAGTGGGCAACAGGACAGCCAAGGCGCTGGCAATGACGATGAGGCGCATGTTCATGGTGGAACTCCTTCAGAACAGGTCGGCGTGGCTGAAGCCGAAGTCGACCAGTTCGGCATCGGTGATGGGGCCCTGCCGCGCATACAGCGCGCGTGCACTGGGCCGTTCGCTGGGTTGCAGCAGCACGGTGTTGCGATCGAAATCACTGCCGATCACGATGAAGACCGCGCGTGACGGCCAGGCCTCCAGGAATTCCGCCAGCGGCACGCTGCGGTTGCCGAGGATCGGATCAGCCACTTCGACGAAGTCGCCGCGGACTTGTTTCATGACCACGAAATGGCGGAAACCACGCACGTCCATCAGCACCAGGCCAGGAACGCGCAGGTTGCGCAGGCGGGCTTCGTCAACGCGGTAGCCGCGCCCACGCATGCCCATCGATTCAACGTAACGCTTGATGTCCAGCAACGAAAAACCACGGTCGCGTACCAGGGTCTGGTCGGACACGTTCATCATCCCTTCGATCACCGTAGCCTCGTCGGCATCCAGGTGATAGGCGTATTTGAGGATGGTGGCCAGCGCGGCGGCGCCGCAACTGTAATCGGTGTGCTGGCGGACCAGGTGGCGGAAGCGCCGCTCCTGCATGCTCTCCACGCGTTGCTGCAGCAGGCCGCCATTGGGCAGGACGCCACTGAAGGCCACGTCGCCGGCACGTACCGGCGCGGCGCACGCCATCAGCATGAGCATCAGCATCAGGCAAGGCAACAACACAGTGGACCCGGATACACGCATTGCAACGGCTCCTACCAAGGTAGGAGCCCCTGCCCCAAAGGGGGGATGGGACAGGGGCTCCCGGGGAGCCCGGTCATTGGCGGATGACCGGGTTTGTTGCGCTCAACGCAGCAAGCCTGCGAAAGCGGTCACGCCAGGTGTTACTCGCCGCCGCCGCCGCCCGGGGTGCCGCCGCCGGTCGACGGCTGCGCCACGGCCAGGGCCAGGCTGTTGGCCTGCAGGTTGCCGGTGCCGGAGGCCACGTTCACGCCGATGTTGCCCGACGCATTGGAGAACGCACTGCCGGACAGGCCCGCGGTGTTGGTCGCATTGACCGCCACCCAGCGCGAGGTCCGCACGGTGCCACTCAGGCTGGCGTAGAGGTCGGCCACGCCCAGTTCGACGAACTGGCTGGTGCCTTCCTCGTCCGTGTCGAAGGCGATGCCGCCCACGCCGTCACGGTACGGGTTGTCGGTGGCGTTCTGGATCTCGTTGTCCAGGTCGATGTGGCCGGTGCTGTCACCGCTGGTGTGCGGCAGCGCGCCATCCCAACTGTCGAGGTAGTAGTTGTCCTGCTGGTAAGCGTTGCCGGTACCTTCATAGGTACCTGCACCGAAGGCCAGCGTGGCACCTGCCACACGACCGCGCAGGCTGACTTCAGTGGTGTCACTGAAGCGCTGCACGTAGCCGGCGTTGGACACCGAGTTGCCACTGGAGACCTGGTTGGACGAGATGCTCGACTGCGCCATCGCGGCGGTGGCGACCGAGGCGGCCAGCGCGTTCTTCTGCGCGTTGTTGTTGCCCGAAGCCACGTTCACCCCGATATTGCCCGACGCGCCGGAGAACGCGTTGCCACCCAGGCCGGCGGCGTTGGTGACGCCTTCGTTGAGGGTGGTGTTGCCGCCCACGGCCTGGTGGACGAACACTTCCGCATCGGCCATGCCGAAGCTGAAGGAGGCATCGGCCGCAGACAGCGAAGCGGCGTTGTCCTGTGCGTTGTTGTCACCGGCGGCGACGTTGAAGCCCAGGTTGCCCGATGCGCCGGACGCCACGTCATCGGAGATCGACGCGGTGTTGTCCAGCATCTCGTTGGAGGCTTCATTGGCGCTGATCGACTGACGGTTGTCGATGACCGCGATGGCGGCGGAGTCGAGATCGATGTCGCCGGTGATTTGCGGATCACCCGAGAAATTGATGTCCGAGCTCAGGCGCAGGTCCTTCTCCAGGTTCACGTCCACGCCGTGGTTGTTCTTTTCCTTGCGCTCGTCGGCCGAGATGTTGCTGGTCTCGTTGACCGATACGTCGCGGGTGTGATCAACGTCGGAGTAGTCGACGTTGGAACGGCTGGTGTTGGTCGTGGTGCTGGAGTACCGCACGTTCGAGGTGGTGTTGGCGGTGTTGTCGGTGGTGCTGGTGTTGTTGGTGGTATTGGTGTTGCGGGTGGTGTTGCGCACCACGTTGCGGGTGTCGTTCACCGTGTCCGTATCGGTGTCGGTATTGCTGGTCACGTTGTTGCGGGTGACATTGCGGGTGTCGTTCAACGTCCAGTTTTCATTGACGTTGTGGTTGTGGTTGATGGTGGCGCTTGCGTTCTGGTCATCCGCCGCGTGTGCGGTGGCGACCACGCCAGCGATGGCCATGGCGAGTACAGTCCCTTTAACGATCGCTTTCATGGTGCCTTCTCTCTCATCAGTGGTGTAACGGGTGGGTACCACTCACGGGTTGCCGTGCACGGACATACCGAGGATGTTGGCCGTGTCATTTCCTGCGCCCGCGATTTGATTGAGTTGCAGGACACCGTCGAACCCCTGCATCGCCGACGCTGCCACGCCGACGCTGCGGGTGCCCGCGGCCAGGCCGTTGCCGGCCCTGCCCTGCCCCCCTGCTGACGCGGTCACGCTCGATTCGGCCAGGGCCTCATCGTCGGACTCGCGTATTCCTTCCCGGGCCAGCGTCGCGCGCACCATGTTCATGCTGGTGTTGGCGATGCCGCTGGTCTGGTTGATCGTTGCGATGCCATTGGCGTCCTGCAGGGCCTGGCCATCGAGGTGCGCGCTGGCGTGCAGCGGTCCGTCCAGCAGCACGCTGTTGCGCGATGAGGTGCTGCGCGCATCGATATCGACCCGGGCCTGGTTGCCTTGGGCCATGCCCACCAGGTTGGCCTGGGTGTTGATGTCACCGGCCACCTGGTTGACCGCGATGGCACCGCTGGCGCCGGCCAGCGCGCGGCCGTCGATGCGCGACTGGTTGAGGTAGCCGAGCATGCCGGCGTATTCGTCGGCCTGGGCCAGCGCCGGCAGCAGCATGGCGAGGAGCAGCAGCGCGCGCGTCTTCACTTGCCACCTGCCGGGGCGCCCATCGGGAACTGCGCCAGGGCGCCGCGCACCGTATCGCCGATGCCGCGCGTGGTGTTGCCGACCGCGCCCAGTGGGCCGCTCATCGCCCCGCTGATCTGGTTGCCGGAAATGATGCCGCCGTTGGAACTGCCGAGCCGTCCGACCGCCCCGCCCAGTGCGGTGCTGGTGACCCGTTCGACGGTGGTGGTCCCGGCATGCGGGGTGTGGACCGCCTGGCCCGCGCCGAGGCCAGCGAAGTCATCGTCGCTGAGTTCGGCCATGCCATTGGAGGTGCCCAGGGCGGCGCCCACTTCGCGCTGCGGCGACGGATCGGCGATCAGCGCCACGCCGGGAGGGGCGGGCCGGTAGGCGGTGCGGGTATGCACATCGCGCAGGAGCACGATCTCGCCGGGCTTCTGGGTGACGCCCTGGCGGGCACCGGAGGCATGCACCAGCACCGGGCATGCGGCCAGCGCGGCCACGCTGGCTACCAGAAACATCCTGCGCTTCGTGCTGCTGTCCATGCCGCTCTCCCGTTACGTATGGGGAGGGAGGTCGCAGCTTTCGTGCCAAGTGCGCAGGGCCCTGAAACAAAGGGATTCCGGCTGGAAACAGGGGCCCTGCTGGATGCCGACCTTTACACATCGCTCGAGCGCAGCATGTGCCTGAATCCGCAGGGAGGCCCGCTGCGCCTGGCCGGCGCCGGGGTGTAACAACTCTGTTACAGGTCATGACACAACCGCGTACGCCCCCGCTTCAGGTATCGGCCCTGCCTCGGGAGTGACGGCC
>NZ_PJAY01000013.1:0-5950 GCF_002836635.1 Stenotrophomonas sp. Bg11-02
TCGAGGAGACGCTTGATGTCCGCGGCCGGAACGTGGCCTTCGATGACGTATCCGCCGATCTCGGCCGTGTGGCAGGAGCCCTTTGCATAGGGGACACCCAACCGCTCCTTGACCAGACCCAGGTCATCCATGTCGTGCACATCCACGGTGAATCCCGCCTTCTGCACGTGGTCGATCCAGACACCGCAGCACCCGCAGGTCGGGGTCTTGTGGACGGTCATGCGTGGCAGGGCTGCTGGAGTCGCGTCGGCTGATGGGACGACAACCTGTGCGGAGGGCGAGGTTGTGGGTTGCGCGGATGAAGCATCCTGGGTGCAAGCACCCAGACCAGCCACGGCAAGGACCACAAAAGTCAGACGGTGCAATGTGAGCGTAGTCATTTCAATCTCTCGACTCAGCGCTTGGTCCGCGAGGACCAGTGGATGTGGACGATCCGCCAGCCGTCCGCGGTCTCCTTCAGCACCATCGTCTCGGCGCTCTGGACGGTCAGTGGCTGGCCGTCCTTCTGGGCATGCAACTCGCTTTCGGTTCCGACCCACGCGAACTCGCCGGCGGCTCGTGCGCGCTGACGGAGCAGCTGGCGATGGGCGCCCTTGAGGAACGCCGCATCGCTGACTGCGTGATGGCCCATGTATTCCTCGCGGCTGCGTTCGGCGCCCCCGGACTCGAGGATGAGAACGTCGGCAGCGAGCAGGGCTTCGACCGTGGCCAGATCGCCGCTAGACAGGGCCCTGTTGAAACGCTCCGCTACGGCGACCGCGGCCTCTGCAGTGACTGGGACGTCGACGTCCGCAGATGCCGCGGCAGCGGGGTGATGTGCGTGCGGCTGTGTCGCCTGCGCCATTGCGGGGGACACGACGGCCAGTGCCAGTGCGAGGGTGAACGAGATTGCTGTTGCGTTCATTGCGTGGGCTCCAAGGAGATCAATGGGTGTGCGCATGGCCGTCATCGGCCACGGGCGTGTGTGGTGCAGGGTGCGACTCCACCTTGCCGTCGGGATGGCCGTGGCTCACCAACCCGACTTCCGTGTCGCTGGGTGTCGGGCCGTGGTGATCGTCGTCCACGCCCGGCGGGTGCGCATGCGGCATGGAGTTGTTGCCCGGCTCGAATAAGGCAGGGTGATCCTCGGCCTTTTCGTCGTCATGGTGGCCTTGCGTCTCGCCGCCGCCATGCGAATGGCCCTCGCTGCTGTCGACAAGTTCCTTGTACGCAGTCGCGTCCAGCGTGGGCAACTTCTGCAGGAAGGCCGACATGTTCCATATGAACTCATCGTCCATGCTGCCGCCCCAAGCGGGCATGCCGCTGGCCTTGATGCCGTGCTTGATCACCCAGAACGCCTCAGCTGGAGCGACCGGCTGTTTGCTTAGGTTCGGTGGCGCGGGGTACAGGCCCTTGCTCATCTCGGTGGCCGCCGCGTCTGGTGAAAGATGGCAGGTCACGCACATGGCGTTGTAGTTGCCCGCACCCTGGCGGATACGCTCAGGATCATCAAGGTTCGTGGGTAGCTGAAGCTTGGCGGCGCGCACCTCAATGGAACGCTCGCGCGCCGTTTCAAGTAGCGCATACACCGGGCGACTATGCGGATCGTCGGCGGCCACGTTGTACACGCCCAGAGAGACCGTGGCGGTTGCGACCACCGCAACCAATGCCACGCCGGCACCGAGCCATACCCACATCTTTTTGTTGGATTTCATTGTCAGTTCCCCTTAGAACCAGGTACGAAGGCCGATGACCAAGCGCGTGTCTTCAAAGGACTCGCCATGCTCGCGTCGCATGTCTGCGGTATTGCCAAACGCGCGCTCGTACACCACGCCGATGTAGGGAGCGAACTTTCGGGTGAACTCATAGCGAAGTCGTAGCCCCGCCTCAGCGGCACTCAGACCCGAACCTATCCCGCGCAATGGATCGTTCTTGCCATAGGCGGTGACTTCCACCAGCGGCTGCAAGATCAGCCGGTTGGTTAGCAGCAATTCGTACTCGGCCTCGACATTGGCGGCAGTCTGGCCCCCTTCGCCGAGATAGGCTGTGGCGGACACTTCGAACTTCATCGGCGCCAAGCCCTGTACACCGATAGCGGCGAAGTTCTGCGATGCCCCAGGCTTGAAGTCATGACGCACACCGGCCACCACATCCCACCACGTGGAGATACTGCGGCCGTAAAGCACTTCCAGATCAGCCGACTCGGTCTGACCATCCGTGCGTTCGCCTTCACTGCGGAGCCAGACGCGATTGAGGTCCGTACCGATCCAGCCCTGGCCCTCCCAGCCCAGCCCGGTGCCCGGATCGGCATCCCAGGTTTCCAGGCGATTGAGCAGCACGTAGCTCTTGATCGAGTTGTCATGCACCGGATGCGCGTGTTCCGGCGCGATGGCCGCCTTGCGATCCGCGTCCGTCACCGCGGGAATCGGGGTGCGCGGCTGCGTTGGCGCTGCAGGCCCGTGTCCCATCTGACTGTGGTCCATGCCCTCCATCGATTGCATTCCCGCTTCTGGTGTAGCGGGCGCGGGCGAATCATGGCCCATCTGCGAATGGTCCATCCCCTGCATCGCAGGCGTGGCCGTGCCGGAGGTGTCGGCTGCAGCGGGCTGTGCCATCTGACTGTGATCCATGCCCTGCATCGACTGCGCCTGCGCTGTGGGCGCCGCAGGTGTGCTCGCGGGCGAGCCGTGCCCCATCTGCGAATGGTCCATGCCCTGCATGGCAGGCTCGGCTGCGTTAGCCTGCGGCTCGGCGTGGCCCATCGCCGCATGATCGATCGTCGCTTCGCTCGTCTTGGCCGGTGTTGCAGGCTTTTGGGCTGGCGCAGGTTTTGATGTCGGCGCCTGATGTGCAGAGTGATCCTGAGTCTGGGTCTGCGCGCCCTGCTCCATCTGCATGGAGCCGTGCTGCATAGATTGGGCGCTGGCCGCATTGGCCAGGGCCAGCGAGATAGCCGTCAGCGCAGTCAGGGTGGTATCGCGTCTATTGATGTTCATTCGTCGACCCTCACCGTGCGCATCATTCCGGCTTCCATGTGATAAAGCAGGTGGCAATGGAACGCCCAGCTGCCCAACGCATCGGCACGCACGCGATACGTGCGTCGGCTACCTGGCGGCATATCCACCGTGTGCTTGCGCACCATGAAGTTGCCGTTGTCGTCCTCCACGTCACTCCACATGCCGTGCAAATGGATGGGATGGGTCATCATCGTGTCGTTAACCAATACGATGCGCATACGCTCGCCGTAGTTCAGCCGCAGCGGCTCGACATCGGAAAACTTCTGACCGTTGAAGCCCCAGGAGAATTTCTCCATGTGTCCGGTCAGATGCAGCTCGATCTCGCGACCGGGGTCGCGTCCGTCAGGGTCTTCAAAGGTGCTCTTGAGCATGGAATACGTCAGCACATGACGGCCGTTATCGCGCAGGCCATTGCCCGGATCATCCAAGCGCGAACTCACGCTCATGGCTTGGTTGTCCAACAGGGGATTGTTGGTCTCGCTAGCAGGGTGTGATTGCATGCCCCCGTGCTGCATGCCTGCCATGGCACCATCGCCGGCGGCGGGCATCGCATGGCCTGCATGGGCCGAGGTCGCGTTACCGCTGACAGGTGGGGTCATGCCAGGCATGCCCATGGCCGCACCACAGCCGCCTTCCATGCCCTTGCTGCCGCCAGACATATCCATCGACCCATGATCCATGCCCATGTCTGCCATCGTCAGCAGCGGCCGGGGATCCACAGACGGAACGGGCGCGCGTAATCCTTCGCGCACAGCGAGCGTGCCGCTGATGTAGCCGGTGCGACCGGAGTCTTGGGCAAAGATGGTGAATGCGTCCTGCCCGGAGGGCTCCACGATCACATCGAAGGTTTCTGCTACCGCGATGCGGAACTCGTCGACGGAAACCGGATGGACATACAAGCCATCTGCCGCCACCACGGTCATCTTCAGCCCCGGAATACGCACATCGAAGTACGTCATGGCAGAGCCATTGATGAAACGCAGGCGCACCTTCTCGCCACTGCGGAACAAACCGGTCCAGTTGCCCAGTGAGGTCGTGCCGTTCATCAGGTAGGTGTAGGTGTTGGCGTTGACGTCGGACAGGTCCGTGGGCGTCATCCGCATCACGCCCCACATCTTGCGATCTTCCAACGTGGCCGACAGGCCGTTGCGCTTCACATCGCGCGCAAAATCGCCGACCGTGCGCTTGTAGTAATTGTCATGGCCCGGCATCTTCTTCAAACGATCGAACAGGGCCGTCGGGTCCAGGTCTGTCCAATCGCTCAGCATCACGACGTAGTCGCGATCGAAACTGAAGGGCTCCGGCTCCAATGGGTCGATGACGATCGGGCCATAGAGCCCGGCTTGTTCCTGGAACCCTGAGTGGCTGTGGTACCAGTAGGTTCCGCCCTGATGCAGGGTGAACCGGTAGTGGTAGGTCTCACCACGTCCGATACCGTCAAAGCTCAGACCCGGCACGCCGTCCATGTTGGCCGGCAAAATGATGCCGTGCCAATGGATGGAGGTGTCCGCGCCATGGATGGAGTTAGCGGGCAATGCATTAGAGACGCGCAAGTTGACCGTGGTGCCTTCCCGCCACCGCAGCAACGGCGCCGGAACGGACCCGTTGACCGTGATCGCGGTGCGGGTCTTGCCGGTGAAGTTCATCGGCGTCTCGCCAATGGTCAGGTCAAACTCAGTGCCCGATAGTACGTTGGGTTGTCCCGGCCCCTTGAGCGCCCAACTGGCTTTGGGCCAGAAACCTAATCCTGCGACTGCGCCTCCCAAGGCCAAGCCTTGGACAAATCGCCGCCGCGAAGGCAGCAGCGGTCCACCGCGTGGACCACGAAAATCATCATGCGACATGAAAATGCTCCAAGCGTCGTGTTGCCACCGGCGGGCGGTGGTACAGAGCGGGCGGCTGGCCTAAACAGGCATGCAAGCCACACCAACGGCGCCATTGCGGCGCCTAGGGACGCTTAGCCGATCGGTGGTCGGATCAGATGAGGCAAGGCAGGTGGCGCATGCCCTAGGGGCAGCGGCATGACATCCAGGCCCAAGGCCAGTTGCACCGAAACATGCAGGCGCGCAGGAAGTGCGCTCGCGCAAGCGTGTACGCAGGCGCACCGGCACGCAGAAGACTTGCAACAGTCGGGACCGGCATGGTCGCCATGCCCAGTGCCAGCCTTTTCAATCGATGTGGCATCGGGATGATGCTCAGCACTGTGATCGGCGAAGCAGTCTTCGTCGACTTGCACCGCGGCAGCCACTTCGCTGGCCTGCTCTTCCATGACCGGGTTCATACTGACGGACGCAAACGCCGACCACGCGCCGTTAAGCACGAGCATGGCGATCAGGAACAGTCGCAGTAGAAGTGAGGAGGCTGACACGGGCGACATGGTATATCACTTTAGACAAGGCGCGTGTGTATCGGTCGTGAACAAAATCTCAAGTAAGCCTGAGATGTCGCGACTTGTCAGTCGCACTAGCCGCGGACACTGCAGCTCCCTCCAGAAGCGCCCAAAGGGCGGGTTGAGGCGAAGAGTTGCCCATAGGGCGAGCGCTTGTTCGGTTTACTTCTCGGGCGTGGCCTCGATCAGCTTCACCAACTCGCGCTTCTGCTGCTTGCTTAGCGAGCCCCAGCGCAGGAGCAACTTGGCCAGCAGATCATCGTCGGTGTAAAGGAAGGCGGCGGGGATCCCCAACGCTTGGGCCAACCGCTCAGCAATCTCCAGCATGGGCTCGTGCTTGCCACGCTCGTACTGGTTGATTCGGGGGCTGGCCACGTGAGGATCCAGACCGGCCCGGATGCCCAACTCCTTCTGCGACAAACCCGTGTGCAGGCGGGCTTGTTTGAGGCGTCGAGCGAAGGTCGGTGTTGAGTCGACGGACAAAGTCACGCGCGCACCCCATGGAGACCCCATAAGGATGGCGGATGTACCCTGCCTTGCATACTAAGATCTGTCCCCTATACAC
>NZ_PJAY01000014.1:0-5830 GCF_002836635.1 Stenotrophomonas sp. Bg11-02
AGTCTCGAAGTAGAGCGAGAGGGCCTGCGTCATGGCGAGCGTGCTGTTGAGGACCCTTTCCTTTGCTGGGCCGCGCTCCATCTCATCCCGCTGGACAGACGGATCGAAGCCGTTCTGCAGGTTGCTGAACATCACCAAGGCGGTGCTGGGAAGCTGTGCCATCAGAGCGTGTCCTCCAAGCCAAACCGGCCCCGCATGGCCCCGTAGGTTGAACCGGTGCCACTCGCGATGCGCCCGCCGAGCGCATCATCGAGCTGGCCAAGCAGCACCTCGACATCGACACCGCCCGGCCCACGCGTGGCGGTCGCCGTGGTGCCGGGCGGTCCGTTCTTGACGATGACGTTGACTGCGCCGAGTCCAACTACGGAAGGGCTGCCGCCGCCCACTGCACCGCCCGAGGCGTAGCCCAGCAGCCCACGGCGCATTGCTTCAACGATCCCAACGCCGCCGGCGCGGGCGACATCGGCCTGCGACCAGACCACCTCTCCCTTGTGCACGATGCCTGCGGGTTCGTGGATGCCGCCCGGCCCCGTGTAGCCGCCGGTATCGAAACTGATCTTCTCGCGCACCACCGGGCCGATGGTGCTGCCCAGCGCGGTGTTGAAGATGCCCATCGCAGCTTGGCGGAAGGCGATACGGGAAAGGTCAGCGATCACGGAGCGGGTGAGATCCGAGAAGCGGACCTTTCCCCCGGTCGTGAACCTCGTCCAGGCATCTTCCATTCCGCTGAACACGTTCGCGGCGGCCATGCCCAGCTGCTCGGCCGCGTTGGTTGCCTGCTGCTGGTAATCCGCCCATGCAGCGCGCGCACCGTTGAGCCAGCTGCCCTCGGCGACCGCCAGCTCGGCGTACCCCTCTCGCACAATCTGCAGACGATCGGTGGTCTTTGCGAGCAGCACCGCACGCTCAGCTTCGAACGTCTCCTGATCGATCTGGGATGCGTTCAGCTGCAGCTGAAGCTCGCGCAGCTTGTCTGCCTGGTCGCCGTAGGCATCGTTGATGCGCTGCTGGATCTCGTATTCGCGCTCCCCCGCCCCGACACGCCCAGCCACAGCACGCATCTGGCGTTCCAGCGCCTGGTTGCTCGCATCGAGGGCATTGGCGTATGCCGCGATGACGTTCGTGCGCGTGTGCGCGGTCGCAGTTTCCTCGGTCGCCAGCACCTGGAGCTTGCTCGCACCCTCGGTGCGCACCTTGGCCAGACGCGCCTCGAGGTCACCCAGCTGCCGGCTCACGTTGATGCCGTCCTTGCCAGCGACGTTCTGCTGCTTCAGGAAGGCGATCTGTTGCTCGAGCGAGCGCGCCTCCGCGTCCGTGCTGGCCTGCGCCAGGTCACGCATCCGGCGGTAGTACTCCGTGGCCGTGATCTCACGGGCGGAATACTGCGCGCGCAGCAACTGGGTGCCGGCCGTGATGGTGGCCTGTTCCTGCAGCAAATCATCACGGTAGCCCTGCAGCCCTGCAGCGCGCGATGCATTGGCCGTGCTGCCGCCCTTGGGCTTCTTCTCTTCGTACTTCTTCTCGATCGCTGCCAGGGCCCTTACCTTGCGGTCCTCGAGCTTTTCCACCTCTTCCAGGAGTCCCGCCGCGCGGGCCTTGCGGATAGCAATTTCTGCCTGGCCGCTGATTTGCGCGACCTCGCGTCGCTTTTTCTCTTCCCGTGAGGCTTCTGCGTCAATAATCGCGTCCATCTGCGCCGACGAGTCGACAACAGCAGCCTGCGCAGCCTTAATACGTGCGTCCTGCTGCTCCTTGACGACATCGGCCGCGATGGCCTTGATCTTCCGGGAGCGCTCCTTGATATCGTTTTCTAGTTGGGTGATGTAGCTACGGCTCGCACCTGGCATAGCCTGGAGCTGGTTGAGTCGCGCAAGGTCCGACTGGTTGCTAGCCAGCATCTCCTGCATTTGGGCCGCCGGCGCACCGAAACCAGCCTTGGCTTGCATCGCGCCCCAAGCCTTGGTTGCCTCGGCAAATAGGTCCTTGAAGCCTCGAATCACTGGGTTCTGGCTCGCGCGCACTTTTGCGAGCGCCATGACGGTCTCTTCTGATGCCGCCCTGGTGATAACGGTGACCGCGTCCTGATTTCGGCCTTGATCCTGCAGTGCCTTGATCTGCTCGTAGAGCGCGCTGGTCATGAAGTTGACCTGCTCATTAAGCTTCTGGGCATTCTTGACCGGTGCGTCGGCCAGCTTCCCGTACGTGGCCACCGTCTCATCGACGGCCTGGCCGGTCAGCTCCTTCATTGCAATGGCTGCGTTGGCCACGGCCTGCATGTTCTGGGCGGCGACCTGTCCGTTGGCGCCAATCGCCTGAGCCACTTCGGCACCTGCGCCGGCAGTGACCTGCATCGCATCGGTGGTGCGCTTGGCCAGGTTGATCAGGCTCAGCGTGGTTGCCTCGCCCTCATTACGGGACAGCACCAGCGCCCGCACGTAGGCTTCCTGCTGCTTCTCGGCGTCGTACCAGGCGTACACCAGCACGCCGACGGCGGCGGCCGCCGCGGTGACGGGAGTTACCATGCCCAGCACCACCGAGGACACGCCCTTCAGCGCTGGCTCGACGCCGCCGAAGCTGTCCTTGATCTGGCCGCCCTGCTGCACCAGGACCGTGAACCACGGCATCCCACCCTGCAGGCTGGTGAAGATGTCGGTGAACTGGGCAGGAAGCTGGCGCAGTGCCTGCTGCGTCTGGCCGGCTGTGACGCCCAGCTCGGAGATGCCGTTGTTCTTCGGCAGTGGGCGCGCCGCTTCGCTCTGCGTCTGCCGCAGCTCCCGGCGCAGGACCGCCATGCCCTGCTTGATGTCGTCGATGTCCGCACTGAGGCGCACACGCAGATTGGCAGTGGGCTCAGCCATGCAGGTTCTCCTTCAGGTACTGCGCCCACGCGGCTTGGTCAGGCGTCATGGCAAGTCGCATGGCGACGGCCATGCTTGCGCGCTGCTGGCGCTCGGCGCGGGCAGCAGCGGCGACAAAGGCCCGCAGTTGGGCCAGGGTGTAGGTCAGGATGTCGCGGCGCTGGTGTCCGCAGGCGATGAGCTGGTGGATGAGGTCTCCCCATCCGTGGTCGGCGGAATCTTCGGCTTCGCCACCTTTGCCACCAGGTGCGGAAGCCGTCGGGCGAAAAAATCGCGATTCAACGCGACCACCGCCTCCACCAGGCTGGCCACCTCATCCACGGTGCCCTTGGCGATCCATTCGGCCGGCCGGCCGGTAACGATGGAGAGGGCCGAGGCGAAAGCCGGAGCATCCTGCTCGAGCAGGTCCAACACCACAGCACCGCTTTCCATCTGGGCGCCCTCCCCCAGCAGCCCCGCCGCCATCACCACGCGCCCGATGATCGAGCGCGCTGCGGTGATGAAGGGGGCCAGCTGCTCCAGCCGCAACGGCCCCACTTCCAGCACCTCGCCACGGAACGAAACCTGCGCCGTCGGCGGCGTCACCACTTCGAAGCCGTCCATGCCTTACTCCTCCTGTTCCCAGTAGAAGTAGGGCGAGATGTCCGGCCCCGTGGCCTTGGCCGAGTCCTTGACCAGCGCACCGGCGACGGTGCCGGAGGCGAACTGGTCACCGAGCAGCCCCATTTCGTTGAGCATGCCGCCCTTCACCTTGTGCGCGATCGCGCGGACCAGCTTGCCGCCCTGGGCTTCGTTGATGCCAACGAAGTGGACCTCGTAGAACTTCTGGGAGGTGACCCCGACTTCCACCCGGCCGATGGCGCCGTGCTTGTAGCTGACCTTGATGTTGGGCGCCCCGTTCACCCCCGCGGCGATCGTCGAGCTGGCGGGGATGAACAGCATGCCGCGCTCAAGGCGGTAATCCTTGCCGGCCTCGTAAGTAGTGGTGCCGGCAGTGTTCTTGACGCTGGTCACCTCCGCGGCAATCCGGGCCAGCGGTACGAACGCGCCGATCGCGGCAGCTGCGGCTTCTTCCGCGATGGTGGCGGCGGCCACTGCCGTGGCCTTGCCGCGCAGCGAGCGCGCGAAGTTGGAGGGCTTGAAGTCGTGGAAGGTGTAGGACAGGTTGTACCCGGTCACGCGATCGACGCTGTTGGCCGGGCCGCCGCCCGGGTTCTGCCCGTCAGCCAGCTCGATGGTGTTGGTCTGCGGCGAGAAGCTGTAAGCCGACACGTTGCCGACCTCTTCCAGCGGCTGGCCGCTGTTCCATTCGCGGATCAGGACGATGCCGCTACCCAGGTAGCTGTAATCTTTGGACATGGTGTTTCTCCGGTGAAGCCGCTGAGCGGCTGGTTACTTGGGGATGTGGGACTGGTAGGTCACGGAAACGCCCACCCAGCCGGCGGCTGCCGACTCCGGCATCAGCGGTTCCATACCGAAATAGACGGGGTACGTGAAGCCAGGCGGGAACCTGCGTTGTTTCTGGGACATCGCCATCTCGATGTCGGTCACCAGGTCGTCCAGACGCTCCTGCAGGTGATCGGTGTCCGCCGGCAGCTTTGCGATGACAGCTACGGTGGTAAGGCGGTGGGTCTGCACCAGAGCGGCGTCAGCGGCGCGCTGCTGCTTTTCAATCAGCGCGCTGAAAACGCCGGTGCTGGTGGCGTCACCAGGACGCGGTTCCAGCGTCCAGTCCGCGCCGACGTTGGTCCGGTAGCCGTTGTTGGTCGAGATGACCGACAGGCACTCGGCAAAGGCGTCGAGCAACAGACGGCGCGGGCTCGGGCTATGCATTGGATACCTCCCAGACCTGCGACGACTCATCGCCGCGGATCTTCTGCTCGAGCTTCAGCCGTCGGCCTGTGGCGTCGATCTGCACGATGCCACCGCCTCGCGGCGAGACTTCAGCCAGCTGCAGGGTGACGCGGTTATACGGCGTGCTCACCGCAACGCCCTCCTCGTCGAAGTCCTGCACCCCCTCGTCGTGGAGGGCGGTGCACGGCACCGGTACCGGAGTGGCCACGCTGTGCTGATAGGTCGCCCCATCGGCGATTCCGGCTCCCTTGAAGGCGGCGAACATGAGGGCGTCGATGCCTTGGAGAAACGCTTTCTGGTTCATTCTCTGGGCCTGGCGGTTTGCATGGCCTTCTCCAGCTCGCGCTTCAGGAAGAAGGGCATCAGCCTCTTCCAGGTGTCGTCGGCCATGCCGAAGATGTCGTAGCGCGGCCGGTACTTGGCGGTGCCGGTAAAGATGAAGATCGAGCGCACTGCCGAGCCCCACGGCGTAGCGATGCGCTCATAGATGCCGGGCCGCAGCGCGCCCCGACGCTTGGGCAGCACGAAGTACTCGCCGCCTCGCTTTTTCTTGGACCGCCGCCGGCGCTTGGTGCTGACGTCGGTCTGGTCCTGGTACTGGTCGCGTGATGCGCCCAGCTGGGACAAGATTCTGGTGATCTGGCCTGCAGGAAGATTCCCGTAGGCGTTGGCGTTCGCCCCCCTGCCCAGTACCGCGAACTGGCTGGGCGAAAGCAGGCCGCGCTGCTGCAGCAACCGCTCGAACCCCTTCTTACGACGCTCACCACCCTCTACCTCGGCCAGCAGGTACTTGGCTGGCGGCGTGCCCTTGAACGCTTCATCACGGATGAAGATTTCCGCGTAAGGCTGCTCCTTCGTGGCCTTGCGGTACATGGCCGCATTGACCGTGAGCGGCGTGGGCCTGTCGAAGACGCGCGGGGCCGTGCGCTTCCAGCGCTCGCGGATCTCAAAGGCGACGGCATTGGATGCCTGGCGCGCGGCGAAGGGAACCTGTTGGGTCTCCAGCTCGGTCAGCTGGCGATCGAACAGACCGTCCGGATCTACGCCGATTTTGATCTGGGCCATGGTGTGCTCCCTTACCCGGCCCGCTGATGCGGGCCGGGTGCCGGCGGCTTACT
>NZ_PJAY01000015.1:0-5827 GCF_002836635.1 Stenotrophomonas sp. Bg11-02
GGTTTCGAAGTAGAGCGAGAGGGCCTGCGTCATGGCGACCGTGCTGTTGAGGACCCTTTCCTTTGCTGGGCCGCGCTCCATCTCATCCCGCTGGACAGACGGATCGAAGCCGTTCTGCAGGTTGCTGAACATCACCAGGGCAGTGCTGGGAAGCTGTGCCATCAGAGCGTGTCCTCCAAGCTAAACCGACCTCGCATGGCCCCGTAGGTGGATCCGGTGCCACTGGCAATGCGCCCGCCGAGCGCATCATCGAGCTGGCCCAGCAGTACCTCGACATCGACTCCGCCCGGCCCACGCGTGGCGGTCGCCGTGGTGCCCGCCGGTGCGTTCTTGACGATGACGTTGACTGCGCCGAGTCCTGCTACGGAAGGGCTCCCGCCGCCGACCGCACCGCCCGACGCGTAGCCCACCAGCCCACGGCGCATTGCTTCAACGACCCCAACGCCGCCGGCGCGGGCGACATCGGCTTGCGACCAGACCACTTCTCCCTTGTGCACGATGCCTGCGGGTTCATGGATACCGCCCGGCCCCGTGTAGCCGCCGGTATCGAAACTGATCTTCTCGCGCACCACCGGGCCGATGGTGCTGCCCAGCGCCGTGTTGAAGATGCCCATCGCCGCCTGGCGGAAGGCAATGCGGGACAGGTCGGCGATTACCGAGCGCGTGAGATCCGAGAAACTGATCTTTCCGCCGGTCGTGAACTTCGTCCAGGCATCCTCCATCCCGCTGAACACGTTCGCGGCCACAGCACCAAGCTGCTCGGCAGCATTGGATGCTTGCTGCTGGTAGTCCGCCCATGCAGCGCGCGCACCGTTGAGCCAGCTGCCCTCGGCAACCGCCAGCTGGGCGTACCCTTCACGCACGATCTGCAGGCGATCGGTGGTCTTTGCGAGCAGCACCGCACGCTCAGCTTCGAACGTCTCCTGATCGATCTGGGATGCGTTCAGCTGCAGCTGAAGCTCGCGCAGCTTGTCCGCCTGGTCGCCGTAGGCATCGTTGATGCGTTGCTGGATCTCGTTTTCGCGCTCCCCCATTCCGACACGCCCTGCCACAGCACGCATTTGGCGCTCCAGCGCCTGATTGCTCGCATCGAGAGCATTGGCGTATGCCGCGATGACGTTCGTGCGCGTGCGCGCGGTCGCCGTCTCCTCGGTCGCCAGCACCTGGAGCTTGCTCGCACCCTCGGTGCGAACTTTGACCAGGCGTGCTTCGAGATCGCCCAGCTGGCGGCTGACGTTGATGCCATCCTTGCCAGCAACGGTCTGCTGCTTCAGGAATGCGATCTGTCCCTCGAGCGAGCGCGCTTCGGCGTCCGTGCTGGCCTGCGCGAGGTCACGCATGCGGCGGTAGTACTCCGTCGCCGTGATCTCCCTTGCCGAGTACTGCGCGCGCAACAATTGGGTGCCGGCCATGATCGCGGCCTGCTCTTCCAGAAGATCATCGCGGTAGCCCTGCAGGCCGGCAGACCGCAAAGCGCCTGCCGCGTTTCCGCTCTTAGGCTTTTCTTCATACTTCTTGTCGATCGCGGCGAGCGCCGTTGCCTTGCGGTCCTCGATCTTTGCAACTTCGTCTACCAGGCCTGCGGCCCGCGCCTTCCGGATTGCAGCATCGGCTTGCCCCGAGATACGGGCTACATCTCGCCGCTTTTTTTCTTCCTTGGATGCCTCGGAGTCGATGATCGTGTCCATCTCCGCCACGGTCTCCGCTGATGCCGCTTGTGCAGCCTTGATCTGGGCATCCTTCCGCTCCTTAATCAAATCAAGCGAAATCTCCTTGATTTCAGCCGACCGCCGCACGATGTCGCGCCTCATAGCCTCAATAATCGGCTGAGCCACCCCGCCTTGCGCCACGGCCTGGTTGATGCGCGCCAAATCACGCTGGTTGTCCGCCAGCATTTGCTGCATCTGAGCTGCTGGCGCACCGAAGCCCGCGCTGGCCTGCATAGCGCCCCAAGCCTTCGTGGCTTCGGCAAACAGCTCCTTGAAACCACGGATTACCGGATTCTGACTGGAACGAACCTTAGCTAGGGCCATCACGGTCTCGCTGGCCGCCGCTCGGGTGATTACTGTCGCTGCATCTTGGTTCCGCCCTTGCTCCTGCAGCGCCCTGATCTGCTCGTAGAGCGCGACGGTCATGAAGTTGATCTGCTCATTGAGCTTCTGGGCGTTCTTGACCGGGGCGTCGGCCAGCTTCCCGTAGCTGGCCACCGTCTCATCGACGGCCTGGCCGGTCAGCTCCTTCATTGCGATGGCCGCGTTGGCAACCGCCTGCATGTTCTGGGCGGCGACCTGTCCGTTGGCGCCGATCGCCTGAGCCACTTCGGCACCTGCGCCGGCAGTGACCTGCATCGCATCGGTGGTGCGCTTAGCCAGGTTGATCAGGCTCAGCGTTGTTGCCTCGCCCTCGTTACGGGACAGCACCAGCGCCCGCACGTAGGCTTCCTGCTGCTTCTCGGCGTCGTACCAGGCGTACACAAGCACGCCAACGGCGGCGGCCGCCGCGGTGACGGGAGTGACCATGCCCAGCACCGCCGAAGACACGCCCTTCAGCGCCGGTTCGACGCCGCCGAAGCTGTCCTTGATCTGGCCGCCTTGCTGCACCAGCACCGTGAACCACGGCATCCCACCCTGCAGGCTGGTGAAGACGTCGGTGAATTGGGCAGGAAGCTGGCGCAGCGCCTGCTGCGTCTGGCCGGCGCTAACGCCCAGCTCGGCAATGCCGTTGTTCTTCGGCAGTGGGCGCGCAGCTTCGCTCTGCGTCTGCCGCAGTTCCCGGCGTAGGACCGCCATGCCCTGCTTGATGTCGTTGATGTCCGCACTGAGGCGCACACGCAGATTGGCAGTGGGCTCAGCCATGCAGGTTCTCCTTCAGGTACGTCGCCCACGCGGCTTGGTCAGGCGTCATGGCAAGTCGCACGGCGACCGCCATGCTTGCGCGCTGCTGGCGCTCGGCGCGGGCAGCGGCGGCGACAAAGGCCCGTAGCTGGGCTAGGGTGTAGGTCAGGATGTCGCGGCGCTCGTGTCCGCAGGCGATGAGCTGGTGAATGAGGTCTCCCCATCCGTGGTCGGCGGAATCTTCGGCTTCGCCACCTTTGCCACCAGGTGCGGAAGCCGTCGGGCGAAAAAATCGCGATTCAACCCGACCACCGCCTCCACCAGGCTGGCCACCTCATCCACGGTGCCCTTGGCGATCCATTCGGCCGGCCGGCCGGTAACGATGGAGAGGGCCGAGGCGAAAGCCGGAGCATCCTGCTCAAGCAGGTCCAGCACTACAGCACCGGTTTCCATCTGAGCGCCCTCGCCCAGCAGCCCCGCCGCCATCACCACACGCCCGATGATCGAACGCGCTGCCGTGATGAAGGGGGCCAGCTGCTCCAGCCGCAACGGCCCCACTTCCAGCACCTCGCCACGGAACGAAACCTGCGCCGTCGGCGGCGTCACCACTTCGAAGCCGTCCATGCCTTATTCCTCCTGTTCCCAGTAGAAGTAGGGCGAGATGTCCGGACCGGTGGCCTTGGCCGAGTCCTTGACCAGCGCACCGGCGACGGTGCCCGCGGCGAACTGGTCGCCGAGCAGCCCCATTTCGTTGAGCATGCCGCCCTTCACCTTGTGCGCGATCGCACGGACCAGCTTGCCGCCCTGGGCTTCGTTGATGCCAACGAAGTGGACCTCGTAGAACTTCTGGGAGGTGACGCCAACTTCCACACGGCCGATGGCGCCGTGCTTGTAGGTGACCTTGATGTTGGGCGCGCCGTTAACCGCGGCGGGAATCGTCGAGCCGGCGGGAATGAAGAGCATGCCGCGCTCCAGACGGTAGTCCTTGCCGGCCTCGTAGGTAGTGGTGCCGACAGTGTTCTTGACGCTGGTGACCTCCGCAGCGATCCGGGCCAGCGGCACGAACGCGCCGATCGCAGCCGCTGCGGCCTCTTCCGCGATGGTGGCTGCGGCCAATGCCGTGGCCTTGCCGCGCAGCGAGCGCGCGAAGTTGGACGGCTTGAAGTCGTGGAAGGTGTAGGACAGGTTGTACCCGGTCACGCGATCGACGCTGTTGGCCGGCCCGCCGCCCGGGTTCTGCCCATCAGCCAGCTCGATGGTGTTGGTCTGCGGTGAGAAGCTGTATGCCGATACGTTGCCGACCTCTTCCAGCGGCTGGCCGCTGTTCCATTCGCGGATCAGGACGATGCCGCTACCCAGGTAGCTGTAATCTTTGGCCATGGTGTTTCTCCGGTGAAGCCGCTGAGCGGCTGGTTACTTGGGGATGTGGGACTGGTAGGTCACGGAAACGCCCACCCAGCCGGCGGCTGCCGACTCCGGCATCAGCGGTTCCATACCCAGATAGACGGGGTACGCGAAGCCAGGCGGGAACCTGCGTTGTTTCTGGGACATCGCCATCTCGATGTCGGTTACCAGATCGTCCAGACGCTCCTGCAGGTGATCGGTGTCCGCCGGCAGCTTTGCGATGACAGCGACGGTAGTAAGGCGGTGGGTCTGCACCTGAGCGGCGTCAGCGGCGCGCTGCTGCTTTTCAATCAGCGCGGTGAAAACGCCGGTGCTCGTGGCGTCACCAGGACGCGGCTCCAGCGTCCAGTCCGCCCCGACGTTGGTCCGGTAGCCGTTGTTGGTCGAGATGACCGACAAGCACTCAGCAAAGGCGTCGAGCAAAAGACGGCGCGGGCTCGGGCTATGCATTTGATACCTCCCAGACCTGCGACGACTCATCGCCGCGGATCTTCTGCTCGAGCTTCAGCCGTCGGCCTGTGGCGTCGATCTGCACGACGCCACCGCCTCGCGGCGAGACTTCAGCCAGCTGCAGGGTGACGCGGTTATACGGCGTGCTCACCGCAACCCCCTCCTCGTCGAAGTCCTGCACCCCCTCATCGTGGAGTGCGGTGCACGGCACCGGTACAGGAGTGGCCACGCTGTGCTGATAGGTCGCCCCATCGGCGATTCCGGCTCCCTTGAAGGCAGCGAACATGAGGGCGTCGATGCATTGGAGAAACGTTTTCTGGTTCATTCTCTTGGCCTGGCGGTTTGCATGGCCTTCTCCAGCTCGCGCTTCAGGAAGAACGGCATCAGCCTCTTCCAGGTGTCGTCGGCCATGCCGAAGATGTCGTAGCGCGGCCGGTACTTGGCGGTGCCGGTAAAGATGAAGATCGAGCGCACTGCCGAGCCCCACGGGGTAGCGATGCGCTCATAGATTCCGGGCCGCAGAGCGCCCCGACGTTTCGGCAGCACGAAGTACTCGCCGCCTCGCTTTTTCTTGGACCGCCGCCGGCGCTTGGTGCTGACGTCGGTCTGGTCCTGGTACTGATCGCGGGACGCGCCCAGCTGCGACAGGATTCTGGTGATCTGGCCTGCAGGAAGATTCCCGTAGGCGTTGGCGCTCGCCCCCCTGCCCAGCACAGCGAACTGGCTGGGCGAGAGCAGGCCGCGCTGCTGCAGCAACCGCTCGAACCCCTTTTTACGGCGCTCACCACCCTCTACCTCAGCCAGCAGGTACTTGGCCGGCGGCGTGCCCTTGAAGGCTTCATCACGGATGAAGATTTCCGCGTAGGGCTGCTCCTTCGTGGCCTTGCGGTACATAGCCGCACTGACCGTGAGCGGCGTGGGCCTGTCGAAGACGCGCGGGGCCGTGCGCTTCCAGCGCTCGCGTATCTCAAAGGCGACGGCGTTGGATGCCTGGCGCGCGGCGAAAGGAACCTGTTGGGTCTCCAGCTCGGTCAGCTGGCGATCGAACAAACCGTCCGGATCTACGCCGATTTTGATCTGGGCCATGGTGTTCTCCCTTACCCGGCCCGCTGATGCGGGCCGGGTGCCGGCGGCTTACC
>NZ_PJAY01000016.1:0-2500 GCF_002836635.1 Stenotrophomonas sp. Bg11-02
GGGTATAAACCCTGGCGATGACCTACTCTCGCATGGCTTGAGCCACACTACCATCGGCGCAGCTGCGTTTCACTTCCGAGTTCGGGATGGGATCGGGTGGTTCCACAGCGCTAATTTCACCAGGGAGGCTTTTGGAGTGTCGCCGCAGGACGTGTCTTTGCAGGGAGCGGGCACGGATGTGCCGGCTTTACAAAGAGACGCGCCTGTAGCGCCTGCCTCTCGTTTGGTCTTGTGACGTAGCGTGCACTTGGATCTATCGACATGTCATGTCGGCCAAGGCAACTTGAGGTTATATGGTCAAGCCGCACGGATCATTAGTATCAGTTAGCTCAATACATTGCTGTACTTACACACCTGACCTATCAACCACATAGTCTATATGGTTCCTTCAGGGGGCTTGTGCCCCGGGAGATCTCATCTTGAGGCGCGCTTCCCGCTTAGATGCTTTCAGCGGTTATCGCTTCCGAACATAGCTACCCGGCAATGCCACTGGCGTGACAACCGGAACACCAGAGGTTCGTCCACTCCGGTCCTCTCGTACTAGGAGCAGCCCCTCTCAAATCTCCAACGCCCATGGCAGATAGGGACCGAACTGTCTCACGACGTTCTGAACCCAGCTCGCGTACCACTTTAAATGGCGAACAGCCATACCCTTGGGACCGACTACAGCCCCAGGATGTGATGAGCCGACATCGAGGTGCCAAACACCGCCGTCGATATGAACTCTTGGGCGGTATCAGCCTGTTATCCCCGGAGTACCTTTTATCCGTTGAGCGATGGCCCTTCCATACAGAACCACCGGATCACTAAGTCCTAGTTTCCTACCTGCTTGATCCGTCGATCTTGCAGTCAAGCACGCTTATGCCTTTGCACACAGTGCGCGATGTCCGACCGCGCTGAGCGTACCTTCGAGCTCCTCCGTTACTCTTTAGGAGGAGACCGCCCCAGTCAAACTACCCACCATACACGGTCCCCGATCCAGATTATGGACCTAGGTTAGAACGTCAAGCACGACAGGGTGGTATTTCAAGGTTGGCTCCACTGCAGCTAGCGCCACAGTTTCATAGCCTCCCACCTATCCTACACAGACGAACTCAACGTTCAGTGTAAAGCTATAGTAAAGGTTCACGGGGTCTTTCCGTCTTGCCACGGGAACGCTGCATCTTCACAGCGATTTCAATTTCACTGAGTCTCGGGTGGAGACAGCGCCGCTGTCGTTACGCCATTCGTGCAGGTCGGAACTTACCCGACAAGGAATTTCGCTACCTTAGGACCGTTATAGTTACGGCCGCCGTTTACTGGGGCTTCGATCAAGAGCTTCGCCTTGCGGCTGACCCCATCAATTAACCTTCCAGCACCGGGCAGGCGTCACACCCTATACGTCCACTTTCGTGTTTGCAGAGTGCTGTGTTTTTGATAAACAGTCGCAGCGGCCTGGTTACTGCGACCCTCTTCAGCTATAGCTCGCATGAGCCACCAAAAAGGGTGCACCTTCTCCCGAAGTTACGGTGCCATGTTGCCTAGTTCCTTCACCCGAGTTCTCTCAAGCGCCTGAGAATTCTCATCCTACCCACCTGTGTCGGTTTACGGTACGGTCTGCGTAAGCTGAAGCTTAGGAGCTTTTCCTGGAAGCGTGGTATCAGCGACTTCGCCTTAAAGGCTCGTCTCGGTGCTCGGTCTTAAAGGATCCCGGATTTGCCAAAGATCCAAACCTACCGCCTTTCCCCAGGACAACCAACGCCTGGTACGCCTAACCTTCTCCGTCCCTCCATCGCACTTACGCGAGGTGCAGGAATATTAACCTGCTTCCCATCGACTACGACTTTCGTCCTCGCCTTAGGGGCCGACTCACCCTGCGCCGATTAACGTTGCGCAAGGAAACCTTGGGCTTTCGGCGTGCGGGTTTTTCACCCGCATTATCGTTACTCATGTCAGCATTCGCACTTCCGATACCTCCAGCAGACTTCTCAATCCACCTTCAACGGCTTACGGAACGCTCCTCTACCGCGTACATATAAATATGCACACCCCAAGCTTCGGTTCACTGCTTAGCCCCGTTAAATCTTCCCCGCAGACCGACTCGACCAGTGAGCTATTACGCTTTCTTTAAAGGGTGGCTGCTTCTAAGCCAACCTCCTGGCTGTCTGTGCCTTTCCACATGGTTTTCCACTTAGCAGTGAATTTGGGACCTTAGCTGTGGGTCTGGGTTGTTTCCCTTTTCACGACGGACGTTAGCACCCGCCGTGTGTCTCCCATACAGTCCGTCTCGGTATTCGGAGTTTGCAATGGTTTGGTAAGTCGCGATGACCCCCTAGCCATAACAGTGCTCTACCCCCGAGAGGATACATATGAGGCGCTACCTAAATAGCTTTCGAGGAGAACCAGCTATCTCCGGGTTCGATTAGCTTTTCACTCCTAATCACAGCTCATCCCCGTCTTTTGCAACAGACGTGGGTTCGGGCCTCCAGTACCTGTTACGGCACCTTCACCCTGGCCATGA
>NZ_PJAY01000070.1:0-215347 GCF_002836635.1 Stenotrophomonas sp. Bg11-02
TGGACGTACTTGCGCGTGCCCCGCACAGCCTCCCCGCCCGGCCCACCCCCAGCTGTGGCTTCAAATACCAGCCACCCGCGAGGAGGTCTCTTTCCGTCCCGCCTCCGGGATTTACTCGACCGTTACGCTCTTGGCCAGGTTGCGTGGCTTGTCCACGTCGGTGCCGCGCGCCAAGGCGGTGTGGTACGCCAGCAGCTGCACCGGGATGGTGTGCACGATCGGGCTCAGCACACCGGCATGGCGCGGCGTGCGGATAACGTGCACGCCTTCGGATTCGACGAAGTGGCTGTCCTGGTCGGCGAACACGAACAGCTCGCCACCACGCGCGCGCACTTCCTGCATGTTGGATTTCACCTTCTCCAGCAGGCTGTCGTTGGGCGCGATCACCACCACCGGCATGTCTTCGTCCACCAGCGCCAGCGGGCCGTGCTTGAGTTCGCCGGCCGGGTAGGCCTCGGCGTGGATATAGGTGATTTCCTTCAGCTTGAGCGCACCTTCCAGCGCGATCGGGTAATGCAGGCCGCGCCCCAGGAACAGCGCGCTGCTCTTGCGTGCGAAGCGCTCGGCCCACGCGGCGATCTGCGGCTCCATGTTCAGCGCATGCTGCACGCTGCCCGGCAGGAAACGCAGCTGCTCCAGGTAGTCCGCTTCCTGGGCGGCATCGACACGCCCATGCAGCTTGCCCAGCACTACGGTCAGCTGGAACAGCGCCGCCAGCTGGGTGGTGAACGCCTTGGTCGAGGCCACGCCGATTTCGGCACCGGCCCGGGTGTAGCAGACCAGCTCGCTGGCGCGCGGGATCGCACTTTCCGGCACGTTGCAGATGGACAGCGTGTGCAGGTGTCCCAGTGACTTGGCGTACTTGAGCGCTTCCATCGTATCCAGCGTTTCGCCGGACTGGGAAAGGGTAACCACCAGGTGCTTCGGATCCGCGTACGCAGCGCGGTAGCGGTATTCGCTGGCGATCTCCACGTTGCACGGCAGGCCGGCGATCGATTCGATCCAGTAACGCGCGGTCATGCCGGCGTAGTAGCTGGTGCCACAGGCCAGGATCTGCACTCCGGTGATGCCCGACAGCACCGCTTCGGCGTTCTTGCCGAACAGTTCGGCCGGGAATCCACCCGCGTCGATCGCCGCTTCGATGGTATCGCCCAGCGCGCGCGGCTGCTCATGCACTTCCTTCTGCATGAAATGGCGATACGGACCGAGTTCCAGCGAGGCCAGCGAGACATCGGACAGGTGCTCGCCACGATCGATCGGCTGGTCATGCGCGTCATACACCTGCACGCCATCGCGGCGCACGTCGGCGGTGTCGCCCTCTTCAAGGAAGATCACCCGGCGCGTGGAGGAAATGATCGCCGATACATCGGAGGCGACGAAATTCTCGCCTTCGCCCAGGCCAACCAGCAGCGGGCAGCCCATGCGGGCGCAGACGAAGTGCTCCGGCTCGGCCCGGCTCATCACCGCCAGCGCATAGGCGCCGGTCAGTTCCTTGACCGTGCGCTGCAGCGCGGACAGCAGGCTTCCGCCATCCTTGAGGTGATGGTGCATCAGGTGGGCGATGACTTCGGTATCGGTCTGCGATTCGAACACGTAGCCCAGCGCGCGCAGTTTCTCGCGCTGCGCTTCGTGGTTTTCAATGATGCCGTTGTGCACCAGCGCCACGCCGTCGCTGATGTGCGGGTGGGCGTTGGCCTCGGTGACGCCGCCATGGGTTGCCCAGCGCGTATGCCCGATGCCGAGCACGCTGTTGAAGCCTTCGGCACCGGCGGCAGAGGCCATCTCCGAAACGCGCCCGGTGCGGCGTACGCGGCGGATCTCCGCTTGGTCTCCAGGCTCAAGCACGGCGATGCCCGACGAATCGTAGCCGCGGTATTCCAGCCGCTTCAGGCCTTCGATGAGCACCGGCACCACATCGCGATCAGCGATCGCACCCACGATTCCGCACATAGTCCCGCATCCCTTGGTGTTGATCCGCACATTCTAGCGTGGCTGTCCGCCCTGGCCGCCTGGCCGCTTAACGAAAGTGTCCGCGCGCCTGTCCGCGGACACACGGACACCCGCGCGGAAATCACAACTGCTTGATCGTAAAGGGATGAAAAGTTGGCATGCTCCCTGCTTCCCTACAGGCAGTCCGACCACCCAGGCCCTTCGATGATCCGTGACACTTCTGCCCAGGACCAGATCGTTTCCACCGCCACGCCCGGTTCGGCCGCCAGCACCTGGCGCCGTTACCGCTGGCCGGCGCTCGCCGCGCTGCTGGTGCTGGCTGGCATTGCCTTTGCCGTGCATGGCTGGCTCAACGCCAGCCGCTCGTTCGACAGCAGCCGGGTGCGCATCGCGCAGGTGGAGCGCGGCGACCTGGTGCGCGACATCGCCGCCGACGGCCGGGTGATCGCGGCCAACAGCCCGGTCCTGTACGCGATCTCCGCCGGCACGGTCACGCTGAAGGTGGTGGCCGGTGACGTGGTCAAGAAGGGCCAGGAGCTGGCCTTGATAGACAGTCCGGAACTGCGCAGCAAGCTGGCACAGGAAGAGGCCACCCTGGCCGGGCTGGAAGCCGAATCCAGCCGTGCCGCACTGGATGCCACCCTGACCCGCGCCAAATCGCGCAAGGACACCGACCAGGCCGGCATCGAGAAAGTCGCCGCCGAGCGCGACCTGCAGCGCTACCAGCGTGGTTTCGACGGCGGCGCGGTGCCGCAGATCGACCTGGCACGCGCGCAGGACGCCTTGAAGAAAGCCGACATCAACCTGGTGAACGCCCAGGCCGACACCCGGCTGCAGGGCCAGGGCGCCGACCTGGACGCGCGCAACAAGCGCCTGCTGGCCGACCGCCAGCGCGCGGTGGTGGCCGAGGTCAAGCGCCAAGTGGACGCGCTGACCCTGCGCGCACCGTTCGACGGCCAGGTCGGCCAGGTGCAGGCGGTGCAGCACACCAACCTGGTCGCCAATGCGCCGGTGCTGGGCGTGGTCGACCTGTCCAATTTTGAAATCGAGATCAAGGTGCCGGAAAGCTTCGCCCGCGACCTGGCGATCGGCATGCCGGCGCAGCTGACCAGCGGCAGCGGCCAGCCGTTCGCCGGAGAGATCAGCGCGGTGTCGCCGGAGGTGGTCAACGGCGAGGTCAATGCCCGCGTGCGCTTCGCCGACAAGCAGCCGGCCGGCCTGCGCCAGAGCCAGCGCATGTCCGTGCGCGTGCTGCTGGATACGCGCAAGGACGTGCTGAAGGTGGAGCGTGGCCCGTTCGTCGAACAGGGCACCGGCAATGCTTACGTCATGGACGGCAGCACCGCCGTGCGCCGCCCCGTGCAGCTGGGCGTGAGCAGCCTGGGTGAAGTGGAGATCCTGTCCGGCGTGCAGCCGGGAGATCGCATCGTGGTCGCCGGCAGCGACCTGTTCAAGGACGCCGAGCGCGTTTCCATCAACTGACACCACCCCTTACCGAATCTGGAGAGAACCATGCTTGAGATGCGCGCTGTCGCCAAAGTGTTCCGCACCGAACAGGTGGAAACCCATGCCCTGCGTTCGCTTGACCTGCTGGTCAACGAGGGCGAGTTCGTCGCCGTGACCGGTCCGTCCGGCTCGGGCAAGACCACGTTCCTCAACATCGCCGGCCTTCTGGAAACCTTCACCAGCGGCACCTACCTGCTCGATGGCCAGGATGTCAGCAAGCTCGGCGACGATGCGCGCAGCCGCCTGCGCAACCAGAAGATCGGCTTCATCTTCCAGGGCTTCAACCTGATCCCCGACCTCAACCTGTTCGACAACGTCGATGTGCCACTGCGCTACCGCGGCATGTCCGCGGCCGAACGCCGCGAGCGCATTGAAAAGGCGTTGAGCCAGGTCGGCCTGGGCTCGCGCATGAAGCACTATCCCAGTGAGCTGTCCGGCGGCCAGCAGCAGCGCGCGGCGATCGCCCGCGCACTGGCCGGCAGCCCGCGCCTGCTGCTGGCCGATGAGCCGACCGGCAACCTGGACAGCACCATGGCGCGTGGGGTGATGGAGTTGCTGGAGGAAATCAATGCCGCCGGCACCACCATCGTGATGGTCACCCACGATCCGGAACTGGCCGCGCGTGCGCAGCGCAACGTGCACATCGTGGACGGCCAGGTGACCGACCTGCTGCGCGAGCCGGTGCTGGCCACCGCGCGGCGCATCGCCGCTGTCAACGAGTGAGGTCGGCCATGTTCGCTTACTACGTCCGCCTGGCCGTACGCAGCTTCCGCCGCAACAAGGTGCTGACCGCCTTGATGGTGGTGGCCATCGCACTGGGCATCGGCGCTTCGATGACCACCCTGACGGTCTTCCACGTACTGTCCGGCGATCCGATCCCGGGCAAGAGCGACCGCCTGTTCTACGTGCAGCTGGATCCGCGCCCGAAGTCGGGGTATGTCCCCGGTGAAGAGCCCGAAGAACAGATGACCCGCTTCGATGCGGAGGCGCTGCTGCGTGACAAACGCGCGCAGCGCCAGGCCGTGATGACCGCCGGCGGCGCCACGATCGTGCCGGAGAGCAGCACGCTGAAGCCGTTCTCGGTGGATTCGCGCTACACCTCGGCCGACTTCTTCCCCATGTTCGAGGTGCCGTTCCAGTACGGCAACCCCTGGACCGCCGCCGACGACGAGGGACGCGGTCGGGTGGTGGTGCTGTCCAAGGCGCTCAACGACAAGGTGTTCAACGGTGCCAACAGCGTAGGCCGCAACCTGACCGTCAGTGGCCATTCGCTGCGCGTGGTCGGCGTGCTGAAGGCCTGGCAGCCCCAGCCGCGCTTCTTCGACCTGTCCTTCAGCGCCTACGGCCAGGAAGAAGACGTGCTGATGCCGTTCTCCACGTCGGTCGACCTGAAGATGGGCAGCACGGGCAACATGAACTGCTTCGGCGACGGCTCCCCGGACGGCTCCAGCTCCGACCTCAACGCCCCCTGCACCTGGCTGCAGTACTGGGTCGAACTGGACCCGGCCAAGGCCGATGACTTCCGCCAGTACCTGGTCAACTATTCGGACCAGCAGCGGGCAGCGGGTCGATTCCAGCGCCCGGCCAATACCCGCCTTTCCAGCGTGATGGAATGGCTGGACTACAAGAAAGCCGTTCCCAGTGACGTGCGCCTGCAGGTCTGGCTGGCCCTCGGCTTCCTGGTGGTATGCCTGATCAACACCGTCGGCCTGTTGCTGGCCAAGTTCCTGCGCCGCAGCGGCGAGATCGGCGTGCGCCGCGCCCTCGGTGCCAGCCGTGGCCAGATCTTCCTGCAGTGCGTGGTGGAAGCGGGCGCGGTCGGCGTGGCCGGCGGATTGCTGGGCATCGTACTGGCGTTGATCGGCCTGTATGCCGTGCGCCAGCAGCCGGTGGAATACGCAAAGCTCGCCCATCTGGACGGCAGCATGCTGGTGCTGGCCATCGGCCTGACCCTGTTCGCCAGCCTGGCCGCCGGCATGCTGCCAGCGTGGCGCGCCATGCAGGTCACCCCGGCCATCCAGCTCAAGTCGCAGTAAGCACGTCAACGAGGAATCACCATGGACATCCGCCCCATCCTCAGCACGCTGCGCCGGCACAAGACCGCCGCCTCGCTGATCGTGCTTGAAGTCGCACTGACCTGCGCCATCGTCTGCAATGCGCTGTTCCTGGTCAGCCAGCGCGTCGAGAAAATCAGCCAGCCCAGCGGCCTGGCCGAAAAAGAACTGGTGGTCGTGCGGGTCAGTGGCATCGGCAAGCAGACCGATGCCATGGCGCGCACCCGCGAAGATCTGGCATCGCTGCGCGCGATCCCCGGCGTCACCAGCGTGACCCGGGCCAGCCAGCTGCCGTTCCGCACCAGTTCGTCCAACAGCGGTATCTCGCTCACGCCCGAACAGGAAAAGCCGACCATCCATTCCACCATGTACTACGTCAACGAAAACGCGCTGCCTACGCTGGGGTTGAACCTGGTGGCCGGACGTGACTTCCAGCCCGGCGAATTCGTCGATCGCGAAGAAGCCATGAAGGCCTTCCCCAACGACAAGGCCGTGGCGGGCATCTTCAGCAAGGCCGCTGCCGACCGGCTGTCGCCGGGCACGTCCGCTGTCGGCAAGACCTTCTACATCGGCACCCAGCCGGTGCATGTGGTGGGCGTGGTGGAGTATCTGGCGACGCCTACCGGTTGGGACGACAACACCGACATGTCCTTGCTGCTGCCGATGCGTACCGCGTTCACTGAGGGGCTGTACCTGCTGCGTACCGATCCGCAGCGCCGGCAGGAAGTGCTGAGCGCTGCGTTGGCGGCGCTGGAACGCAACGATCCGAACCGGCTGGTGCGCGAGAAGCTCACCTACGAAGAGCAGCGTGACAGCTACTTCAAGAACGACCGGGCGATGGTCGGCCTGCTGATCACCGTGTGCGTGGCCCTGCTGGTAGTGACCGCGCTGGGCATCGTCGGCCTGGCCAGCTTCTGGGTGCAGCAGCGCAGCAAGCAGATCGGCATCCGCCGCGCACTGGGTGCGACGCGGGGACAGATCCTGCGCTACTTCCAGACCGAGAACTTCCTGCTGGCCACGGTGGGTATCGTGCTGGGCATGCTGGCCGCCTACGCGATCAACCTGGCGCTGATGAACACCTACGAGCTGCCACGCATGCCGCTGGTCTACCTGCCGGTGGGCGCGGTGCTGCTGTGGCTGCTGGGCCAGGTGGCGGTGTTCGGGCCGGCACGGCGCGCCGCCGCAGTACCGCCGGCGGTGGCCACCCGCGGCAGCTGAGGCATACCCGCCCCGGCTTGTATATCCTGCTGCCATGATGTCCGTAGCGCCGTGCCCTGCCCGGCGCCTGCATTCGGCCGAGCACGGCTCGGCGCCAACTGAAGCTGCCGCATGCCCGCGATCCTGATCATCGACGACAACACCAGCGTGGCCACCGCGCTGGACGTGCTGTTCTCGCTGCACGACATCGATACCCTGCAGGCGACGTCGCCGGAACAGGGGCTCGCGCTGCTGCGCGACCATCCGGTGGACCTGGTGATCCAGGACATGAACTTCACCGAGGACACCACCTCCGGCGAAGAAGGTGAGGCATTGTTCGCCCGCATCCGCCAAGCCCATCCGGACCTGCCGGTGATCCTGCTGACCGCGTGGACCCACCTCGGCACGGCGGTGGAGCTGGTGAAGGCCGGCGCGGCCGACTATCTGCCCAAGCCGTGGGATGACCGCAAGCTGCTGACCACGGTCAACAACCTGCTGGAACTGTCCGAGGCGCGCAGCGAGCTGGATCGTCGGCGTCAACGCGAGCAGCGCCAGCGCAGCGCCCTGGAGCAACGCTACGATCTGTGCGGTGCGGTCTTCGCCGATCCTGCCAGCGAGCGCGTGATCGCGCTGGCCTGCCAGGTCGCGCGGTCGGCGCTGCCCGTGCTCATCACCGGCCCGAACGGCGCCGGCAAGGAAAAGATCGCGCAGATCATCCAAGCCAATTCCGCGGCGGCGAAGGGCCCGTTCGTGACGGTCAACTGTGGCGCATTGCCGGCCGAGCTGATCGAAGCGGAACTGTTCGGTGCCGAGGCAGGTGCCTACACCGGAGCCAACAAGGCGCGCGAAGGAAAATTCGAGGCCGCCGACGGTGGCACGCTGTTCCTGGACGAGATCGGCAACCTGCCGCTGGGCGGCCAGATGAAGCTGCTGCGCGTGCTGGAAACCGGCCGCTTCGAACGGCTCGGCTCCAACCGCGAACGCCAGGTCAAGGTGCGCGTGGTCAGCGCCACCAATGCCGACCTGGGCGCGATGATCCGCGAGGGCAGCTTCCGCGAAGACCTGTATTACCGGCTCAACACTGTCGAGCTGACGCTGCCGCCACTGGCCGAGCGGCCCGGCGATATCGTGCCGCTGGCCGAGCACTTCCTGGCAGCTGACAAACCACTGTCCGCCGCTGCGCGCACGGCATTGCAGCGCCACCCCTGGCCAGGCAACGTACGCGAACTGCGCAACGTGATCCAGCGCGCCGAACTGCTGGCCATCGGCAACCGCATCGAAGTGGCCGACCTCAACCTGCCGCGCGCGCCCGCCGCCCCGCGTGGCGCCGGCGCGATGATCGACCCCGACCGCCAGCGCATCGAAGGCGCGTTGGCCAGCAACCACGGCATCATCGCCCAGGCCGCTGCCGAGCTGGGGCTGAGCCGGCAGGCCCTGTACCGGCGCATGGACCGCTTCGGCATTCCGCGCGAATGAAGCAACGCTCCTTCACCTTCCAGCTGTTCCTGCGCCTGCTGCCGGTATTGGCCCTTGCAGCGGCACTGCCGTGGCTGCTGGCGTATTGGATGGACCACGGTTGGGGCGTGGCCATCCTGTCGGGAATCGTGCTGCTGGCGCTGATGTGGTTCAGCCTGAACCGCGCCATCGCACCGGTCCGCTCGCTGATGCGCGCGCTGTCCGGCGTGGTCAGCAGCTACAAGGACGGCGAGTTCAACTTCAGCGTGCACTGGTCGGCGCAGGACGAGCTGGGCCATCTGGTGGAGGCGCACCGCGAACTGGGCGACGTGCTGCGTGAACAGCGGCAATCGCTGGTGCAACGCGAACTGCTGCTGGACACGATGGTGCAGAACACCCCGGTGGCGATGCTGCTGCTGGCGGCCGGCGGTGATGGGCTGCAGCGTGTGGTGTTCTCCAACCTGGCCGCGCGCAAGCTGCTGCACGGCGGGTTCAAGCTTGAAGGACAGCGCTTGGCCGAACTGCTGGAACAGATGCCGATCGCCCTGCGCGATGCCATCTCGCGCGGCGGTGACAGCCTGTTCGCGGTGCGCGAAGAGGACAGCGAGGACGAGGAAGACGAGCAGATCTACCATCTATCGCGACGCGCCTTCCATCTCAATGGACGACCGCACGACCTGCTGCTGATCCGCCTGCTCACCGCCGAACTTCGCCGGCAGGAAGTACAGACCTGGAAAAAAGTCATCCGCGTGATAAGCCACGAGCTCAATAATTCATTGGCTCCCATTGCGTCCCTGGCGCACTCCGGCGGTGAACTGGTCAAGCGTGAACGCTTCGACCGCCTGCCGGAGATCTTCTCTACCATCGAAGACCGCGCACGCCATCTGGAGGGCTTCATCCGCGGCTACGCGCGGTTTGCCAAGTTGCCGCAGCCGCAGCTGCAGACGGTGCACTGGGCACCGTTCCTGGCCAGCCTGCAGCAGCAGATTCCGTTCCAGATGGACGCGCTGGATGAAGACCTGCACAGCCGGGTCGACATCGCCCAGCTCGGCCAGGCGCTGCTGAACCTGGTCAAGAATGCGCACGAAGCCTGCGCCGACGCCGACCCGCCCAACGACGACGTGCGGGTCAAGGTCACCCGCCTGCCGCAGTGGCTGCGGCTGGACGTACTGGATCGCGGCAAGGGCATGAACGAGGCCGTGCTGCAGAACGCACTGACGCCCTTCTATTCCACCAAGCGCAACGGCACCGGCCTGGGGCTGGCGTTGACCCGCGAGATCGTGGAAGCGCACGGCGGTCGCATCGCGCTGCAGAACCGCACCGAAGGCGGCCTGTGCGTGTCGCTGTTGTTGCCGCAGAACTGACCCGCGACGCCGAGCATGGCCCGGCGCTGCCGGGCGTGCCGGGAACCGCTCAGGATTTCTTCTGCGGCCGCTGCCAGCCTTCGACCACCTGCTGGCGTGCCCGCGCCACGGTCAGCTGGCCATCCGGCGCGGTGCGGGTGATCACCGATCCCGCGGCGATGGTCGCGCCCTCGCCCACCAGCACTGGCGCCACCAACGAACTGTTGGAGCCGATGAAGGCGTTGTCGCCGATCGTGGTCTGCGACTTGTTCACGCCGTCGTAGTTGCAGGTGATGGTGCCGGCGCCGATGTTGACCTTGCTGCCGATGACCGCATCGCCCAGGTAGCTCAGATGGTTGGCCTTGCTGCCCACGCCCATGCGGATCTTCTTGGTTTCCACGAAGTTGCCCACGTGCACGCCGTCGGCCAGCACGGTGCCGGGGCGCAGCCGCGCGAACGGCCCGATGTGCGCAGCGCCTTCGGCCACTACGCCCTCCACGTCGCAGTGGGCCAGCACGGTGGTGCCCGGGCCCAGGGTGACGTCCTTGAGCCGCGTGAAGGGCCCAATGCTGACCCCATCGCCCAGTTCCACGCGACCTTCCAGGATCACGTTGACATCGATCTGCACGTCGCGGCCGACGATCACCTCGCCCCGGATATCAACCCGGGCGGGGTCCAGCACGCGCGCGCCCTGCACGCACAGCGCACGCACCGCGCGCTGTTGCCAGGCCCGTTCCAGCTGCGCCAGCTGCCACGGATCATTGGCCCCTTCGGCGTCCTGCGGATCGGCGACCAGGGTCATGTCCGCAGCGGTGTACTCGTTGGCGGCAAAGGCGAACACGTCGGTCAGGTAGTACTCGCCCTGCGCGTTGGCATTGGACAGCTGCGACAGCCAGCGACGCAGCGCGGTGGACTCGGCGGTGATGATGCCCGTATTGATGGTGCGGATCCGGCGCTGTTCCTCGCTGGCGTCCTTCTGCTCCACGATCGAGCCGACCTTGCCCTCGGCATCGCGCACGATGCGTCCGTAGCCGGTCGGGTTGTCCATTTCCGCCGCCAGCACCGCCAACCGGCCGGGCTGGTCCAGCAGCTCGCGCAGGGTCTGCGCACGGATCAGCGGCACATCGCCGTACAGCACCAGCACCTGCGCGGCGTCCGGCACCTCCGGCATCGCCTGCGCCACGGCATGTCCGGTGCCCAGCTGCTGCGCCTGCTCGGCCCACAGAAGGTCGGGCTGGCTGGAAAAATGCGCGCGCACGGCATCACCGCCATGGCCGTACACGATGTGGATCGCATCCGGCTTCAGCTCGCGTGCGGTGGCGATCACGTGGGCCAGCATGGGTTGTCCAGCCACCGGCTGCAGCACCTTCGGCAATACGGACTTCATGCGCTTGCCGGCGCCAGCGGCGAGGATGATGACGTGCAGGGCTTGGGTCATGGAAAAAGGGGTCCGCGATGGTTTCGCGACATTCTAGAACGGCCGCCGTTAACATGACTCACGCATCCTGCATCTTCCGTCCATGACCCTGCTCCGCCAAGGTGGCTCCTACCTCATCGTCGGCCTGCTCCAGCTGCTGCTGGACTGGTGCGTGTTCGTCGCCGTGACCGCGTTGGGCGTGCCGGTGGTGCCGGGCAACGTGATCGCACGCGCCTGCGGGATGCTGTTGGGCTTCTGGCTCAACGGACGCTACACCTTTGCCGATGCCGGCAAGCAACGGCTGGGATGGAAGCGCTTTGGCCGTTTCATCGCACTGTGGGCCGTGCTCACCGTGCTCAGCACCGTACTGGTCACTGCAGCAGATCAAGCATTGGGGCTGAAGTACGCATGGTTGGCAAAGCCGCTGGTGGAAGGTGGGCTGGCCGGGCTGTCGTTCCTGCTGATGCGGCGCCTGGTGTTCCGCTGACCTGCCCCGCCCGCTGCGCTCGCCGACCATGGGTCGGCGCTACCACTCCGTTAGATGGTCTCGCCCCGGTAGCGCCGACCCATGGTCGGCGGCATCGGTCAGGCGATGCTCAGCGGCCGAGGCGCTGCCCCAGTCCATCGCGCCATAACTGCAGCGGACTGAAACGGAATGCCACCTGGTGGCGACCGGCCGGTACGCAGACCGCACGGAACAGCCCGTTGGCGCGCATCAGCGGGGTTGCCGCCCCATCCACGCTGGCCTGCCAGCCCGGAGCGGACACCTCATTGACCACCAGCCAAGCCGGCGCGGCCGCGTCCACCTGCACGCTCAGCCCGCTGGCCCGGTAGACCGTCGCGCCCACCTGCAGCGTGCCCGCACCGGCATCGGCACACGCCGCCTGCGTAGCGCCAGGCAGCCAGACCGTGCTGTTGAAGTCGGTCCGGTTGAAGGCCGCGGCAGGCGGCAGGTCTTCGTCATGACGATGCACTGCCGTGGGGTTGAGCATCCGCGGCAGCATGCTGTCACGTTGCATTACCTGCAGTTCGGCGTCGTAGGCATGCGAACCCGGGAACGCGGTCGGTGCCAGCACCCAGCGCACGCCGATCAGATCGTAAAGCGGCGCATCGAAGTCCGGCGTCCATGGCGTTTCCGGTTTCTGCTGCACGCTGTCGAGCGGATCGCCGGGCATGCCGAGCATCTGCAGCGCGCGGCGGTCGAGCAAGGGATTGTAGCCATTGGCCAATGCCAACCCATGCACGGCCGCACCATTGGTCAACGGCCCGACGCCGAAGGCCAGTGCGCGTTCCGGCAGGCCTTCGCTGCGCTGGGCGGACAACAGCTGGTACGCACTCTGCGCCGGGCCGGGCCGCGTTGCGGTCAGCACCGGACGGGTGGCGCTGCGCGCGTTGAACGACGTGCTGACGTTGAAGATCAGCAGGTCCAGCAGCATCAATCCCAGCAGCCAGCGCGAGGGCGACCGGTGGCGTATCAACTGACGCACCGCGACCGCCCCGATGGCGACGCTGATTGCCAGCCACGCCGCCCCCTGCAGGCGTCCACTGCCCAGCACCAGCCACGCACCGGCGATGGCCAGCAGGACCACCACCAGCAGCGAGGGCAGGTGCGGGCGCAACGGATCGCGCTGCAGGGCCGACTGCAGCGCATGCGCGGACAGCCATGCCGCCGCCGGGACGGCGAGGAACAATCCATCGGACGGGCGACGGAACAGGTCCAGCCCCGGCAGCCAGCCGAACAGCCACGGGAACAGGGGCGTGGCACCGCCCAGCGCGAACAGCACGGCCAGCACGAAGACCGCCAGCGCGATGCGCGCGCCGCGTGGATCGCTGCGCACCACCGCGCCACCCCATGCGAGCCACACCGCCAACGGCACCGCGCCCATGTACAGATAGTCGGTGGTGATATCCCCGAAGGCCCAGCTGTCGCCGCGCCCTTGTTCGAACACGTTGCCGGACAGCAGCGTGACAAGGGACTGCCAGTGGATGGCGCCCGGCAGGGCGGCCTGCAGTGACACCCCATCACGGTTGGTATGGGCCAGCCACGCGAACGTGGACAGCCATTGCGGGGCACTGATCGCCGCGGCAATCGCGCCTACCGCCGCAAGCTGCAGGCACAGTCGGGTGCGCCGTGCGCGCGCCATCGCGATAGCCGCCATCGTATACACCGCACACGCCAGCACGATCAGGTAGGTGACCTGGGTCAGCTGCAGCGCACTCAGTCCGCCGACAACGCCGGCCAGCACGGCATGGCGCCAGTGCAGATGACGGCGCAGCTGGTCCAGCGCCAGCCACAGCCAAGGCAGCAGGCAGTAACTGACGATCATCGGGGTGTGCTGCAGGCGCGCCGCCGCGACCCCGCCGAACAGGAACACCAGTGCGAACATCAGCTGCGGCAACCGCTGCAGGCCCTGGGTTGCCGCAAGTTTCAACGCCCCCAGCCCCGCCACCAGCACATGCAGCAGGATCACCACCGTGAACCAGTGCAGCGAGGCAGGCGCCAGCAGCATCGGCAGCACCACGGTCGGCTGAAGGGTCATCATCTGCGGGTCGGCCAGCTGCGGATAGCCGCCATGCAGGTACGGATTCCACCAGGGGACGTCCCCCAGCAGCAGCTGCTGGGCGGTGAAGCTCACCGCAGGGAAAAACTGCTGGACGGCATCGAAGGGAATCGTCCAGACGCCGAGCAGCCATGGCAGGCACAGCACCAGCCACAGGACGCACCAGGCGAAAGCCGGCGTCGCGGTTGCACGGGTCCAGCGGTCGGTGACCGAAACCGCGCCGATAGTCTGCTGCACCCTGCTCTCCTTGCCTTATCGGCGCCTGCCGCCAGCCTCGGGGCGGCAAAGATCAATCATAGCCCGCACCAGCGCGACATGCCCGACGGCCTCCTGCATGCTGTGATCCACCGCTTCGGCGACCGTCTTCGTGCAGCCCGGCTGGCCGCGTTGCGGGGCGATGCCGGGCCAAAGCGCGAGCAGCGTTTCGTCCGCCACGTCGATCATGCCGCGCAGTTCCTCCAGCGAAGGCGTCGGCGCCGGCACCTCGCCTGCCGCATAGCGATGGAACGCCACGTGCTGGATCAGCTTGTTGGCCTCGATCAGCTGGCGGTAGAAGTGCACGACCGCCTCCGCGTCCAGGCCGAGCTGAGTCGCCCGGACACGCTTGTCCTGCAGCACCTGTGCTTCGCGGACGGGATCTTCCACCGGGCGCGCGGCCGGGTACTTGAACGCCGCCACCTGATGCGCGATGGCATTGCGCTCGGCGGCGACAGCAACGAAGCGATCCATCGGGGTGGCCTGCACGGCGGCAGGCAGCAACGTGGCGAGAAGCACTGCCCGGCAGCAGTTGAGAACAGGCATGGCGCACCTTCCGGAAGAAAGAAGCACACAGGGTGAACACCTTGGGTCGCCAGCACGAGGAACCGGCGCACAGTTCGGCAGGCATCATCGGCAATGCGCGGAAAATACAAACGCCGGCACAGGGCCGGCGTCGGAACAACAAGCGGAGACGGAGCGTGACGACCAACGGCCGTCACCCACCGGACCCACCCAGGGGTTCAGTGCTTCAGGTTCTTGCGCAGGCGCTCCAGCGCCTGCAGCTGGGCAGTCACTTCGGCCAGCTTCTGCTGGGCCTCGGCGATCTCCATGCCTTCACCACGGTTGGCCAGCATGCGCTCGGCTTCTTCCTTGGCCTTGCGCACCGATGCTTCATCGATATCCTGCGCGCGGATCGCGGTGTCAGCCAGCACGGTAACCACCTGCGGCTGCACTTCCAGGATGCCGCCGGAGATGAAGAAGTCCAGCTGCTCGCCATTGGCCTGGGTCACCACGATCTTGCCCGGCTTGAGGCGGGTGATCAGCGGTGCGTGCTTGGGCGCGATGCCCAGTTCGCCCAGCTCACCGGTGGCCACGACCAGGGTCGCTTCACCCCGGAAGATTTCCTGCTCGGCGCTGACGATGTCGCAACGGATCGTGCTCATGCAAATCTCTTCACTGTTCGCGGCGGCACGATGCCACCGGGGAGGAGCCACGGCGCGGACGGGTGTCCAGCGCCGGTGTCAGGTCGGGCAGGATCGCTCCCGCCCGATCCGGATCAGGCCTTTTCGGCCATCTTCTTGGCCTTTTCGACCGCTTCTTCGATGCCGCCGACCATGTAGAACGCCTGCTCCGGCAGGTGGTCGTACTCACCATCGACGATGGCCTTGAAGCCACGGATGGTGTCCTTCAGCGACACGTACTTGCCCGGCGAACCGGTGAACACTTCGGCCACGTGGAACGGCTGGCTGAAGAAGCGCTCGATCTTGCGGGCGCGGGTCACGGCCTGCTTGTCTTCTTCGGACAGTTCGTCCATGCCCAGGATGGCGATGATGTCCTTCAGTTCCTTGTACTTCTGCAGGGTCTGCTGGACGCGCTGGGCGGTGTCGTAATGCTCGTGGCCGATGACCAGCGGATCCATCTGGCGGCTGGTGGAATCCAGCGGATCCACCGCCGGGTAGATACCCAGCGAGGCGATCGAACGCGACAGGGTCACGGTCGAATCCAGATGGGCGAAGGTGGTCGCCGGCGACGGATCGGTCAAGTCATCGGCCGGCACGTAGACAGCCTGGATCGAGGTGATCGAGCCGTTCTTGGTGGAGGTGATGCGCTCCTGCAGGACGCCCATTTCCTCGGCCAGGGTGGGCTGGTAGCCCACGGCCGACGGCATGCGGCCCAGCAGTGCCGACACTTCGGTACCGGCCAGGGTGTAGCGGTAGATGTTGTCGACGAACAGCAGCACGTCCTTGCCCTTGCCCGACGCGTCCTTCTCGTCGCGGAAGTACTCGGCCATGGTCAGGCCGGTCAGCGCGACGCGCAGGCGGTTGCCCGGCGGCTCGTTCATCTGGCCGTACACCATCGCGACCTTGTCCAGGACGTTGGAATCCTTCATCTCGTGGTAGAAGTCGTTGCCCTCACGGGTACGCTCACCCACGCCGGCGAACACGGACAGACCGCTGTGCGCCTTGGCGATGTTGTTGATCAGTTCCATCATGTTGACGGTCTTGCCGACGCCGGCGCCGCCGAACAGGCCGACCTTGCCGCCCTTGGCGAACGGGCACATCAGGTCGATGACCTTGATGCCGGTTTCCAGCAGCTCGGTGGCCGGGGACTGGTCTTCGTACGACGGTGCGGCACGGTGGATTTCCCACGTGTCGCTGGCGGCAACCGGGCCGGCTTCGTCGATCGGGCGACCCAGCACGTCCATGATGCGACCCAGGGTGCCCGGGCCGACCGGCACGGAAATGCCGCGTTCGGTGTTGGTGGCGACCAGGTTGCGCTTCAGGCCATCGGTGGAACCGAGGGCGATGCAGCGGACCACGCCGTCGCCCAGCTGCTGCTGGACTTCGAGGGTGATTTCGGTGTTGTCGACCTTCAGTGCGTCATACACCTTCGGAACCGACTCACGGGGGAACTCGACGTCGACGACCGCGCCGATGATCTGAACGATCTTGCCCTGACTCATTGCTGCATCCTCTAGATTTGTGCTTTGGACGTGCGCGTCAAACTGCTGCTGCGCCGCCGACGATTTCGGAGATTTCCTGGGTGATCGCTGCCTGGCGGGCCTTGTTGTAGACCAGCTGCAGGGTTCCGATCAGCTTGTTCGCGTTGTCGCTGGCCGCCTTCATCGCCACCATGCGTGCCGCATGCTCGGAGGCCACGTTTTCCAGCACGGCCTGGTACACCAGTGACTCGATGTAACGCGTCATCACGTGCTCCAGCACGGTCGCGGCATCGGGTTCGTACAGGTAGTCCCAGTCGTGGTGCGCGACCTGCTTCTCAGCGGCCGGCAACGGCAGCAGCTGGTCGAAGCTGGCGGTCTGGGTCATGGTGTTGACGAAGCGGTTGTACACCAGGTACACGCGGTCGACCTTGCCCTCGGTGAACGCATCGAGCATCACCTTGATCACGCCGATCAGCGATTCCAGGCGCGGCACGTCACCCAGGTGGGTCACGCTGCCGACCATGTTGACCTTGATGCGACGGAAGAAGGTCGATGCCTTCTGGCCGATCGTCACCATGTCCACTTCGGCACCCTTTTCCTGCCAGGCACGGGCTTCGCCCAGCGTCTTGCGGAACAGGTTGTTGTTCAGGCCGCCGGCCAGGCCGCGATCCGACGAGATCACGATGTAGCCCACGCGCTTGACCTGTTCACGCTCGACCAGGAACGCATGCTGGTAATCGGTGCTGGCCTGGGCCAGGTGACCGATCACCTGCTTCATCGCCTGCGCGTACGGACGCGATGTCTTCATCCGCTCCTGCGCCTTGCGGATCTTGGAGGCCGAGACCATCTCGAGCGCGCGCGTCACCTTGCGGGTGTTCTGCACGCTCTTGATCTTGGTTTTGATTTCGCGTCCGCTTGCCATCTCTTATTCCCGTATGTTCAACGGTAGAGCGGGGACCTGCCCCGCTCCACGTGCGCTGTTACCAGCTGCCGGTGGTCTTGAACTCGGTGATGCCCTTCTTGAAGGCACCTTCGATGTCATTGTCCCACCCGCCGGTGGCGTTGACCTTGCCGATCAGCTCGCCCTGGGTGTTGGCGAAGTGCGCGTGCAGGCCTTCTTCGAACGCCAGCAGCTTGTTGACCGGCACGTCGTCGAGGTAACCCTCGTTGACGGCGTAGATCGACAGCGCCTGGTTGGCGATCGACATCGGGGCGTACTGCTTCTGCTTCATCAGTTCGGTGACGCGCTGGCCGCGCTCGAGCTGCTTGCGGGTCGCTTCGTCCAGGTCCGAGGCGAACTGCGCGAACGCAGCCAGCTCGCGGTACTGCGCCAGCGAGATACGGATGCCGCCGGAGAGCTTCTTGATGATCTTGGTCTGGGCCGAACCACCCACGCGCGACACCGAGATACCGGCGTTGACGGCCGGACGGATACCGGCGTTGAACAGGTCGGTTTCCAAGAAGATCTGGCCGTCGGTGATCGAGATCACGTTGGTCGGCACGAACGCGGACACGTCGCCGGCCTGCGTTTCGATGATCGGCAGCGCGGTCAGCGAGCCGGTCTTGCCGGTCACCGCACCGTTGGTGAACTTCTCCACGTACTCTTCGGACACGCGGGCAGCGCGCTCGAGCAGGCGGGAGTGCAGGTAGAACACGTCGCCCGGGTAGGCTTCACGGCCCGGCGGGCGCTTCAGCAGCAGCGAGATCTGGCGGTAGGCAACAGCCTGCTTGGACAGATCGTCGTACACGATCAGCGCGTCTTCGCCGCGGTCCATGAAGTACTCACCCATGGTGCAGCCGGAGTAGGCGCTGATGTACTGCATCGCGGCCGATTCGGACGCGGTGGCGGCCACGACCACGGTGTGGGCCAGGGCGCCGTTTTCTTCCAGCTTGCGCACGATGTTGGCCACGGTCGATGCCTTCTGGCCGATCGCGACGTACACGCACTTGATGCCGGTGTCCTTCTGGTTGATCACCGCATCGATGGCCAGGGCGGTCTTGCCGGTCTGGCGGTCACCGATGACCAGCTCGCGCTGGCCGCGGCCGATCGGGATCATCGAGTCGACCGACTTGTAACCGGTCTGCACCGGCTGGTCGACCGACTTGCGCCAGATCACGCCCGGGGCCACGCGCTCCACCGGAGCGGTCAGCTGGGTGCCCAGCGGGCCCTTGCCGTCGATCGGCTCGCCCAGCGCGTTCACCACGCGGCCGAGCAGTTCCGGACCGACCGGCACTTCCAGGATGCGGCCGGTGGTCTTGGCCACGTCGCCTTCGCGCAGGTTCTGGTATTCACCCAGCACCACGGCGCCGACCGAGTCGCGCTCCAGGTTCAGGGCCAGGGCGAAGGTGTTGTTCGGCAGTTCGATCATTTCGCCCTGCATCACGTCGGCCAGGCCGAAGATGCGCACGATGCCGTCGGACACGCTGGTCACGGTGCCTTCGTTGCGCGATTCCGCGGCCAGCTTGACCTTCTCGATGCGGTTCTTGATCAGTTCGCTGATTTCGGAGGGGTTGAGCGTGGTTGCCATCGTCGAGTCCTAGTGCCGGCGTTGAGGCCGGACGGTAATTGAATTCAGTTAGCGAGCGCGGTCTGCAGGCGGGCAAGCTTGCCCTTCAGCGAACCGTCGATGACCACGTCACCGGCGTCGATCACGGCGCCGCCGATCAGCGAGGCATCCACCGCGGTGGACACTTCCACGTCGCGGCCGAAGCGCTTGCGCAGGGCAGCCTTGATCGCATCCAGTTCACCGGCGGCCAGTTCGTTGGCCGAGGTCACGGTGGCCTTGACCACGTGTTCGGCTTCGGCACGCAGCTGGTCGTACATGCCGGCGATTTCCGGCAGCAGCGGCAGGCGGTGGGCATCGGCCAGGATGGACAGGAAACGCGAGAAGGTCTCGCTGCGCTGTTCCGGGGCCAGCAGGGCGACGGCATCGTCGCGACCCAGCTCCGGGTTGGCGAGCAGGGCCGACACGCGCGGGTCGGCAGCGACGTGGGCGGAGAACGCAAGCGCGTCCGACCACGGCGCGAACGCACCTTCGTCGCGCGCGGTCGCAAAAGCGGCGCGGGCGTAGGGACGGGCAAGCGTGAGGGCCTGGCTCATGTCAGATCTCCGAAGCCAGCTCGTCGAGCAGCGCCTTGTGGGCGTTGGCGTCGATTTCGCGCTTGAGCAGCTTCTCTGCGCCGCTTACGGCCAGCGCGGAAACCTGCTTGCGCAGTTCTTCGCGGGCACGGTTGGCAGCCAGGTCAATCTCGGCCTGGGCCAGTTCTTTCTGGCGGTTGGCTTCGGTGATCGCTTCATTCTTGGCGGCTTCAACGATCTGGTTGGCGCGCGCGTGGGCCTGGTCAATGATTTCATTGGCCTTGCCGCGGGCTTCCTTCAGCGCTTCGTTGACCTTGTCCTGTGCCTGGGCGAGGTCCTTCTGGCTGCGATCGGCAGCGGCGAGACCTTCAGCGATCTTCTGCTGGCGCTCTTCGATCGCGTTCATCAGGGGCGGCCAGATCTTGGTCGCGATGATCCAGATCAGGGCAGCAAAGGCCAGGGCCTGGGCGATGAGGGTAAAACCGATATCCATTGTTTTCGCTCAGTCAGTGGTGACGGGGTGGACGTGCCGCCTTGCGGGCGGCACCTCCGAACCTTCATCCGCAACCAGGCGCCGAAGCGCCCGGTCGTTTCACTTGGGGCTGGATCAGCCAGCCACTGCCGGCAGGCGGGCGACGAACTCGCCGACCATCGGGTTGGCGAAGGCGAACAGCAGGCCCACGGCGACCGAGATGATGAACGCGGCGTCGATCAGGCCGGCGGTGATGAACATGCGGACCTGCAGAACCGGGATCAGTTCCGGCTGGCGCGCGGCCGATTCCAGGAACTTACCAGCCATGATGGCCAGACCCAGGCCTGCGCCCAGCGCGGCCAGGCCGATCATGATGCCGACGGCGAGGACGGTGGAGCTCTGGACCTGGGCGAGATTGGTCAGGACGGCGAAGTACATGGTTTTCTCCGGGAACGTGATTGCTAAGGGATTTGGAAACTAACGGATGAAGGGTGCAGCGAAACTCAGTGAGCGTCTTCCGACAGGCTCAGGTACACGATGGACAGCATCATGAAGATGAAAGCCTGCAGCGGGATCACCAGCAGGTGGAACAGCATCCAGCCGAAGCCGGCGAACGCGCCTGCGAAGATGCCGGCGATACCTGCACCGCCCAGCACCCAGATCAGCAGGAACACGATTTCACCGCCGAACATGTTGCCGAACAGTCGCATCGCCAGCGAAATCGGCTTGCTCAGCCACTCCACGATGTTCAGGATCAGGTTGAACGGCAGCATCCATTTGCCGAACGGGGCGGTCAGGAATTCCTTGGTGAAGCCGCCGATGCCCTTCGAGCGCAGCGCGAAGAACAGCATCAGGAAGAACACGCTGATCGACATGCCGAGGGTGGCGTTGACGTCGGCGGTCGGCACCGGCTTCCAGTACGGCACGCCCAGCATTTCCAGCGGGATGGCGATGAAGTCGGCCGGGATCATCTTGATGAGGTTCATCAGGAGGATCCAGAAGAAGATCGTGATCGCGATCGGGGTCACCAGCTTGCTGGTGCCGTGGTAGGTGTCCTTGGCCTGACGGTCAACGAACTCCAGGCAGATCTCCACGAAGGCCTGCCACTTGCCCGGCACGCCGGCCGTGGCATTGCGGGTCGCCATCCAGAAGGCGAAAACCATCACCAGACCCATCAGGACCGACGTGGCGATGGTATCCAGGTGCAGCGCCCACGGGCTGCCGTGCCCAACGGTGAGGTTGTGCAGGTGATGCTGGATATAGGAGGTGGGTGTCAGCGCCTCGCCTGCCATGTGTCCGGAACCTTAGTTATTAAGAAATTCGATCAACGCCTGGCCAGAGCCAGGACCTGGAACATCAAGCCGACCGCGATACCGGCCAGCAGTGCCACCGCCGGCAGCCTGAACACCAGGATGCCTGCGATCAACACGCCAAATACCACGGCCCACTTGGCAACGACGGCGATGATCAGCCTTGCCATTGCCGAGCCAGCTGCCTGCACCCCACCGCCCAGCGCCATCCGTGCCGCCACCCAGCCACCGGCCGAAACCGCGAGCCCGGAAAGCAGTGCGCCAAGCGCATGTTTCGGACTCACCAGCAGGAAGCCAAGGGCCAGGACAATCACCGCGGCCAGCGGGTAGACCGCGGCGCGCAGCATCAGTCGCCGACCCGGATCAACGGAATTCAGCACAGAGACGTCCCGCACATTTGGAGTGATAGGCATGAGGCAGCAGCGTGGTGCCTCGTCGAGCCGCCAAATTATAGCAATGGGACAATTTGCGAGACAACCGCTGCGTGTTCATCCCGGATCGATGCAAGTTGCGGGATGACCGGGATTTTTCCGGCCGGGGGCGGGACAATCAGGCCCAGCGGGGCTCCCGCCCCTGCGGCGATGCAGCATTGAACTTTCGTCGCGGCGGTGTGTCCAACCCCTCGACCTGCACTCTCTCATCCTCGTCGGCGCAGTTGCGCAGGTCTGCACGGGGTCCCGCCGCTGCCCGGCGGGACTCTTTTTTCTGCCGCTGCGCTCGCCGAGCATGGCTGGGGTCTACGGTGCCGTGGTGGGTGACGACCGTGCTTCGGTGGGTGACGACCGAGCTTCGGTGGGGGACGACCGTTGGTCGTCACGCTTTAGAGCGACCTGTGAAGACGCCGCCTACACAATACGCTCACGAATGGTGGACGCGAAGATAGCGATAGTGGCGCAACTTTCGTTGAACCACTGCAAGGATTCCTGCCGATGCGCCCCGTTACCACCCTGCTTGCTCTTTCGCTGGCCGCCGTCGGCGCCGGCTTTGCCTCCAACGCGCATGCTGCCGAAGGCGATGACCGCTTCACGCTGCGCCTGGGTGCGATGAACATCGATACCGATAACACGATCCGCGGCAGCACCACCGTTGCCGGCCAGGACGTGAATCTCAATGAAGATTTCAGCATGGGCGGCAAGGAATGGGAGCCGCGCGTGGATGGCGTGTTCCGCTTCAGCGACCGCCAGCGCCTGATCTTCGATTACTTCAAGTGGGACAAGGACCGCCGTGAGACGCTGAACGACGGCATCGCCTTCGGCGAGATCAACGTTCCGGAAGGCAGCTTCGTCAAGGCTGAGCTGAAGTACCAGGTCGCCACCCTGGTCTATGACTACTCTGTCGTGGACACCGACCGCTTCGACCTCGGCCTGCAGATCGGTGCCGAATGGGCGCAGATCAGCGCCAAGGGCTATGCCGACCTGGGCAACGTCTACAACGGCCGCTTCCTGGATGAGAAGGAAAACGGCGTGGCGCCGGTGGTCGGTGCACGCTTGACCTTCAACCCGGCTGATCGCTGGATGATCAACCTGCAGGGCCAGTACCTCAACACCAGCTGGGGCAGCTTCGATGACTACGAAGGCGACCTGAGCCGCGCCAACGCGATCGTCGAGTACCGCCTGACCGACAACTTCGGCCTCTTCGCCGGCTACGACTGGTTCAAGCTGGACGTCGACCAGAAGGGCAGCGACGGCGTGATCGGCCTGAAGCAGGAGTTCAAGGGTCCGGTGGCCGGCGTCAGCCTGTCGTTCTGATCCCCACTGCGCAGACGAAAAACCCCAGGCATGCCTGGGGTTTTTTTTGTGCCGGGAAACATCACCCGGGCTGCGCGCGGCGCCTGGCGGCTTACTTCTTCTTCGGCATGTACAGGTCGGTGATCGTGCCGTCGTAGATTTCCGATGCCATCGCCACCGATTCGCTCAGCGTCGGATGGGCATGGATGGTGTGGCCGATATCCTCGGCTTCGGCGCCCATCTCGATGGCCAGGCCGATTTCCGCGAGCAGGTCGCCGGCGTGCACGCCAACGATGGCGCCGCCGATGATGCGATGGGTCTCTTCGTCGAAGATCAGCTTGGTGAAGCCTTCGGTACGGCCGATGCCGATGGCACGGCCACTGGCCGCCCACGGGAACTTGGCCACGCCGACCTTCAGGCCCTTGGCCTTCGCTTCGGTTTCGGTCACGCCGACCCAGGCGATTTCCGGATTGGTGTAGGCCACCGACGGAATCACCCGTGCGACCCATTCCTTCTTGTGCCCGGCAGCCACTTCGGCAGCCAGCTTGCCTTCATGGGTCGCCTTGTGCGCCAGCATAGGGTTGCCGACGATGTCGCCGATGGCGAAGATGTGCGGCACGTTGGTGCGCATCTGGCGATCCACCGGGATGAAGCCGCGATCGGACACCTGCACGCCGGCGTTTTCCGCACCGATCTTGCCACCGTTCGGCGAGCGGCCCACGGCCACCAGCACGCGGTCGAAGGTGCCCTGCTGCAGCGCGGGCGTCTCGCCTTCCGCGGCGGCTTCGAAGGTGACCGTCACGCCCTTGGCGTCGGCACTGACGCCGGATGCCTTGGTCTTCAGGTGCACTTCGACGCCCTGCTTCTTCAGGCGGTCGGCCAACGGCTTGACCAGGTCCTTGTCGGCACCCGGCATCAGCTGGTCCATGAACTCCACCACGGTGACCTTGCTGCCCAGTGCGGCATACACGGTGGCCATTTCAAGGCCGATGATGCCGCCACCGACCACCAGCAACGAACCCGGCACATCGGCCAGTTCCAGCGCATCGGTGGAGTCCATCACGCGCGGGTCGTCCCACGGGAAGTTCGGCAACTTCACCGCCTGCGAACCCGCTGCGATGATGCACTGCTGGAAGCGCAGCAGCTGGGTGCTGCCGTCTTCAGCGGTGATTTCCAGCTCATTGGCCGACACGAAGCGGCCCACGCCCTGCACGCTGCGCACCTTGCGCTGCTTGGCCATGCCGGCCAGGCCCTTGGTCAGCTGGCCGACCACCTTTTCCTTGTACTGGCGCAGCTTGTCCAGGGTGATCTTCGGCGCACCGAATTCCACACCGAAATCGCCGGCATGGGCGACTTCATCGATTACCGCCGCGGCATGCAGCAGCGCCTTGGACGGAATGCAGCCGACGTTGAGGCAGACGCCCCCCAGGCTGGCGTAGCGTTCCACGATGACGGTATCCAGGCCGACGTCGGCGGCACGGAACGCGGCGGTGTAGCCGCCCGGGCCGGAGCCCAGCACGACCATCGCGCATTCGATGTCGGCGGCCTTGCCGGAAGACAGCGCAGGCTTCGGCGCGACCGGCTCGGCCGGGGCGCGGTGCGACGGGGTCACCGGCGGCTTGCTGTTGGGGGCGGCAGCCGCCGAGGGTGCGGCCGCCTTGGCCGGCGCGGCCGGTGCGGCGCCCTCGCCTTCGGCTTCCAGCAGCACCACGACAGCGCCTTCGGACAGCGTATCGCCGAGCTTGACCTTCAGCTCCTTGACCACGCCGGCGGCCGAGGACGGCACTTCCAGCGTTGCCTTGTCCGATTCCAGGGTCAGCAGACCCTGGTCTTTCTTCACCTTGTCGCCGACGGCGACCAGTATTTCAATCACCGGCACATCGCTGTAATCACCGATGTCGGGAACCTTGACTTCAATCGTGGCCATGGTGGTTTCCTTCATGCCCGCGCGGAATGGCCGGCGGGCGTCTGCTGCAGTTCGTCACGCGGCCGCGCGCAGGGCGGCGGCCACACGGAGGGGGCTTGCCGGCTCGATCAGAGCAGTACGCGGCGCATGTCCGCCAGTACCTGCGACAGGTAGGTGGTGAAGCGTGCGGCCAGTGCACCGTCGATGACGCGGTGGTCGTAGCTCAGCGACAGCGGCAGCATCAGCTTCGGCGCGAACTCCTTGCCATTCCAGACCGGCTGGATGGACGACTTGGACACACCGAGGATCGCCACTTCCGGCGCGTTGACGATCGGCGTGAACGCGGTGCCACCGATGCCGCCCAGCGAGCTGATCGAGAAGCAGCCACCGCTCATGTCGGCCGGACCCAGCTTGCCGTCACGTGCCTTCCTGGCCAGCTCGCCACTTTCCTGCGCGATCTGCACCACGCCCTTCTTGTCGACATCGCGCACCACCGGAACGACCAGGCCGTTCGGGGTGTCGGCGGCGAAGCCGATGTTGAAGTACTTCTTCAGGGTCAGGTTCTCGCCGCTGGCATCCAGGGAGGCGTTGAACTCGGGGAACTTCTTCAGCGCCGCGGCACTGGCCTTGACCAGGAAGGCGAGCATGGTCAGCTTGATGCCGGCCTTCTCGTTTTCCTTGTTCAGCGCCACGCGCAGGGCTTCCAGCTCGGTGATGTCGGCCTGTTCGAACTGGGTGACGTGCGGAATCATGGCCCAGTTGCGCGCCAGGTTCGCACCGGAGATCTTCTTGATGCGCGACAGCGGCTGGACCTCGACCTCGCCGAACTTGCTGAAGTCGACCTTCGGCCACGGCAGCAGGTTCAGGCCACCGCCGACAGCAGCCGGTGCGGACGTGCCAGCAGCGCCGCCGCCGGTGAGTGCGGCCTTGACGAACTTCTGCACGTCGCCCTTGGTGATGCGGCCGCCCTTTTCGGTACCGCTGATCTGCAGCAGGTCCACGCCCAGTTCGCGGGCGAACACGCGCACCGCCGGGGTGGCATAGGGCACCTTGGCCGGCAGCACGCTGTCGGCGTTGAACTGCACCGGCGGGCTGCTCGGCGCCCCGGCGGACGGGGCGCTGGCGATCTCACGGGCAGCCAGCTTGTCCGGCTGTGCCGGCACGGCGACCGGCTCGACCTTGGTGGCGGTTTCGGCCGCTTCGTTGGCCGCAGCATTGGCCTTGGTCGGCGCCGGAGCGGCATTGGCCGCGCCTTCGGCTTCGATGATCGCCACGACCTTGCCCTGCGACAGGGTGTCACCGACCTTGACCTTGATTTCCTTGACCACGCCGGCAACCGACGAGGGTACTTCCATCGTGGCCTTGTCACTTTCCAGCGTGACCAGGCCCTGGTCCTTCTTCACCGTGTCGCCCACGGCGACCAGGATCTCGATGACCGGGATATCCGAGTAATCGCCGATGTCCGGGACCAGCGCTTCCACCGCGCCACCACCGGCGGCGGGGGCCGGGGCGGCAGCGGCCGGGGCGCTCTGCTGGGCGGCCTGCGCCGGCGCAGCGGCAGCCTTGGCCGGCGCAGGTGCGGCAGCGGCGGCGGCCGGCTTGGCGGCCGGTGCGTCACTTTCAGCGACCTCGATCAGCGCCACGACCTTGCCTTCAGACAGGTTGTCGCCGACCTTTACCTTGATCTCCTTGACCACGCCTGCGACCGACGACGGCACTTCCATCGTCGCCTTGTCGCTTTCCAGCGTGACCAGCCCCTGGTCCTTCTTGACCGTATCGCCGACGGCGACCAGCACCTCGATTACCGGGATATCGCTGTAGTCACCGATATCGGGGACGAGGGCTTCCTTGATTTCGGCCATGGGGATAACTCCGGCAATCTGGTGTAGGGAATCCTCTATTGTGCGGCCAGCATGGCCCCCTCGCCAACCGTTGATGGCGTTTTCAGTCCGCACTGTCCCGGGACACGCTGTTGTAGCAGCGCGCTTGCGCTGCGAGGGCATGGCGCCAGCCGCTTCCAGTCGGTGGCGTATTGTCCCTTCATTACAGGCGCGCCAGTGACTCACCGACCGCCCGCCAAGCGTGCTGCAGCGCCGGCAGCGAGGCGGCCGCATTGGCAGGACTGGTCGAGGGCAGCGCCAGAACCGGCACGTCCAGCGGCCGCTGCAGGCCCGGAACGATGAAGCGCTGGAACGCGCGGTGTGCGGCGGCACCATTGCACGCCACCAGCTGCAGTGCCGGCAGCGTCGCCAGTACCTCCGCGAGCTGATTGGGCACCTCGCTGCCACGCACGATGTCTGCATCCAGGCTGCCCCGCCGGCGGCATCGCCCGATCACGTCCCAAAGGCCGATGCCGGCCTCGTTCAGCGCAGCCACCCGCGCCGCGTACGGCAGCCCCGCATCGATCCCCGCCAACAGCGACATCAGCGGCCAGAAGCGGTTGCGTGGATGGGCGTAGTAACGGGCCTCGCGCAGGGACGCCACCCCCGGCATCGAACCCAGCACCAGCACCCGCGCCTGCGCATCGAGCTGCGCAGGCAACCCGATGCATATGTCGTTTCCAGTCACATCCCGACGATCTGCATGAACATCTTTCATTGACGCAACTCTACATCGCAGTAGGCATTTCCCGCGTTTTGCTGAACGCATCCAACTATTTTTTAACGCGCGTCGGACTCGATTCATGTTCACGGGAATACGTTGGCTGCGCCCCGACAGGGGACCCATAACAAGAACCCCGAGGAGATTCCCCCATGCGCTCCATCCGTATCCTGAGCCTTTCCCTGCTGACCGCCGCCGCGTTTGCTCCGAGCGCCTTCGCGCAGGACTATTCGGCCACTGACAGCAGCACCGACACGGCTTCGGGCAAGCACTTCGCCGTGGTCGGCGGCGTTGCGCTGCTGCAGCCGAAGAACGATCCGGTTGAAGGCATCCGCAAGTTCGACGGCGGCCCGGCACCGACCCTGAGCCTGAGCTACTACATCAACGACAACTGGGCCGTTGAGCTGTGGGGCGCAGCCGACAAGTTCAACCACCGCGTGCGCGGCGTCGGCAACGAGCGCCTGGGCACGGTGGAACAGCAGCCGATCGCACTGAGCGGCCAGTACCACTTCGGTCAGGCGGACAACGTGTTCCGTCCGTTCGTCGGCGTCGGTTACTACGAGTCGAACTTCAGCAATGAAGACCTGACCGCTCCGGGCGTCACCGAGCACATCGGCCTGGAAACCGCCAAGGGCGCCATCGGCACCGTCGGCGTGGACATGAACATCAACTCCACCTGGTTCGCCCGAGCCGATGCGCGCTACATGCACGCACGTCCGGAAGTGAAGGTCGGCGGCGAAGGTACCGGCGCAGACGCCAAGCTGGATCCGTGGACTGTCGGCTTCGGTATCGGCGCGCGCTTCTAAGCACGACGCAGGCAACATCGTTTCACCGCAGCGGGCCCTTCGGGGCCCGTTGTCATTTCACCGCGCACGCGTAACGGTGCGCATGCCACGTTTCCGCCAGCCGCAGTGCGCTAGGCTCGGGCCCAGAGACGGCAGATGCCTGCCGGAGGGCGACCGCAGATGCTCGACATGCTGGTGGTGGGCGGGGGGATCAATGGAGCCGGGATCGCCCGCGACGCGGCGGGACGCGGGCTGGAGGTCGCCCTGTGCGAACAGCACGACCTGGCTTCGCACACGTCCAGCGCGAGCTCCAAGCTCATCCATGGCGGGCTGCGCTACCTGGAACACCGCCAGTTCGGCATGGTCCGCAAGTCGTTGAAAGAGCGCGAGGTCCTGCTGCGGATCGCGCCGCACCTGGTGCAGCCGCTGCCCTTCGTACTGCCGCATGAGTCCCACCTTCGGCCCGCGTGGCTGATCGGTCTGGGATTGTGGCTCTACGACCACCTGGGTGGACGATCGTCGCTGCTGCCAAGATCGCGTTCACTGCGGCTGTCCACCCATCCGCTTGGCGCACCGCTGCACGATGGCCTGCGCCGTGGATTCACCTACAGCGACGCGCAGGCGCCGGACGCCCGGCTGGTGGTGGCCAACGCCATCGATGCCGCCGAGCGTGGTGCCCGCATATGGACGCGCACGCGCTGCGAGCAGGCGTGGCGGGAGGCCGATGGCTGGTCGGTCGACCTGCGCGACCCGGATGGCAGCCAGCGCAGCGTGCGCACGCGGATGCTGGTCAACGCCACCGGCCCCTGGGTGCCCGCATTCGTCGACGACATCAGCCTGACCCGGAGCGTCCCGCTGCGCCTGGTACAGGGCAGCCACATCGTGGTGCCGGCGCTGTACGCGCATGACCATGCCTACCTGCTGCAGCAACCCGATGGCCGCATCGTGTTCGCCATTCCCTTCGAAGACCGCTACACCCTCATCGGCACGACCGACGTGGACTTCGATGGCGATCCCGGCGCTGTGCACGTGGACGACGCCCAGCGTGACTATCTCTGCGCGGCGGCCAATCGCAGTTTCCGCCAGCAGACCAGCCCACGCGACATCGTGTGGGAGTTCAGCGGGGTGCGCGCGTTGCTGGATGACGCGGACGCCGAGGCCAGCACGGTGAGCCGTGATTACCGGCTGGAGCTGGATGCCGAGGGCGCGCCGCTGCTGAACGTACTCGGGGGCAAACTGACCACGTATCGGCGCCTGGCCGAAGAGGCGGTTGACCTGTTGGCGCACCTTGGCGGCAATGCAGCGCCTGCATGGACAGCCAGCGGCGCGCCGCTACCCGGGGCCGAACGCGGTACGCCGGCGCAGGGCGCGGCCTGGCTGGCAACGCAATGGCCATGGCTGCCGCCGTCGCTCGCGGCGCGCTGGGCCCGCACCTATGGCGCGCGGGCCGCGTTGATCCTCGGCCAGGCCGATTCGATGGACGCGCTCGGCACGCACTTCGGCGCCGATCTGTATGAAGCCGAGGTGCGCTACCTGTGTGCGCGCGAATGGGTTCGCCAGGCAGATGACGTGCTGTGGCGACGCACCCGACTGGGCCTGGCGCTGGACGCTTCGCAGCAGCATCGGCTGGCCCGCTGGCTGGACACCCACGCACCCACCGGCCGACGTGCCCTGGGCTCTCCCTGATTGCACGATGAGGAACACCGCATGACACGACGGCAGCTTGCAGGCGAACTGATTTCCGAAGCGGTCGCGGTGGCGATCATCATCAGCATCGGCTGCTCTGCGGCCGCCATGTACCTGCTGTACGACCCCAGTCCCTACCAGCATGCCTACTGGGGGTTGTGCATCACCTGGGGACTGGCGGTCACCGTTGCGATATACGCCACGGCGTCGGTATCGGGCACCCACGCCAATCCGGCGGTGACCCTGGCCCTTGCGCTGTATCGCGGTTTTCCGTGGCCACGCGTGCTGCCGTACTGGGCGGCGCAGGTGCTGGGCGGTTTCGTCGGCGCGGCGATCGTGCTGCTGCTGTATGGCCCGGTCCTCGACCATTACAACGACCTGCACGGGATGACCCGCGCTGAAGGGGGCGCGGCCGGGGTGTTCCTCACTGCGCCGGGACTGGCGGTAACGCCGCTGCATGCGCTGCGCAATGAGGTCATCCTGACCGCGTTCCTGGTGTTCGGCATCTTCGCCATCACCGAGCGTTACAACGAGGCCGCACCGGGGGCGAACGGCGGCGCGCTGATGATCGGCCTGCTGGTGGCCTGCATCGGCGCATCGATGGGCTATCTGGAGGGCTGGGCGATCAATCCCGCCCGCGATTTCGGTCCGCGCGTGTTCGCCTGGCTCGCCGGCTGGGACCGCGCCGCGTTGCCGGCCGAACATCATTACTGGTGGATCCCCATCGTCGGCCCGCTGATCGGCGGCGCACTCGGCGGGGCCGCCTACCGCTGGCTCATCCTGCCGTTCCTTCCGGCGCGCCAGCGTGCGCTGGCAGATTCCACGGTCGTTGCGAGCGACTGCGGCGCACAATGAACTCCCTGCCGCGCGCGTCGCTGCCGCAGCGTCCAACGAACCGACCAGGACACCTTCATGGAACCTGATTTCATCCTTGCCATCGACCAGGGCACCACCAGTTCCCGCGCCATCCTGTTCGACCGTGATGGTCGTATCGCGGGCAGCGCGCAACGTGAGTTCGCCCAGCTGTTCCCGCAGCCCGGCTGGGTGGAACACGATCCGCGCGAGATCCTGACCAGCGTCTATACCACCCTGACCGAACTGCTCAACCAGCAGCAGGTCGATCCGCGCCGCATCGCCGCCATCGGCATCACCAACCAGCGCGAAACCACGGTCGTCTGGGACAAGGCGACCGGCCAGCCGATCCACAACGCCATCGTCTGGCAGTCGCGCCAGAGCCAGGCGATCTGTGAGCAGCTGAAGGCCGACAACCATGAGGCGCTGATCCGCAGCCGGACCGGGCTGGTGGTGGATGCCTACTTTTCCGCCACCAAGATCCGTTGGATCCTGGACCATGTGGACGGTGCGCAGGCGCGGGCCGAACGCGGCGAGCTGCTGTTCGGAACCATCGACAGCTGGCTGATATGGAACCTCACCGGCGGCGCGGTGCACGTGACCGACATGACCAACGCCGCGCGCACGCTGCTGTTCAACATCCACACACTGGCCTGGGACGAGGAGCTGCTGGCGCTGCTGGACATACCGCGCGCGATGCTGCCGGACGTGCGCAGCAGCAGCGAGGTGTACGGCCATACGCGGCCGCAGTTCTTCTTCGATCGACGGATTCCCATCGCCGGCATCGCCGGTGACCAGCAGGCGGCGCTGTTCGGGCAGGCCTGTTTCGAACCGGGCATGGCCAAGAACACCTATGGCACCGGCTGCTTCATGCTGATGAACACCGGCCGCCAAGCGGTCACTTCAGCCAACGGCCTGCTGACCACCATCGCGTGGAATGTGGACGGCCAGGTGGAATATGCGCTGGAAGGTTCGATCTTCGTCGCCGGATCGGTGGTGCAGTGGCTGCGCGACGGGCTGCGCATGTTCGGCAAGTCCAGCGACTGCCAGGCCTACGCCGAACGCGTGCCCGATACCGGCGGCGTGTACCTGGTTCCCGCCTTCGTCGGGCTGGGCGCGCCGTACTGGCGCAGCGACGCGCGCGGCGCGATGTTCGGGGTCACCCGCGGCACCACCAAAGAACACTTCATCCGCGCGGCGGTCGAATCCATTGCCTACCAGACCCGCGACGTGTTGGCCGCCATGCAGGCCGACGCAGGCATCGAATTGAAGGAACTGCGCGCCGACGGCGGGGCGATCGCCAATGACTTCATGGGGCAGTTCCAGAGCGACCTGCTGGGCGTGCCGGTGCTGCGCCCGCAGGTGGCGGAAACCACCGCGCTGGGCGCGGCCTACCTGGCCGGGCTGGCGACCGGCTTCTGGGAGAGCCGTGCGCAGATCGCGGCCCAGTGGGGCGTGGACCGGCGCTTCGAGCCGACGATGTCCGCGGCCCAGCGCGAGGCGCTGTATGCGGGCTGGCAACGGGCCGTCAATGCGGCCCTCGCCTGGTGATGCGGGGTTCTGTCAGCGCCGGGCCATGCCCGGCGGACCGATGGGTCAGAACGCCGGCAGCACCGCGCCCTTGTACTTCTGCGCGATGAATTCCTTCACCTGCGGGCTGGTCAACGCCTTGGCCAGCTTCTGCACGCGCGGGTCGTCCTTGTTGTCCGGCCGCGCCACCAGGAAGTTCACGTACGGCGAATCCTTGCTCTCGATCGCCAGCGCATCCTGGGTGGGATTGAGGCCGGCATCCAGCGCGTAGTTGGTGTTGATCAGCGCCAGGTCGACCTGGTCCAGCACGCGCGGCAGCATCGCCGAATCCAGCTCGCGGAACTTCAGGTTCTTCGGGTTGGCGATGATGTCACGCTGGGTGGCCAGGGCGTTCTTCGGGTCCTGCAGCTGGATGACCCCGGCGTTGTGCAGCAGGATCAGCGCGCGGCTGTTGTTGCTGGGATCGTTGGGGATCACCACGTCGGCGCCTTCGCGCAGTTCATCCAGCGACTTGACCTTGCGCGAATACGCACCGAAGGGCTCGATGTGCACGCCGGCCACGGTCACCAGCCCGGACTTGCGATCCCGGTTGTACGCGTCCAGGTAGGGCTCGGTCTGGAAGTAATTGACGTCCACCTGCTTCTGCACCAGCTGGTCGTTGGGCTGCACGTAGTCGTTGAACACGCGCACATCCAGGTCCACACCCTGCTCCTTCAGCATCGGCTTGACCACCTCGAGGATCTCCGCGTGGGGCACCGCCGTGGCGGCCACGATCAGCTTCTGCGAGGGTTCGCCGGATTTGCCACAGGCGGCCAGGGCCACGGCAGCGAACAGGGACAACAACAGGGACTTCTTCATCATGGGAGGGTCTCGGGGGAGAGGGTCATTCGTAATTGCTGAGGGCCAGGGCGAGCAGGCTCTTGGCCTGTTCGCGCAGCATCACCGGTTCGATGATCTCGGCATCGGAACCGTAATGCAGCACATCCATCAGCAATTCGCGGGAAACACTGTAGGGCACCTTCAGTTCATAGCGCCCATCGGCCAGGTAGCGGCCCTGCTGGTTGGCGTGCCAATGCTCGTCGGCCACCCATCGGGCGGCCTTGGCGCTGAACAGGATCGTCGCCCAGCCTTTCGGGGCGCCGGAGAAGATGCCATAGCTGGCACCCAGCTGGGCGTCCAGCACGGTGTCATCGACATCGGTGGCCGGCGCATCGATCACCCGTGCCTTGTTGATGCGGTCCACGGCGAAACTGCGCAGGGCATCGCGGTCGTGGTCCCAGGCATCCAGGTACCAGTTGTCGCGGTAGTGGGTCAGGCGCTGGGGGGATACCGTGCGGCGGGTGGCCTCGTCGGTGGAACGCGCGCGATATTCGAACGCCAGTTGGCGCCGTTCCAGCACCGCCGACGCCACGCTGCGGAAGCTGCCTTCGTCGAACTTGCGTACCCGGTGCGGAATCACCCGGACCCGGTCCACCGGCCAGCTGGAGACGCCGGCCTGGGCCGCCAACAGCCCTTCGATGCGCTGCTGCAGCGGGGCCAGCACCGAGGACAGCACCCCACCACCGGTGCGTGCGAGCAGATGCTGGGAGGCCAGCAATGCGTGCAGTTCCTCCGAACTCAGCCACAGCCCGGGCAGCTCGAAGCGGTCGCTTTCATCGGCCATGTAGCGGAAGCCCGCCTCGCCGTCGCCTTCGATCGGTGCCATCAGCGCATCCCGCAGGAAGGCCAGGTCGCGGTAGACCGTGGCACGGGAACAGCCAAGCTTGTCCTGCAGCGTCGCCACCGTGACCGGATAGCGGGCAGACTTGAGCAGACGATGCAGGGCAGTGATGCGTTCGTATCGGTCCATGACCCCGATTATGTCCGACTCGCGGCCATTGTGGCGGCCATGATCGGCTATCGTGTCGATCCCCACGCCTCGGCCTGCCCCGCATGCGCCTGCTTCCCCTGTGTTCCCTGATCCTGGCGACCGCGTTGCTGGCGGGTTGCCAACAACCCAGCCCACCGCCGGCCAGCGTGCCATCGGCCGATGCCGCGCACCCGGCGGCAGCGCCGGCGGCGGACCCGGCGTCGGCCGTGCTGGAGGCCAGCCGACGTTTCGCCAGCCTGCGCAGCTTCCATGCCGAAATGACACTGCACGGTGCACAGGCGGGCCAGGTGGTCCGCAGCGGGATGGACTTCGTGGCCCCGGACCGCTATCGGCTGGAGACACCGGCCGGCGTGCAGACGATCATCGGCGACACCTTCTTCCTGCAGGCGGAGGGCCGCATGCAGCAGGTGCCGCTGCCAGCTGGCACCCTGGAACAATGGCGCAGCCCGCTGCCCTCTGAAGCGCGCCTGCAGGACCTGCGGGTGGAAGACCGTGGGCCGGCCGACATCGATGGCACGGCCACGCGCGTGTACCGGATCGACGGCCCGGCCGGCAGTGGCGAAACGCTGCAGTACTGGATCGGCGGCGACGGTCTTCCGCGGCAGATCCAGCGCGATGGCTTCAACAAGCAGCAGCCCTACCGGATCACCCTGCGCTATTCGCGCTTGAATGATCCGTCGCTGCAGGTCCCGCCGCCCGGAGATGCAGCTTCGCCTGTCCTGAATGGGGATTTGTAGAAACGCCGACTGAAGCGCGGCGTCGTCTGCGGTCGAGGCAGCGAGGGGTTAACGCTATCATCACGCACTGCGCTCGATCCCCGCCCCCGGAGAATTCCTGATGTCCCTGCGTGTTTCCCTGCTGGTTCCGTTGTTGCTGGCCGCCCCTGCGGCATTCGCCCAGGACCCCGCCGAACTGGCGGCGATGACCTCTCCCTGGAGCGGCAGCGGCGGTGAACTCGGCTTCGCTTCTGCACGCGGCAACAGCACCACCGAGAGCGCCAACGGTCGCCTGCGCCTGCGCTACACCGATGACGACTGGGTGCACAGCATGGACCTGTTCGGCCTGCGTTCGCGTTCGGAATCGATCCAGACCAACGATGACGGCACCGAAAGCAAGGTCAGCAACACCACCGCCAACCGCTACACCGGCAGTGCCGGCAGCGCGTTGCAGCTGGGCGAGCACCGCCAGATCACCGCCACGGTCCGTTACGAGCGCGACGATTTCGCCACCTATGATCGGCAGAGCTCGTTCGGTCTGGGTTACGGCACCCGGCTGTGGGGCAATGACCGCTTCTCGCTGGACGCCCAGGTCGGCCCTGGTGTGCGCCGCACCCACAGCACCGAAGACGATCAGACCCGCACCGGCCTGATCGGTCGTGGCTTCTTCGACATCAAGTATTCGCTGACCCCCAACACCGACCTGGTCAACACGCTGCTGGTCGAATCCGGTTCGTACAACACCTTCGCGCAGAACGATTTCGGCGTGTCGGTAAGCATGAACGAACATCTCGCGCTGAAGGCCGCCTGGCAGGCGCGCCACAACAGCGACGTGGCCGACGACAAGCAGAAGACCGACACGCTGACCACCATGAACGTGGTCTACAAGTTCAAGTAAGGCGACGTCGTGCCGACCCTGGTCGGCACCGTCATGCATGCCGACCAAGGTCGGCACGACGCCCGGCGCTACGCCAGCAGTTCGCCTGCCCCGCCATCCAGCAGCAACTGCGCCACGGTCCTGCCCAGCGCCTCGGGATCAGTGCCGGGGCCCACGGCTTCGGCACGCACCGCAGTGCCATCGGCCACGCCGCCGACCAGCCCCTGCAGGTGCAGGTCCTCGCCCTGCCACAGCGCGATCGCCGCCACCGGCACATGGCAGCTGCCATGCAACGTGCGATTCATTGCGCGCTCGGCCTCCACGCAGCTGCGGGTGCGTGCGTCGTCCAGCGCCGCGAACAAGCGCAGCAGCTCGGCATTGCCGCCATCGCATTCCACGGCCACCGCCCCCTGCGCCGGTGCCGGCAGCCAGTGCGGCGGCTGCAGGCGTGCCACGATGCGCTGCCCCAGTCCCAGCCGCTCCAGTCCCGCCACGGCCAGTACGATGGCGTCGTAGCCGCCGTTGTCCAGCTTGGCCAGGCGGGTATTGACGTTGCCGCGCAGGTCCAGCAGTTCCAGGTCCGGGCGCAGCGCGCGCAGCTGGGCCTGCCGGCGCAGCGAGGAGGTGCCTACGCGCGCGCCCAGCGGCAGCGCATCCAGCGAGGCATACAGATTGGAAACGAAGCCGTCGGCCGGGTCATGCCGCGGCAGGATCGCCGGCAACACGAACGGCGCATCGAGTTCCATCGGCACGTCCTTCAGCGAATGCACCGCGCAGTCCGCTTCGCCACGCAGCATCGCCAGCTCCAGCTCCTTCAGGAACAGACCCTTGCCGCCGATGGCGGCCAGCGAGCGGTCCAGCACTTCGTCGCCGCGCGTGCTCATCGGGATCAGTTCGACATGCAGGCCGGGATGGGCGTGGCGAAGCCGGTCAGCGACGTATTCGCTCTGCCAGAGGGCGAGCGGGCTCTTGCGGGTGGCGATGCGCAGGGTATCCATGCGGTCATTATCGCGCATCGGGATGGGGGGCGAACGGGTGAGACCCCCTCGTGGCGGGCTGCTGCGAAAAGCAGGCTGCGTGCCTGGCGCCGGGTGGTGGGGCTGGTCGGGGGACGGCAAAAACTGCCCCTCCGGGGTCCGGCCCAGCCGCTGGGCGGCTGTGCGTTCGGGCGCTTGCGAAGCCGTGCTTCGCAAGCAAAGCGCCCTCACCCATGCGGGCCTCGTTTCGCGCCATCCATGGCGCTCAACGCCCCCGCCCAGCCCCACCGCCCGGCGCCCTGACAGGTTCCGGGGCCGCCCGCCACGTAATGAAAGAAGGAAAAGCGGTAGCGCCGACCCATGGTCGGCGGCTCTTTATCCGTTCACCTGAAACATTCCGCCGACCATGGGTCGGCGCTACCAGGGCCGCATGTTCCATGGCCACCCCGCCCCGCCAACACACAGCCCTGCAGCTTTTGACGTTGACGTTGACGTTGACGCTGATGTTCTTAAAGGTGACGCAGATCCTGCCGCAGGGTCGCCACGCAGCGGCGACTTACCTCCAAAGGCTGCTTGCCGTGCCGCAGTACCGCCTGCACCTGCCCGGCCGTGCCGCGGCGCAGTTCGATCAGCTCGTGCCGCGCCACCAGGCAATTGCGGTGGATGCGCACGAAACGCGCAGCGAACTCTTCTTCCAGCGACTTCAGCGATTCCTCGATCAGGTCTTCGCCACGTGCATGGTGTACCACCACGTACTTTTCCTCGGCCTGCAGATAGTGGATGTCTTCCACCGGAATCAAACGCAGGCCACCGCGCAGGCGCGCGCACAACACGGTGCGTGCACGGCCATCGCCGTTGCCCTGCGCGTCGCCGCGCCCGGCCAGGAAAACACGTGCGCGCTCGATCGCTGCCGCCAGCCGTTCCGGCCGCACCGGCTTCATCAGGTAGTCGATCGCCGCCGCTTCAAAGGCCGACAACGCATGCGCATCGTAGGCGGTGCAGAACACCACCGCCGGGCGCGGTTCGAAGGTCGCAAGATGCCGCGCGGTCTCCAGCCCATCCAGCCCGGGCATGGCGATATCCAGCAGCACCAGGTCCGGCTGCAGCTCCGCACAGGCGTGCAGCGCCTGCTCGCCATTGGCCGCTTCAGCCACCACGGAAACATCGGGAAGATCGGCCAGCAGCGACTGCAGGCGCTCACGCGCCAGCGGTTCGTCATCTGCGATCACTACCCTCACGGCGCGCTCCCCTCATCGAACCGGTATGGCGATGCGGCATTCATAGTAGCCCCCGCTCCAGCCTGCCGTCATCCGCGCGGCCGGACCGAAGCGCCAGGCCAGCCGGTGGGCGATGTTGTGCAGGGCGTGCCCGGTGCCGCGCGACAGCGACAAGGCCGGTGCGCTGGGGTCCGGTGCCGGATTGCGGATCAGGATCTGCAGCACCCCATCCACGCAGGCCAGCTCCAGTTCGATCAGGCCCCCTTCGGGCAATCGCGATATGCCGTGCAACACCGCGTTTTCGACCAGCGGCTGCAGCACCAGGCGCGGCATCGGCTGCTGCCAGGGCAGTTCGGCAGGTCGCTGCCAGCGCACCTGCAGACGTTCGCCCAGCCGCAGCGATTCGATGGACAGGTAGCGCTCGGCCAGCTCGCATTCTTCATGCAGCGTCGAATCGCCCTCGCCCGCACCCAACGCGGCGCGGAACAGATCGGACAGGTCGAGCACCGCGCGTTCGGCCACCACGGCATCGCGCCGTACCAGGCTGGCGATGAGGTTCATGCTGTTGAACAGGAAATGCGGGCGGATGCGTGCCTGCAGGGCATCGGCTTCGGCACGGGCCTGCGCCTGCACCTGCGCCGCCCAGCGGTCGCTGACATAGAAGTAGCGCAGCGCCACCGCGCTGATCAGTGCGGTGGTGGCCGCACTGCCCAGGGTGAACCGCCAGAAGCCGATGCCGTTGGCGAAGTCATCACCGAGTGCCGCATACAGGGCATGGATGATGCCCGCGCCGATGACCGCGATCACCGCCGTCAGCGCGATGGCTGCCACCGATCCCGGTAGCGCAGGCAGGGTCGAAAGCAGCTTGCGAAGCCCACACAGCGCCACGGTGACCGCCAGCGCCAGCCACAGCGCAAAACCACTCGCCGACAGCAGCCGGCCCACGCTCCAGTGGCGCCCATCGTCAGGCGCCAGCGCCAGCACCACCACCACCAGCAACGCCAGCCCGCACATCGCGGCAAGCCGCGGCAGGCGGCACAGTTCAGGCATCCAGGGGGTGGCGGCAGGCGTGCTCATGGGTCAGCCAGCCTGCAGGCGGGTCTGCAGCCAGTCTGCGAGTGCACTGATCTCTTCGCCACACACCTGGTGGGCCATCGGATAGGACTGCCACTGCACCTCCACGCCCAGCGTGCGCAGCGTGGCGGCGGTGTGTTCGGCCACCTGCAGCGGAATCACCGGATCCTGCGTGCCGTGCGCCATGAACACCGGCACCTGCACGGCGCCATCGATGCGCGCGGCGGTTTCGGCTTCGGGCAGGTAGGTGGACAGCGCGATCAGCCCGGCCAGCGGCGCGGTACGTTGCAGGGCAGCGGTCAGGATCACCGCCCCGCCCTGCGAGAAGCCCGCCAGGAAGATGCGCTCGGCCGGAATGCCACGGTCGATCTCGCGCTGGATCAGCGCATCCAGTTCAACCACCGAGGCACGCACACCGTCCATGTCCGCACGCGAACGGAAGTCCATGCCGACGATGTCGTACCAGCCGCGCATCGGCACGCCGTTGTTGATGGTGATCGGACGTACCGGCGCATGCGGGAAGACGAAGCGCAGCGCCGGCCAGCCCGGACGCACCAACTCGGGCACGATCGGGGCGAAGTCGTTGCCGTCCGCACCCAGTCCATGCAGCCAGATGACTGCCCATTGCGGCGATGCGCCGGTTTCCTGTTCCACCGTCTGCAGCATGTTGCGGCTCCTCTGTATCGAAGCCGCATTATGCGCGACTCAGTACAGCGGCGGCTTCGACAGCGCTTCGCGGCGCAGCTGCGCGGCACGCACCAGCACGTCCGGCGGGTCGCGTTCTTCCGGGATGTCCATCAGCTTCAACCGGCGCAGCCAGCTGCCCGGACCGCGCGAAGAGGTCAGCGCCACCACCGGGATGGACAGCATCATGCCGATCACCACCGGGGCCATCCAGGCCGCCAGCGCCGGCGAAACCGCCCAGGCCAGCACGCCCATGAAGGCGCCGAACAGGCTCAGGCCACCGTAGGCCTTGACCAGGGCGAACCAATCCACGCGGCCATCGTCGCGCTGCTGGGCATCCCAGCCCGAATCCTTGCCCGCCAGCACTTCGGCCACGCCGCGCGACTGCACGTACATCACCACCGGGGCCATCAGCGCAGCCAGCACGGTTTCCAGCAGCATGGCGATGAACATCCGCACCGCCCCGCCACAGCCGCGGCGGCAGGCCGGCTCAAGCAGGGTGGCCAGGTAGCCGAGGATCTTCGGCATCAGCAGCACGCCCATGGTCACCGCGAACAGCCGCACCACGTGGGTTTCGTCCTGGGTACGCCAGTAGACACTGGGCGAAAGGTGCAGCACGCCGTTGAGGTCGATACCCTCCTGGAACAGCGGGATGGCGATGCCGATCAGCATCAGCATCGCCCACATCGGGGCGGTGAAATAATGGCCGATGCCGATCAGCATGTGCACCCGGCTGATCCAGTGCAGGCCGCGGCTGCCGACGATCTTGCCGTGCTGCAGGTTGCCCTGGCACCAGCGGCGGTCGCGCACCATCATGTCGGTCAGCGTCGGCGGGCCTTCTTCGTAGCTGCCTTTCAGGTAGGGCACCATGTGCGCGGCCCAGCCACCGCGACGCATCAGCGCCGCTTCCACGAAGTCGTGGCTGAGCACGTGGCCACCGAACGGCTCCTGCCCGGGCAGCGCGGGCAGGCCGGCATTCTCGGCGAAGGCCACGGTGCGGATGATCGCGTTGTGGCCCCAGTAATTGCTCTCCGCGCCGTGCCACCAGGCCACGCCGCGGGCGATCACCGGGCCGTACACGCGGCCGCCGAACTGTTGCATGCGCGAGAACAGCGTGCGGCCGCCGACCACCACCGGCAGGGTCTGGATGATGCCCACGTCCGGGTTGTGTTCCATGCCCGCGGCGAGGCGGACGATGGTGTCGCCGGTCATCAGGCTGTCGGCGTCCAGGATCAGCATCTGCGGATAGTCGCCACCGAAACGGCGCACCCAGTCGGCGATGTTGCCGGCCTTGCGCCCGCCGTTGTCGGCGCGGCGGCGATAGAACAGATGGTCGTGCGCATCCAGCGTTTCGCGCAGTTCGGCGAATACCTGCTCTTCGGCATGCGAGATGTCTTCGCGGCGCGTATCGCTGAGCACATAGAAATCAAAGTTGGCCAGCTGGCCGGTGGCCGCCACCGATTCGTAGATCGCCTGCAGGCCGGCCAGCAGCCGCCGCGGGTCTTCGTTGTAGGTGGGCATCAGCAACGCGGTACGCGTATGCAGCTGCGGCAGCGGCTCGTCCGGGTCGATGCCCAGCCGGTAGCCGCGATCGAACACCGCGGTCAGGAAGCCGGCCACGGCACTGGCGAAGGCCAGCGCGATCCAGCCGAACAGGCCCACGAACAGCACCAGCAGGCAGGCCTCCAGCACGCTGACCCCGTTCGGCGACAGCACCCGCCACATCATCACGGTGGCCGCAGCGGTCATCAGTGCGGTGCCGCCGAACAGGTAGGCACGGCGCAGCCCGATCAGGCGCGGCGAGGTACGGTGGCGGCGGATCTTCAGCTCGCCCCGGTGCAGTTCCTGTTCGGGCATGGGCAGCGGCGAGCCGCCATCGGGCAGCATCGCCAAGCCTGCATCAAGCCGGACGCGGGTGGGGGTCTCAGTCATCCAGGTTACCTCGCGTCAACGCGCAGGCCTGCCGTGCTGCCTGCGCAACACGATCCATCCCACGCTTCCCCGTTCCGCACATCGCGCTTCAGGGCCCGCAACCGATCTCTCTCATTACAGGAGCCCACGAATCGCTCACCCGGTAGATTCAAAAATTGCGCCTCAGTCTAGGTCGCTGCGTGTAAGCCGAGCGCGAAAGGGTCTCGCCGGGGTTTTCCCCCATTCAGGATAAACCGCGACACGCGCCGGCGCACTCCCCCCGAAGCCCGATGATAATGATAACAGTTACCATTTGAGAGGGTGGGGCAGGCCGTGCCGTGGCGGCCACGGCGTGCCGACTCGATCAGAGGGTGACGACCGTTGCCGTCATCGCCTCCACCACGCGCAGGTCAGCGCGACAGTACGGCGTGGCGTTCGGCGATATCGGCGTCGGCCGCGCGTCGGGCGCGCTCCATCGCCACCGCGATCTGCTGGCGGGCGAGCAGGTGCTGCGCCTGCTGTACTTCCGGGGTCGGCAGCAGCACCGGACCGGGGGTGGTTTCCACTGAAGCGGACTTGCTCATGCATCCTCCAAGGACAATCCGGCGGGCCCGGGCAGCGGGGCACAGGGCCGACGGATTGCGCACCCTATCCTAAAACCGTGACTGTTGCGTGCAGGGCGCAACCCCGCCCGGTAGTGACGGCCGCCACTACCGGAAGTCGCGCGATGGGGCGTTCAGCCCGGCCAGCAGGTGGCTGTAGTCGTGCAGGTCGCCGGCGATCAGGTGGCGCACCCCGTCCACGCACTCCCAGCGCCCGCGCACTCCCAGCAGCCGCGACCCCAGCAGCGCCTTGCGCCGGCGCAGCGCCAGATGCGACCAGACCACCACGTTGACCATGCCGTGCTCGTCTTCCAGGGTGACGAACACCGTGCCGTTGGCCGTGCCGGGCTTCTGTCGCTGGGTCACCAGCCCGATGGTGTGCACGCCGCGCCCATGCGCGGTGGCGCGCAGCTGGCGCGAGTCCAGCGCGCGCTCCTGCTGCAGCCGCGTGCGCAACAGCGCCAGTGGATGTTCACCCAGTGTCAGCCCGCTGGCACGGTAGTCGGACAGCATTTCCTCGGCCACGTTGGGCGCCGGCAGCACGATGTCCTGCTCGTCCGGACTGCCCTGCAGCAGCGGCATCGCGCGTTCGATGCCGGCCACCGCCCAGCGCGCGGCATTGCGGTTGCCGGCCAGCGCGGCCAGTGCCCCGCCATCGGCCAATACCTGGCGGGCCTTTGCATCCAGCCGTGCACGGCGGCACAGGTCGGCCACATCGGCGAAGGGAGCCTGCGCACGGGCCGCCATCACCGCCCGTGCCGCCGCTTCGCTGCAGCCGGCCAGCTGCCGCAGCCCCAGCCGTATGGCCGGCTGGGTGCGGGCATCGCCGCCTTCCAGGGTGTTGTCCCAATCACTGATGCATACATCCACCGGCAGCACGGCCACGCCGCCCCGCTCGGCGCTGCCACGGCGCGCGTCCTGCACGATCTGGCTGGCCGAATAGAAGCCCATCGGCTGCGCATTGAGCAGCGCGCAGGCAAACGCGGCCGGCTCATGCCGCTTCAGGAAACAGCTGATGTACACCAGCTTGGCGAACGAGGCGGCATGGCTCTGCGGGAAACCATAGGCACCAAAGCCCTTGATCTGTTCGAAGATCTGATCGATGAACTCCGAGCTGTAGTTCTTTTTCTCCATCAATCCGCGGATGCGCTCGCGATGCGGGTTCATGTCACCCCCGCTGCGCCAAGCCGCCATCGAGCGGCGCAGGTGGTCGGCCTCGTGCGGCTCGTAACCGGCATGGATCACCAGCTCCATCACCTGCTCCTGGAACAACGGAATGCCCAGGGTACTTCCGAGGATGTCCTGAATGCCCTCGGACGGGTACGTCACCGCTTCATGGCCCTGGCGGCGGCGCAGGAACGGATGCACCATGCCGCCCTGGATCGGCCCGGGCCGCACGATCGCCACCTGGATCACAAGATCGTAGAACGTGGTGGGCTTCAGGCGCGGCAGCATGCTCATCTGCGCACGCGATTCAATCTGGAACACGCCGACGGTGTCGGCCGCCCGGATCATCGCGAAGGTGGGGGGATCATCGATCGGCAGGCGAGTCAGGTCGATGCGATGGCCGCGATGCTTTTCTATCAGCGCCACTGCCTTGCGGATGCAGGTCAACATGCCCAGCGCCAGGCAATCGACCTTGAGCATCTTCATGGTTTCCAGATCGTCCTTGTCCCACTGGATGATGGTGCGGTCGGCCATCGCGGCGTTCTCCACCGGCACCAACGTGCTCAACGGTGCATCGTTGATCACAAAGCCGCCCACGTGCTGGGACAGATGCCGCGGATGGTCGCGCAACTGCTCGGTCACCGCCATCACCTGCTGCAGCAGCGGATTTTCCGCATCGAAACCGGCCTCGGCCAGTCGCTGCTGCATCGGGGTTTCGCCATTGCCCCAACCGAAGCATTCGGCCAGCAGCGCCACCTGGTCCGACGGCAGCCCGAACGCCTTGGCCACGTCGCGCACTGCACTTTTCCCCCGGTAACGGATCACCGTGGCGGCCAGCGCCGCGCGTTCGCGCCCGTATTTTCCATACACGTACTGCAGCACTTCCTCGCGTCGTTCGTGTTCGAAGTCCACGTCGATGTCCGGCGGCTCGTCGCGTTCCTTGGACAGGAAGCGCGCCATCAACAAGCGGCTTTCGGCCGGGTTGACCACGGTGATGCCCAATGCGAAGCACACCGCCGAGTTCGCCGATGACCCCCGTCCCTGGCACAGGATGTCGCGTGAACGCGCGAAGCGCACGATGTCTTCCACGGTGAGGAAGAAGGCTTCGTACTTCATGTCGGCGATCAGCGCCAGCTCACTGTCGATCTGCATGGCCACCGCGTCCGGCACGCCTTCCGGCCAGCGCTCGCGCATGCCGCGCAGGGTCAGCTCGCGCAGCCAGCTGCTGGGCGTATGTCCATCGGGCACCAGCTCGGCCGGATACTGGTAGCGCACCTCGTCAAGCCGGAACCGGCAGCGTCGGGCAAGCATCACGGCGGTGTGCAGCAGCGCATGCGGATGGATGTTGCCCAGTGCACGCCGGGTGCGCAGGTGATGTTCGCCATTGCGGAACAGGAACGCACCGCATTCTGCCAGGGGCAGCCCGTGGCGGATCGCGGTCATGGTGTCCTGCAGGACGCGGCGGCGGCGCACGTCCATGTGTACGTCACCGCAGGCCAGTGCGTCGATGCCCAGCTGCGTGGCCAGCGCCAGCAGCTGGGCCAGGCGTGCGGCATCGTCGCGTTCGCGGTGCAGGTGCACGGCCAGCCAGGTGCGCTGCACGAATACCTGCTGCATCCAGACTGCCTGCGCGGCATCAGGCTGTGCACCCGGCACCCACAGCGCAAACAGGCCAAGCCCTTCACCGGACGCATCGCCCAGCACCCGTTCCACGTCCTGCCGGGCCAGCCGGTAACTGCCCTTGCCTGCCGCACGCCGCCCGGTGGTGATCAGTTCGCACAGGCGCACGTAGCCGCTTTGGTTCTCCACCAGCAGCACCAGCTTCAGCCCGCACTCCAGCACGAACTCGCTGCCGACGATCAGCGGCACGCCGGTGGCCCGCGAGGCTTCCAGCGCGCGCACGATCCCGGCCAGCGAGCACTCATCGGTGATCGCCAGGGCTTCGTAGCCGCACTGGTGCGCACGCGTGAACAGTTCTTCGGCACTGGCCGCGCCGCGCAGGAACGAGAAATCAGACAGGCAGTGCAACTCGGCATACGCCGGCAGCGTGTCTTCATGCTGTACATCGTCGTTGGCCGCGGCCAGTCGCTCGCGGGTTTCCCACGCACGCGGCATGCGCTTGCACGGGGCATCATCACGTTCTTCGATACGGCTCATGCGAACCAGCCGTGCAGCATCCAGTCGCCCTGCTGGCCCGGCATGGCGAAGGCCCAGGCCTGCTGGCCCTGCGAAGTCTCCAGCACGTAATAGTCACGCCGTGCTTCCTGGCCATCCCACCAACCGCTTTCCAGCCGCTCCGGACCGGACACGATGCGCGCGCGCGGATCGCGCAGCGGCACCGGCGTGGGCAGCAGCCAACACGGACGCGGTGGACGCAGCGGGGCTTCGGCAATGGCCATGCCATCGCCTTCCACGCGCTGCCACGCACGCTCCGGGCGCGGGTCACCGGCCGGCCCAACGCGATATACCGAGCCATCACCGAGCCGCGCACGCAGGCGTTCGCGCAGCTGCGGCCACGGCAGCTGCTGCTGGTTGCGGGTATCGAACAGATCGCGGCTGGCCGGCACGAAGGTCGGCAGTTCACGTGCCAGCAGGCGCACGGCGACCACCGGCTGGTCGATGCTGGCGCGCTCCAACCGGTTGCGGGTGAGCTCGAACAGCAGCGTGGCATCGCGTTCGGCGGCCAGCAGGCCCACCTCCACGTCGGTATGGCCTTCTTCGTGTTCCAACCGCAGCACGAAGCGCTGCACGCCGCCATCGCGGATCGACAGGCAGGTACACAGATCGCCGATCAGACGACGCAACGGGAACAGCAGGGCCATGTGGTTTTCCACCTCATAGCCCAGCTCCACCCGCGAATCGAAATGGTCCGGCGGCGCATACCAGGCCAACGGCTCATCGGCCTGGCCGTACAGCCGGTCCAGGTGTTCCAGCAGCGGCAATCCGAAGCGCCGGCGCAGGCCATCGCGCGGCAGCGCACGCAGCGCCTGCAGGCTGCCGATGCCCATCTGCTGCAGGCGCGTGCCGCCGTCATCGGGCAGCCGCGCACGGCGCACCGGAACGCGGTCCAGCAGCGCCTGCATCGCCGCGATGTCCTGCACATCCAGGCCATCGCGGATGCCGGCCAGCACCATCGCCGCACGCGGCGTCGGCGCCAGCGCGATGCGGTGCTGGAAGCCCAGTGCCTGCAGTTCCTCACGCAGGCGCGCCTGCAGCACCGGCCACGGGCCCAGCAGCTGGAAGCTGGCGCGCACTTCCAGCACGATGCAGCCCGGCCACTGCGCGCTCACCAGCGAGCTGTGCCGGTATGCCCAGGCAGCCAGGAAGCGCTGCCAGCGCGCATCGGACTGCGGATCGTGTTCCACCATCTGGAAGTCCGGCAGCAGCGCCAGCGCAGCCGTCAGCCGCATGCCGGCCTGCAGCCCCGCCTGCGCGGCGGCGGCATTCACCGCATGCAGGGTGCGCAGCTGCACCGCCCCGCCGACCAACGCCAGCGGCGTATCCGGATCAGGGTGGCGGCGAAGGACGGCATCCAGCGCCAGCTGCGGCAGCAGTACACAGGCCCAGAGCATCGGCGTATCTCACCCTGCCCTCAACGCGAATGCCTGCGACGGCGCAGGGCCGCCACGGCACTTGCGCACCTGCCACTGGGTGGCCTGGCCGTCACGCACCGCCTCCAGGCGCAGCGCGGCCGGCGATGGATTGGCCGCATGCTTGCGGTCACGCAGGGCAAAGCCGAGGCACTGGCCGGTATCTGCGGCCACCTGCAGCCGGCGCAGCGCCTGGGCATCGGCCTGTTTCGGCCAGCCCAGCACTGCCGCGCAGGCGCCACTGCGCAGGCACTGTTCGAACGCCCACAGCGCATCGCGCGGGGCCGCGTCGATCAACTGCAGATGCTGCAGCGACACCCCGGCCGCCTGCCACGCCGGTGCATACGGCAGGTAGGGCGGGGCGATCACCGCCACCGCCGCGCCAGCCTGGCTGAGCCGCGCCAGCGTGGGCAGCAGCAGCTGCAGTTCGCCCACGCCATCGGCGGGCAGCAGCAGCTCGGTCAGCGCGCGACGCGGCCAGCCGCGCTGCGGCAGCAATCCATCCAGTGCCGGATGCCCGGTGGACTGGCCTTCCACGCCCTCCTTCGCACTGCCCCGCCCCGCATGCCAGAGCGTCTGGGCGGACAGCAGCTGCTGCAGTTCGGGCGCGGTGTTCATCTCAGCCCTGCCGGACCAGACCGCAGTAAACGCCTTCTACTGCGAAGTCCTGGCCGGCCTCGACCACGATCGGCGCATGCGCCGGATTGCGCGGCAGCAGGCGCACGCCATCGGTGGTCTGCTGCAGGCGTTTGATGGTGAGCTCGCCATCGATGCGCGCCACCACGGTCTGGCCGTCGCGGGCGCTGGGGGTACGGTGCACGCCGACCAGGTCACCATCGAGGATGCCGTCGTCGATCATCGAATCGCCCTGCACTTTCAGCAGGTAATCCGGGCGCGGGGAGAACATCCGCCGGTCCAGCCACAGCTGCTGGTCCAGGCCGATATCCGCGCCGATCGGCTGGCCGGCCGCCACCCGGCCCAGCACTGCCAGCGGCAGCAGCTCGGTCGGGCCACCGGGCAGGGCCAGCCCGCGCTTGCGGCCCGGCGCCTGGTCCAGCAGGCCGGCTTCGACCAGCGCCTGCACATGCTTCTGCGCGGCATTGCGCGAAGCGAAACCGAAGGCGGCGGCGATGTCGGCCAGGCTGGGCGACTGGCCCGAAGCCAGTGACTGGCGCAGCCAGGCCAGCACGGCCGCACGTTGGGGAGGGAGGTCGATGGGATCCATGGTGTACATTTGTACACCCCCGCTTTCAGAAAAGCGACATCGGCCACGTTCAGCGAGAACGGCTTTTTACCGCCTCACCCACAGCGCCAGTGCACTGGTCGCGCAGGCCAGCAGCACCACCGCATGCCAGCCACCCTGGGCCAGCGCCATGGCGCCCAAGCCACCGCCCGCGGCCATGCCCACGAACACGCCGGTGAACAGCAGGGCATTCAGGCGGCTGCGCGCCTGCGGCTGCAGACCGTAGACCAGGGTCTGGTGTGACACCAGCGCGGCCTGGAAACCGAAGTCGAAGATCACCGCACTCACCGCCAGCAGCACCAGCTGCAGCGACACCGGGAACAGGCCATCCAGCAGCAGGCTGGCAAAGCCCAGCAGGGCGATGCCAATGGCCAGCCGGGCCACCCGCTGGGTACCGATGCGGTCGGAAAAACGGCCGGCCAGCGGCGCAGCCAGTGCACCGGCCGCGCCGGCGATTCCGAATGCCCCGGCGCCCGCACTGCCGATGCCGAAGCGGGCATGCAGCATCAACGCCAGCGTCGACCAGAACGCACTGAAGCCCATTGCCAGCAGTGCCTGGGCCAGTACCGCACGGCGCAGCGGCGGCAACTGCATCCACAACCCGCCCATTGAACGCAGCAGCGCGCCATAGCCCAGCGTGGTGGTAGGCGCAAAGCGCGGCAGCGTGGCACGCAGCAGCACACCCATCAGCACCACCGACACCGCGGCGGCGATGAACATCGCGCGCCAGCCGAACTGTTCGGCCACCACGCCACTGACCACGCGTGACAGCAGGATGCCCAGCAGCAGGCCGGTCATTACCTTGCCGACCAGCGCACCGCGGTGTTCCGGCGGTGCCAGGGTGGCGGCGGCGGGCACCACGTCCTGTGCCACGGTGGCCATCAGGCCGACCAGCAGGCTGGCCAGCAGCACCCCGGGCAGGTGGCCAGCCAGGCCGGCGGCCAGCAGCGCTGCGCCCAGCAGCAAGGATTTGACCAGGATGATGCGCCGGCGTTCGAAGCGGTCACCGAGCGGGGCCAGCAACGCAATGCCGGCCGCATAGCCGAGCTGGGTCAGGGTCGGCACCAGGCCGATGGACGCGTCGCTGGCCCCCAGCGAAGCCCCCATCGCGCCCAGCATCGGCTGGGCGTAGTACAGCGAGGCCACGCTGAAGCCAGCGCCGGCGGCCATGACCGGAACCAACAGGCCGGGCAAGGTGGGCGGCGGTAGTGGCAGGGTTGCGTCATGCGCAGTAGACATGGGAGGAGCCTTGTTGGTGTGATGGCGCGCAGTTTCCTCCTGCCAAGGCGGCCGGTGTAGTAGGCTCGGCCGCATCAGCCCCATACGTACTGCGCATGAGCCATTCTTCCGCCCCCGCCAATGCAGACCGCATCGACCTACTGCGCACCTTCGTGCGCATCGTGGATGCCGGCAGCCTGTCCGCCGCAGCCGTACAACTGGGCACCACCCAGCCGACCATCAGCCGCCGCCTGCAGGCATTGGAAAAGCATTTCGGCCTGCGCCTGCTGCAGCGCTCCACCCATGGCATGCAGCTCACCCACGATGGCGAACGCTGCCTGCAGCATGCGCGTGAGCTGCTGGAAAGCTGGGAAGGCATCGAACAGGACCTGCGCGGTGCCGCACAGCAGCCCAGTGGACGCCTGCGCGTGCTGGTGCCGCATGCGTTCGGGCAAGGCCAGCTGATGGCGCCGATGCTGGCCTTCCTGCGCCGCTACCCGCAGATCAGCCTGGAATGGCGCCTGCACGATGGCCTGTCCGACCTGGTCGCCGAAGGCATCGACTGCGCCATCCGCGTAGGCCCGCTGGAACAGCAGGACGTGGTGGCCGTGCAGGTAGCCGAGGTGCCCCGGATCGTGGTGTGCGCCGCGTCGAGCGCGCCCGATCCGCTGCCCACCACGCCCGCCGCGCTGGCAACGCTGCCGTGGGTGTCCCTGACCAATTTCTATCGTGAAAGCGTACAGCTGCAGCGCTGCCAGGGCGCCGGCATCGGCAAGACCCAGGAGCGCATCGCGATCCAGCCCCGCCTGCTCACCGACAACCTGTTCGTGCTGCACCAGGCGGTCTGCAATGGAATCGGCGTGGGCATCGGATCGGCCTGGATGATGACCGAAGAGCTGCGCAGCGGTCGGCTGGTGCAGCTGCTGCCCGGCTGGGAAGCCGCGCCATTGCCGGTGCACCTGGTGTTCCCGGCCGGACGCCACCGGCCCGCACGCCTGCAGCTGTTCCTGGATGCGATACGCGAAAGCATCCCGGGCATTGAAGGGATGCGGGTGCGCCAGGAAGCCCGGTGAACTGCCCCCGCCCTACTCGTCCGTGCGGATCAAGGCCCCGGGGGGCTTGCGCTCCTCATTGCCCCCGAAATTCATGCGCAGCTGCACCTTGGGCGAGGCACTGCGGTGCTCAAGCACTTCCAGCACCTCGTAATCGGCTTTCAATCCGTCTTTGTTCAGGCGCTGGGTGCGCTTGATGCGGGCCTTGATGATGTCATCCTTGGCAAACTGCTCCTGATTCAGGTGCACTCGGCTCAAAAATTCCTCATCAAGCACCACGGCAAAGTAGGTATTGCCGCCGCCCTCGGTGAAGCGCCATTTGTTGCCATCCTGGAAGGCCAGGGTCAGCACCTGCAGGGTGGTGACGTATTCATCGGTCTGCAGGGTTTCTTCTTCCGGGTTGGGCGCCTTGAAGTAGGCCCCCTGCGTGCGATCGATTGAAATCAGTACCTGCTGGGCTTTCTGATCAACCATGGCAACCGTATCGATGCCTTCCCTGCTCAGCGGGTCGGCGATGACGCCTTCGAGGGCGCGCCGGATACGATAGTCCTGCAGCAACTGCAGGACCCGCTCCTCTACATCCAGATGCTCCTCATCGACAAACAGACGCACCACGCCGTTGCTGATGGGTTCTATGCGCTTTACCCCGCGACCGCGCAACCAGACGATCGCTTGCACCATGCCAGTACAGGTGGTCTTTCCAATCCCAAGCAGGCCGACGATGCTCACTATGCCCGTCACCGGATTGCTGTTGGCAAAATCCAGTGCTCGCTGCCACAGCGACTGGGCCAACTCCAGATCGATTCCGAACGAGCCGGACTTGAACGATGCGTGCACGTTGACGGAAACCTTGGCCTGGCTGCCGTTGAAGAGCTCGTTGGCACGCTCCACCAGCTCGCCCATGGCCAGAAGCGCGGGGGCGAGCGCACGCACATCCATCTGGTGCTGAACGAGAGCAGGGCCGTCATATACAAGGTGGAAGCGGGCGTGCTGGGCCATATCTGTCACGTGACTGTTGCTCCGTCGCAGCGTGGTACCTGCGGCGCGAAGTGTAGCAACCCCAGCGGCCTCTGCTGCAGGCCGCGTGGCCGACCTTCGTCATCCTCGAGGCCGGTCACATCTTCCGGGAATTCTTGCACGGATCAGACTGGGCAGATGCGCCTGCGATGTCTTCCCGCCCGCCCAGGCGCCCATCGGGATGCGGCCACTGTCGATCGCAAGCGCGCGGGTCAGGTTCGCCACTGCACCTTTCACCGCGTTGTAGGCCGGCATGTTGCGATCAGCAGCGAGACCAGAGACCTTGCGCCAAGGGCGCCTGGTAGCGCAGCGCCATGCTCGGCGAAACCTCAGCCCTCCAGCAGACCGCGCATCCTCTTCACTGCTTGCTCAAGCTGATGCGCCTCGCCGTCCTCTTCAACGTTGTGCCACAACAACGCAGGAAAATCGGCAAACGTGCATTGCATTCCCGTCAGGCAGATGTCATCCAGCATCACCGACCCTTCGCCGCACGCAAGACCGCGCTGGCAGGCAATCACCTGCATCGCGTAGAAGTCGAATACGTCGAACGCCATCCCTTCATATCCCGGCAATGACTGCCCGCCCCTGCCCATCTGGAACAGCAGCGCCCCCATCTCGGCGATCGCCGCTGCATCGCCGCTGGCAATGACGCGGTCCAACAGTTCTGCCGCAACTTGTGGATCGCGTTGCGCCTCATACAGCGTGTTGCGGATGGTCGCCGTCAGATCGCCCGCCTCCGCGGCACGATCGCGCCAGAGTCGCCCGAAGGCACGCAGGTCACTGCTCCAGGTACCCAGTACTTCACACTGCGCTTCCAGCCTCTGCCCAGCGCTGCGATACGTTGCCGCTGCTTCGGGGCTGCGCATTTCCAGGTTGGCCGATGCTCCATCCAGCGTGTGCTGGATCCCCTGCCTGCCGTGTCCCATGCCCGCACAGTGTGCACTGGTGAAGGCTATCTCGCGCATGGCGGCGGCATCCCCGCCATCGGCAGCGGTTTTCACGGCCCATAGGCGATGGACTTCGGACAGCCCGCGGGTCACCTGCGGCGGCTGCGTTCCAGGCAGCGCGGCACGTTGCCCGGCAGAACCGGGAGTTGCGGATACCCCGGTGAAATCCTGCACGGGTGCGGCCTCGTCACCGCTACGTGACAACCCCCCTCCAACTGCTGCCAGCAGCGCCACCGCAGCGACAAGCGCCGCCCTTGATCGTGATCCTGCGCCGCGTTCCACCACGCCTGCGCGCCTCGCTGCGTCCTGTTCGGTGACCGATGCTAGCATCGGTGCACCATCATCAAGGCAGAACCAAATGGGAAGTTTCAGCATCTGGCACGGGTTGATCCTGCTGGTCCTTTTCTGCATACCGGCAGGCATCGCGCTGCTGGTGTGGCTGATCGTGCGTTACTCACAGAAGCGCGCATCTGCCAGGCAGCTGCCACCACACGATCAGCAACCATGATCCCCGGTAGCGCCGAGCCACGCTCGGCGGCTTGACCCACGCAGCTCAGCGCGCGCGATCCACTTCATCAAGCAGCGTGCGCAGCCACTGCATGCGCGCCTGCACGTCCTTCGTGGCACCTTCTGCGCCAGCCGCCCGCCACAGAAGCGAATCCAAGCCTCCTGCACAGTCGCCACTGTTCAGACATATATCGTCTGCATAGTCCGACCCTACGCCGCAGTCCAGCCCGCGCTCGCATGCCAGCAGCACCAATGCGGTGTGGTCATGCCGGCTGGACCCGATGCCTGCCTGCACGGGTGCACCCGGCCTCAGCGTGTACAGGTACGCCATTTCATACAGCGCCCGCGGGTCGTCCGATATCAGCGCATCCTCAACCAGCGCCGCGGCATCGTCAGGCAGGGCGGTTTCGCGCTCGGCATCCCAGGCCCGGCTGCGCTGCCGCAGGCGCGCCAACAAATCACCCTGCTTCGCTGCATCCTGCAGCAACTGGCGGTACTGCAGCGCCTGGGCTCTGCGGTCACCCGGGATGTTCTCGCATAGCGCACCACGCCGGGCGGCGGCGGCGCGCAGCAGCGGCACGTGGTCCGTCCTCATATGCCCAGCCAGAAAATCGACCTGCGACCACAGTCCTGCACCGTGCGAGGTGCCGAAGCCGCAGCGAAGGATCAGTTCGGCGAGATCGCGCATCGCCACTGGATCGCCGGCCGCAACATCACGACGCAGCGCCAGGACGCGCTCTGCGCCGGACTTGGCAGGCGCTGCCTGGATCTCGCGTGGCGCCGCAGGGCGTGGCCTGTCGTTACGCTGCACAGCGGCTTCGGCAGCCGGCACCGCAGGGACTACGGACGTCGCCGCAGGCCTGGGCCACAGCAGGACGGCGATGACCGCAAGCAGCACGGCGGTCAAGCCGATCAGCAACCGGTAGCGCCGTGCCATGTTCAGCGCGCGCGATCCACTTCGTCGAGCATCGTGCGCATCCATTGCATGCGGGCCTGGACCTCCTCCGTCCTGCCCTCGGCAGCAGCGGCGTTCAATACCACTGTATCGAGATCCTCCGTGCACATTGCACTGGTAATGCACAGATCATCGCCGAATTCAGAGCTCGCGCTACAGTCCAGGCCGCGCTCGCAAGCCACCAGGACCAAGGCAGCGCCATCGCTGCTGGTGGTACGCATGCCGGCCTTGGCCAGCAGTTCCGGTGACGTGTTATGCAGGCTAGCCAGCTCGAACAGCGCGCGCGGATCGCTGGACATCAAGGCTTCGTCGATCAGCGCATCGGCATCATCCGGCAACCCCGCCTTGGCCTGCTGGGTAAACGCACGGGTGCGCTGGCGCAGCCGTGCCAACAGGTCGCCTTTGCCCGCGGCATCCTGCAACAGCTGCCGCTGCTGCTGAACCTGCTCGTCAAAGGTGCCCGGGATGGTTTCGCACAGCGCCTGCCGCCGCGCCGCAGCGGCACGCAGCAGGTGCACCTGGTCAGCCTTCATCTGCGCCGCCATCTCGTCCACATGTTTTTCGAACAGCGGGCCGTGCAGCTTGCCGAATCCGCGGCGCTGCATCACATCGGCGAGATCGCGCATCGCCGCCGGGATCCCGGCGGCGGCGTCCCGGCGCAGCGCCAGCATGCGTGCCTGCGCGGATTGACCCACCGCAGGTGGCGTGTCGGACGGGGTGGCGGCGGCTGGCGGCGGCTCGTTCGGTGGCACCGCGTCGAAGCTGGCCGCGCCAGCTGCTTCAGGCGCATGCGGACGCTCAGGCCACAGCAGCGCGGCGATGGCCGCAAGTACCACCACGACGGCCCCGATCAGCAGGCGACGGGCGTTCCGGGGCGTTGTGCGGTCCATGGCCAACCTGCTTCCTCGAGGGGTTCCCTGTGATGGACTGTACAGACAAAGACAATCACGACCAATGGCCATCACCTGCCCGACGCGCGTCGCTGTACTAGAGTTGAGGCCACGCTCATCCCAAGGCTCTCACATGCGCGCACGCAACTGCCTGGCCACTCTGCTGCTGGTCCCGATGGTGTGGAGTACGGCGCTACACGCCGCAGACCCCACGCCACCGGACCAGCGCCTGCAGCCGCTGTTCCAGCAGGTGCAGGGTGCGCACCTGTTCGCGGACCAGAAGACCTTCGCCGATGCGGTACCACGCCGCGCGCCCGAGGCGATCGTGCAGGCCTGGCAGCGCGAGCACACCCAGCCCGGTTTTTCGCTGCACGCCTTCGTCAACGACAACTTCGATATCCCCAGCGACGCAGCGCCCTACGTGCCACCGGCAGGTGAAACCCTGCGCGCGCATATCGAAAGCCTATGGCCGGTACTGACCCGCCAGACCGGCACGGTCGATCCGAATGGTTCCCTGCTGCCGCTGCCAAAGCCCTACGTGGTGCCTGGCGGGCGCTTCCGCGAAGTGTATTACTGGGACAGTTACTTCACCCTGCTGGGGCTGGCGGCCAGCGACCAGTGGCAGCAGGTGCGCGACATGGTGGACAACTTCGCCTACCAGATCGACACCCACGGCCACATTCCCAATGGCAACCGCAGCTATTACCTGAGCCGTTCGCAACCGCCGTTCTTCAGCCTGATGGTGGACCTGCTGGCCACCCACGAAGGCGATGAGGCGTATCGGCGCTACCTGCCCCAGCTGCGCGCGGAACATGCATTCTGGATGAGCGGCGCCGACGGGCTGGCGCCGGGGCAGGCGCATGCACGCGTGGCGCGGCTGGCCGATGGCAGCGTGCTGAACCGCTATTACGATGCCCGCGCAGTGCCACGCACCGAATCCTGGACCGACGACCTGGCCACGGCTGCGCAGGCACCGCAGCGCGCACCGTCGCAGGTTTACCGCGACCTGCGTGCGGGCGCGGAGTCCGGCTGGGATTTCAGCTCGCGCTGGCTGGATGACCCGGCCGCGCTGTCCAGCATCCGCACCACCGACATCCTGCCGGTGGATCTGAACAGCCTGCTGTTCCACCTGGAACGCACGCTTGCCCACGCCAGCGACGTGGCCAAGGACACGCAGGCACGCCGTGACTTCAAGCGGCGGGCACAGGCACGCCAACGCGCCATCAATACCCATCTGTGGGACCAGGCGCAGGGCTGGTACGTGGACCGCGACCTGCAGACCGGCCACACCCGCCCTGCCCTCACCGCCGCCGCACTGTTCCCGCTGTGGCTGGACATCGCCAGCAAGCCGCAGGCACGACGCACCGCCGCCGCCGTGGAAACTCAATTGGTAAAAGAAGGCGGCTTGCTGACCACCACGCTCCGTACCGGCCAACAGTGGGACGCGCCCAACGGTTGGGCACCGCTGCAGTGGGTGGCCGTGGATGGCCTGCAGCGCTACGGCCAGGACAGACTGGCACGGCAGCTGGGCACACGCTTCCTGCGCACCGTGCAATCGGTGTATGACCGCGAGCAGAAGCTGGTGGAAAAGTACGTGGTGGATGGATCGGCCGGCGGTGGCGGCGGGGGCGAGTACCCGCTGCAGGATGGCTTCGGCTGGAGCAACGGGGTCACGCTGGCGCTGTTGGATCGGCTGTGTGCGCCGAAGAAGCAGAAATGCGAAAGCGCGGCGGACGTCGAGGCGGATGACTGAAGCGCCCGGGCTCGGATCGCTTCAGCCCGGAGTGCGCATCTGCTGCCGGTGCCGGGACACGATACCGTCCAGATGGTCAACCGCTGTGGGCCGTACCGCGGTTCCCCGGCGTACGAAGCTGTTCCAGTCGGCCGTCGCCACCTTCCCCAGGTCCCGCCGCTCCGTGTCCACCCGCGTCATGGACCAGAAGGGACATAGCCGGGTCCCGACGAGCCCCCGCGCGAGCTGCAGGATGTCGACATGGCTCGATGCGGCGAGCACCCGCCCGTAGGCTGCATGCACGCCCTGCTCCGGGCCCTCCAGGTACTGCAGAAAGCGCTCACCGTCGAACAGCAGCAGCCCGGTCACTCCTGCCAGATGATTGAACCTCGCCGCATCCTGGACGAGCTCTTCGAGTCGTCCGGCCGGAAGGTCGGCGGCCATCTGGCTTGCATAGACAAGGGCATGGAGCGGCACGGCGTTCTCCGGAGGCGGAGACTGAGCTTAGCCCGGAGGCGAATAAAGAATCGTGATGATGGCGTCGACACGCGCATGCTGCCCCGGCCCTGCTGGTGGATGCTTCACAGGATGCAGGCTGTTCAAGGGCGATGATGCGCGTCAGCGCGCTGGCGTGCGTCGACTCGACTGGATCAATTTCACCGTGCTTCAGAAGCTTCTCCATTTCGCCCCCCTGATAACCGCAGCCATGACCTGCGTGACGGCGTTGATCTGGGTCGTCTACCTGAGTTTCTTCCTGCGCAGCTATCGTCGCCAGCAGCGCCCTTCCATCCTGATCACGTCCGGGGCCGGGAAAGACCTGGATGCGCACTGCTTGGTGACCAACCTGGGGCTGGAACCGGTCTACCTGCTCGATGTGGTCATCGACCTGATCGAGCCCACCGGCAGGGTCGTTCGCGCGGTCATTCCCGAACGCACGGAGCGCTGGCGCCAGGCTGCTCCCGGCGATGACGATGACCTCCGCCGCGCAACCACCGTGGGGGCGCTCATCAGCGGCGGCGAACGCGACCTGGGACGATTCCGCACGCTTATCGAGCGCGCCAGCCTGGAGAATCCGGACATCGCCACCGAGGCAGCTTTCTCCAGCCTGGAGGTCACGGTGATCCTGGTCACCGCCAGCCAGGCCGAGCTGTGTGGGGCATCGCGTTGCTACCGGGTGGAGCATCGGCCAGACGCCCAACCCCGGCTGAAAGCGATGACCATCAAGGCGCGACAGCTGCAGGGCTACTTTGCCCGCCGCAACCTCACCCGCCTGCTGACCGCGCAGATCAGGTCAAGCAGCGGAGGTTGAGTAAAAGACGTTGGCGTCCACATGACCGTTATGGGCGTCGGCTATTCTCATTGCCTCGACCCGAGCACGGATTCAACCGCATGCCCCCCACCGATCTGCGCGCTGGATGCAGCCTATGCCGCGATGCGGATCCGCTGCAGTTCGACTTCAGTTACGCATTCCAGCCGATCGTCGATGTGCAGGCTCGCCGGGTGTTCGCGCACGAAGCGCTGGTGCGTGGTCCGGCTGGCGAGCCGGCAAGCTCGGTACTGTCACGTGTAACGGCGGACAACCGCTACTCGTTCGACCAGGCCTGCCGTGAGAAAGCCATCCGGATCGCGGCGTCGTTGAATCTGGAATCACACCTTTCAATCAACTTCCTGCCCAACGCGATCTACCGGCCAGAGGTATGCATACGCTCTACGCTCCAGGCCGCAGCCCGGCATGGCTTTCCGGTCCAACGGATCATCTTTGAAACCGTCGAGGGCGAGCAGGTCAGCGATGGCAAGTGGCTGGCCGAGATCCTGAGCGAGTACAAACGAATCGGCTTCAAGACGGCGATCGATGATTTCGGTGCCGGGTTTGCGGGGTTGAACCTGTTGGCCGACTTCCAACCGGACATGGTCAAGCTGGACATGGCGCTGATCCGGGGGATCGACCACAGCCCTGCACGACGCGCGATCGTTGCCGGCGTGGTATCCATGTGCGGGCAGTTGGCTATTGAGGTCATTGCCGAAGGCATAGAGACCGGCGATGAGGCGCAGTGTCTGTCGGATCTCGGCATCCGCCTGATGCAGGGCTATTGGTTCGGTCGGCCGCAGTTCGAGCGCGCCGTGCACCAGGCCGACATTGCCCTGCCAGACATGGGTCGATAACCCAACGAAGAACTGGCGATAACACTCGCCAAGAGCGCGTGTCTTGATGGCCGCACCTGACAGTGATGCCAGTTCACTTTCCTCTGCACGCCCATCACCTGCTTGGCGGCTGCATGAACTCGATTGTGATGTGATCGGGGCCGGAGACGTAGGCCGCTAGTGTCCCCTTGCGTGGACCGCCTGGAATGGGTTGTGGACTGCCCTTCGCCTTCCATCCCGCAGCCTCTACACGGGCGATGGCGGAGTGAATATCCTCCACGGTCAAAGCCAGGTGTGCAGCTCCGATCGCACCCGCACTTTCCGGCGCGGCTCCATGCTGGCGACCTCCAGAGTACTGCAGCAGCTCAACCATGAACCCATTCGGCGCCGAGACGATTGCCGTGCGCACGTTCGGATCATCAACGCCTGTAACCTGATACAGGAAATCGCCTCCCATCTCCGATTGGCGTTGCAGCTCGAAACCCAGCGCCTGGGTCCAAAAGTGGATGGATTCGTCCAAGGAGGAAACCGTAAAGCCGGCGTGATCAACGCCAACGAGGTGCGTCGTCTTGGTCATGGCTGCATGATCATAGGGGCCGACTCGGCATGTGGGCCGTCTTTGGGGTTACGGCGTAATAGTGGGTTTCATCAGGAAATCTAGGTGGCGCGGCTTGTTCGGTCAAGCGAATGCGCAATGGCGGCCTCGGCGCCTTCACCGTCATCACCGACGGCAGCAGCGGCGTGTCAGCCGATATCCACGACAGGATGCCGGTGTGGCTGCAGCTTGGCTAGGTCGATAACTGGATGGACGCCGAGCGGCGACGACGACGCCATGGCGATGCTGCTGGCCAGCGAGCCCCCACTTCTATGGAGGCATGCCGAGTCAGCCGGGCGGTGAACATCCCTCACAACGATGACGGGCAGCCTTCGCAGTTTCTCGGTTGATTGGGTTCTGCCCCGATATCACGGACGGCTCTAAAAAGCTGCAACCTTCTGATCCTGCCTGGCGGCTCTGATGTCTCCAGGATTGCCGCGCCTGATGTGCCCTCGCGCTTATCGCCCCGCAGACTCAGTGAAGGACAGGACCTAGTTCTACGCGTGTGGCCATCTTTTACCTTTTTTACCCTGATAAGTTGTCCGAAGCGGCCAACTTATGGTGTTAGGAACACGGAGATACAAGCCATTGATTTAAATGGTGGCCCACCATCAATCACATTCATCCTCCAAGCGATTGCTGGGGAAGAACTTCTCTCAGACGGCGAGCTGCGGTTACTCGCACCGTTACTCACATTCCCCAGAAGGGGACTGGATTCGAAGCCTGACGATCGCTGTGAGCAGTGGAGCAATAGTCCCACGCTGTACAGGAAAGTACTATCCAGTCTTCTTCATCTCGCCGCGCTTGGGGCTCACCTCCATGGGCCGTGGGGACAATTGGACGGGGGACGTAGCCGATGGCCGCCACACAGAAGCCGGGACGCGATGGCGTCAAGTATTGGCGAGCCGTCGACGCCATTGAGGCGTTGGGTAGCGCGTCGCTGGCCGAGGTCGAGGAGTGGGACTTGTCGCACCACCCTAACGACCCGCTGGGCAACGCCCGCTCCGACCTGGAGCTGTTCACTGTCAACTCCCCCAGTCGAATCCACTACAACTACTCCCGCACGAACTGGCGAAGTAATCAGGATCACCCGCACGACCGCTTGTTCAAGCTGGTCGATCCGGGCCCGCCGCGGCGCACCCGCTACGTGTTGTTCAACCCAGCGGACCACGGACACGTGGACCTGCTAAAGGGCGGCGACGGAAAGTGGAAGGTCATGCCTCTGGTCATGGTCGACCAAGCGCGGGTGGAGGCCGAAGCGCAGGCAGGGGCGTTCGCCGCTCAAGTGGATAGCGACCACGACGCCCGCGTCTCGGCGATGCGCGCTGTGGCCCAGCGCCGCGGCCAGCCTTTGTTCCGCGCCAAGCTGCTGGACGCCTACGGCGGCCGCTGCGCTGTCACCGGGTGCTCCGCGCTGGAGGTGCTGGAAGCCGCGCACGTGCTGCCTTACAAGGGCGCGCATACGAACCGGGTGGACAACGGCCTGTTGCTGCGCGCCGACCTCCACACGCTCTTCGATTGCCACCTGCTCTGGATCACTCCCGAGCATACGGTGGCTTTGGCACCATCGCTGCTGATCACCGACTACGCTGTCCTGCAGAACAAGGCACTGGTCCTGCCTGCAGCATCGGTTCACCACCCCAACCCGGCTCACCTCGCCCATCACGCTGCGCGGTGCCAAGCTGGCCATCCGAGAGCATGAACCCATGCGACTGTTTGAGCTGCTCAAAGTGTCTGTGTTCCATCGAGCGAACCAGCGCACAGACCGTCGAGTTAAGCTTCTCAAGTACACGAATCGTTGCGGATGGTCGTACAGGTGAAACAGAAGAGCGTTCAAGAAACCTTGGCAGCACTCGCAGCCATGTTCGACAGTACACCCGAAAAGTCCAGCCGCAGCGACGTCATCTTTTTCAACGGGCTGAAGCGCGAATCGGTAGTCGATCTGCTGAAGGCAGCCGCCGGCGCCATCCAAGAGAACCAAGAACCTGCTGCCTGGTCCTATCTCGTCCAAGCATCGGAACACTTGGGGTACCTCATTGGCATCAATGAAGCCGAGTCCCTGACTACGCCAGAACAGGCCATCAATGCGAAGCTAGAGCAATATGGCCGCAAAGGCGGATTGAAGAAGGGCGAGAACGCCAAGCAGCTTCAAGACGCTGTCGCCCGCAAACTCATTGCCGCGACACCCAAGAACGGATGGAAGAGCCGCCCAGAGGTCCATCGGCAGTTTTTCGAACTGGCCGACGAGGTCTCCGGATTCAATGCAACTGACTATCAGTGGCGCGCGTTGCTCAAGCGCCAGGACATCAAGAGAATCTTGCCTCCGACGAGCAGGCGAACCCGCTGATTGCATCTGCAGTACCGGCCAATGCGCTCCTGATACATCGCGGACTCCTGGCGAGCGTGCGGCACGCTCGTCCGAGTGCATCACAACGACGTTGAATTGCCGCTATTATTCAACCCGATAGCCGCTATAAAAGCGGATTGCATCCAGTAGGGATCGGCACTTTCTCTCCGAATTTTTAGCGTGTGTCCCAAGCATCAGCTTGCCGACACACTCATGAATTCGCAGCCACTCCAAATCATTTCCCTGCTCGAGACTACGAAGCGCCTGAACCTTGCGCGCTCCACGCTCTACACGCGTCTCGATCGGAAATCACCCTACTTCGACCCTGACCTGCCGAAGCCCGTGCGCTACGGCTCAAGCGTCGGCTTCATCGAGCACGAAATTGACGACTACATCCTTGGCCTGATGCAGGCCAGAGGGGGTGTGGACTGACAGTAGATGCGCGACTGGTTCGCGACTGTCCTGCGGGGCGTTGTTTTAAACGCTACCTGCCACACCCCGCCACACAACGTGGCGGACCACCTCACAAGACTCTGGGTAAACAAAATGCAGCACAACATCAACGATGACCTTCAGTTCGAAGCCGACGACATCATGGGAGCGCTTCGGGAATTGCAATCCAACCCTCAGCACCGGAAGGGCCAGCTCTTCTCGCTGCTCTATCCGGCGATCGTCGAGATGCTGGAAAAGAACGTCACACAAAAAGCGATCCTGGCCACCCTCGCGGAAAAGGGGCTGAAGCTCCATCCTGCCCGCTTCAAGGAGATGATGGCGATGGAGGCCCAGAAGATCCCCAGCATTTCGGGCTCCCGCGTTGAAGAGGAGGGTAAGGAATGAACACTCCCTATCTGCCTCGCGCCTACCCCATCCACGCTATGTACAGCGCCATCCGGGACGCGATCCTGGAAGTCCAGCACAACCTGAAAGCGCCCGACGCGCTGATCGCCGGTTCGTTCCTCACGGCGATGTCCATCGCGTCGCAGGGAGATGTGGATGTCGAACTCCCCACTGGCCAGCTCCGCCCGGTTTCGTTGGATGTCTTGGTCATTGCCGATTCCGGCGAACGCAAGTCGGCCACCGACAGTATTGTTGGCGCGCCCATCTACGAGCACGACGAGAAGGTGGCAAGAGATCACGCCCTGGCCCTGCTCGCCTACAAGGCAGACCGGCGCCTTTGGGATGCCAAGGAGGCGTCCCTGCAACGCAGGGTAGCCAAGGCACTGGACAGCGGCACAGACGACGACATCGAACAACTGCGCGAAGAACTCATCAGCCATGGCGCGTGCGAGCCCGCCAAGCCTGTCCTCAGTCGCATCGTGCACCAGAACATCACCGAACGCCCCCTGATGGAAAGCATGCAGGGCGATGGCAAGTCGATCGCAATCCTGAGTGATGAAGGCGAAATCGTGCTCAAGGGAGGTGCCATGAACAAGTTTGGCACGCTCAACAAGGCTTGGGACGGCGCCAAAACACTGACGCTGGATCGCGCAGACGACAGCATCGTGGTCAACAATCCTCGCCTGACCATCAGCATGATGGTGCAGGAAAGGGTGTTCAGGGAGTTCATGAACAAGCGGGGTGAGGTGGCTCGCGGGTCCGGTCACCTCGCGCGATACCTCGTCGCGTGGCCCGCGTCCACGCAGGGCTTCCGCTTCATGTCGCTTGAGGAACCTGTCTGGGAGCAGCTGCCCCGATTCCATCAGCGTGTGAGCGAACTTCTCACGGCCGCACAGGCACGTCGTATCGCCGGTGATAACACCCGTAAGACGCTCACGTTCACGCAAGAGGCGAAAGAGCTTTGGGTGAACACTCAGAACGCGATCGAACCGCGCCTGCGCCAGGATGGCGATCTGTCCAGTGTTCGGGACTTCGCATCAAAATCGATGGAGATCACGGGACGGGTTGCCGCAATCCTGCACCATTTCAGCGCACAGGAGGGCAACCTGATCACTAAGGAAACTCTGGGCCGAGCGCTGGAAGTCGTGGGCTGGCACTTCCAAGAGTTCCTCGATGTATTTGGAGACAGGAATCACGAGCCTGAGCAGGCCAAGGATGTCCGCACTCTGGCCATGTACCTGTGGAGGCGCTACTGGTGTGCTGGATATGGGGCGGCTGTGCGCAACGAAGTACGAAAGAGCGGCCCGATCCGGAACCAGGGACGCTTCGAAGCGGCACTCCATCAACTGCAGATGGAGGACTCTGTCCGCGTGATGCATCAAGACTCCGCCCGAGGGAAAGGCAGGCTCTGGATCCACTTGAACGGGGCAGTCTTCAGCCAGATCACGACCCAGTAGGAGACCCTGCCAACTACAGCGACCGAGGCCGCCCCGTTAACGGGGCGGCCTCGCTCCTTATCCCCCTGCCGAAAGGCCGATTTGAGGGAACAACCGATTGCACGACGTGCGATTCTGCTACAAGTGCCGCAAATCGCCCCCAGCGCAGGCCTACCGGCACGCCGCTAGGGTCATGGCACTGACCCACCAACCCATCGTAGCCCCCACGGCAGGTCAGGCCGAATCGCTCTCGCCATTTCGACGTACCGAAACGTATTGAGCCTTCTCCTGCGGTGACATTCCTCGAATCCTCGCCGGTCCGAGATGGCGTTCAGCCCTTCTATCAGCGCCCTGCTCCTTGAGCGTCCGGTGATCGACCCTCGCAGCATGCCCGTTGATCTCAAGATGCTGATTGATGGTGTCCGCCACCGACTTTCGCATCGCGATGACCTCGTCCCTGAGCTGCATGCGATTGCGTCCTCCACTGGCTTTCCTGCGACCGCCATCCTCCGGTCGCTTACTGTTGTACCGAGTGAAGAAGCGATCTGAAGATCGCTCGACTCCATCATCCATGCGATCACACGTCATCAGGTGGAGATGTGGATTGGCCTCACCCTCCAGCGAGGATGATGGCGCATGGATTGCAAACTGGTATGGCTTTCCAGGCGTCAGCTTCGCAACGATATCGTCCACCAAAGCCGCGTTCTGCTCTGCTGTCAGCTCAGCAGGCAGCGCAATGATCGCCTCCCGGTATGCGGCACCGTTCTTGCGTTCGTACTTGTCCGCGGCCCTCCACATGACCTTCGGATTGTTGTCCGCCCACCGCGGCAGGTTTCCATGGCTCGCATGAACCAGATCGTCGCGTTTGCGGTGAAAGCCATTTCTGGCGATGTAATCCGCATGGTCACCTGCGGTTCCTTTGCCTCCACTCTTGATTTGAACATGAAACGTTGCCATCAGCGCACTACCCTTTTCTTGGTTGTAGAAATGAAAAGACCGGCCAGGTTGCCTTGGCCGGTCTTTGAGCAATTGAAGTGATTCGTGGGGAAACGGTAAGTGCGCGAAGGCTTTGCCCCCCCTATCAATATGGGACAAGCCAGCACTGATTACTGCGAACTACCAATCATCGAACCCACCCTTGCTCATAGGGTAGTGTTACGCAGGTATAAAATTACTTTTACTGGTTCTTCATGACACTGAAGTTGGATGGCGAAAGCGGCTCGCTTGAGCAACACAGCCAGACCTTCGGCGGTCCAGGCCTGAGATGCCTACCGACACGCGTCAATGAAGCATCCGCGCACTGCCGCTGGCAGCACCGGCAAACAGATAGGCGAACACGGCATCGCCCTTGCTCACCACCTCGTCTTCGGAATAGCCCATGTCGGCCATTCCGCTGTCCCACAGATGGTTCTCGATCTCGTGACGCAACTGCGCCTGCTTCGCTGCCATGTCGCGCAGGTGGCCCATCAGCAGATTGCGCTCCTCCAGCCTCGCCAGCAGCTCGACGGCCGCCTTCTTGACCGCCTCCCGGTCCTTCCGGCTGAGTGACTTCTTCCGCAACAGGTCGAACACGGCGAGCTGCTGCTCGGTCTCCAGGCCTTCCCGCTGGAAGCGCCTGGCTTCCTCGTCCATCTCGTCATGGGTAGCGAACAGCTCTCCCATCACTTTCTGGATCTCAGCCTCGTCCTTGTCGGTGTTGTACTCGGCAACGATGCGCTGGAACTTCTCGTACAGGTCGATCCGCGTCGGGTTCTCAAGCACCATAGCCTTCAGCCCTTCCTCGATCTTCTCCATGAGGTTCAGCGCGACCAGATTCTTCTGCTTGATGTTCTGGAACTCCGCCCGCAACCGGTCGAAGTCGATGGTGCTCAGGTCGAACTGCGCAGGCGCCTTGCTGGCCCCCTGCTCCAGGCCAATGCCAAGGTCCACCACGTCATAGAAACCCTGCAGCAGCCTGGTGATATCCGGCGACGTGCGTGCCGCCTGCAGCTTGTTGTAGATGGCGTTGAGGGCGCTCTCCTGCTCGTCATAGGCGAACAGGCCGGGATTCGGGAACAGGCCGCGATACTTGGCCGCAACGTCCTCCACGATCACCATGAAGGTCTTGCGCCGCTCATGGCTGGCCGCCAGCAGATCGCAGGCCTCCAGGATTTTCTCGCCCTTGTCCATGCCCTGGGCGTCGATCACGTCCTGCAGCTCGAAGCCAAGGTCCGCCAGGAACTCGGCCGCATGCTCGATGCTCGCGGCATACTCGGCAATCCCTTCGGCGTCGTCTTCCAGATAGCCGGGGTCCTCGCCTTCGCCAACTTCCAGCTTGCCGTCCCGGTCGCCCTGGGCGAACGTCGCCAACGCCTTGCGCAGGCTCTTGATCATGCCGTTGTAGTCAATGATCAGGCCGTTGGCCTTACCTCCCCCAACGCGGTTCACCCGGGCAATGGCCTGCATCAGGGTGTGGCCCCGCATTGGCTTGTCCAGGTACAGGGTGGCCAGTGACTTCACGTCGAAGCCGGTCAGCCACATCGCGCAGACGATGGCGACCCGGAACGGGTTCTCGGCCTTCTTGAACTCCTGCTCCAGGTTGCGCGAGGTCATCTTGGCCCGATGCGGCGCGATGTCGAGCGGCTCACCACGGTGATTGGTCCACTTCGTGAACTCCTCCACCTCGCCCTGCTCGCTGGACACCACCACGCAGAATTCGGTTTCGCGCATCCACTCCAGGCGTTCGCGCTTTTGCTGCATGATCCTGGGCAAGGGGCGCTGGGGATACTTGGCATTGAAGATCGCCTCGTCGGCGAGCAGCTCCACTTTCAGCATGTCGCCCAGCGCCTTCCACTTGTCGGCGATCAGGTCGTACATCTTCACGCAGGTGATCTTGTCGATGCAGACCATCAGCGCCTTGCTGTTGCCACCGGAAACGGCATTGCGGCGCTGCGAGTAGTGCTTGACGAAATCCTCCGCCACCGCGTCCAGGCGCGTGGGCGAGGTGAAGATGGTGTATTCCCTGGCCAGCTTCCTGTAGAGCTTGTCTTCCTTCTCGTCCGTCCACGGGTCTTCCGCCGTGGAGTCGAGCCTGGCTTCCTCGATGTAGCGGGTGATCTTTTCGTTCAGATCATCATCAACGATCTTCAGCTTCTCACCGTGGTTCTCATACTTCAGCGGCAGGGTCGCGCCATCAGCGACCGCACGCTGGAAGTCGTAGACAGAGACGTAGTCGCCAAACACTTCGCGGGTCAGCTGCTTCTCCGCCGCTTCGATCAGCGGCGTGCCGGTGAAGCCGATGAACTTGGCATTGGGCAATCCCTTGCGCATGTTCAGGGCCAGGCGTCCGTACTGGCTGCGATGCGCCTCGTCGCTGATGACGATGATGTCGCCGCGCTCCGAATAGGGCTCCGTCACGCGCTCGCGGTACTTCTGGATCAGGGTGAACACATGGCTGCGGTTGCTGTCGCGGAGCATGGCCCGCAGGCTGGCGCCGCTCTGGGCCTGGTCATCCTTGGCATTTGCGCGCCCGCAATGGGTGTAGGTGCCGGCGATCTGGTCATCCAGCTCGCTGCGATCGGTGACGACAACAAAGGTGTAGCCCGCCGACACCCTGCGCCGGATCTTCTCGCTCAGGAACACGATGGAGTACGACTTGCCCGACCCCTGGGTATGCCAGAACACGCCGAGCTGGCCCTTCGCCAGTTCGGCTTTCACCTTGTCATCGTCCGACTGCAGGCGCGCAATGACGCGATTCACGCCCAGATACTGGTGATTGCGGGCCACGATCTTGGCGGCGCCGCCTTCGCTGGTGTCGAACAGGATGAAGTTCTCGACGATGTCCAGCAGCCGCGCCCTGTCCATCATTCCGCGCAGCAGCAGCGGAAGCTGCATCGTGCTCTTTCCCGGCTCCGGATCGTCCTCGTCCAGCCGCTTCCACTGGTAGTGATGCTCGGGCGTGGCCGTGATGCTGGCGTACTTGGCGATGTGGCCATTGGAGAACACCACGAACTGGTTCCAATGGAACAACTGCTCGATACTGCCCTCGATGGCGGCCTGCTTGCCGGATTCGTCGGTGCCACGATAGTCGCGGTAGTTCTTCTTGTAGGCGTCGCGGTAGTCCACGTCGAAGCGCTTGAGCTCGACGAACACGAGCGGCAGGCCGTTGACGAAGCCCACCAGGTCGGCGCGACGCAGGTAGTTCCTCCCGCGCACCCACAGCTCGCGCACGGCCTTGAAGCTGTTGTTTTCCTGATCGACGAAATCGACCAGCCGCAGGCGGCGTTCCACGGCTCGCCCGACGCCATCCTTGAACCGGACCAGCGCGCCATTGCGCAACAGCTCGTACTTGTCCTGGTTGATGGCGACCAGGGTCTTGGCGTGGTCGTGGGCGGTGGCCTGGTCGATGGCCTGCCGGTAGGCCTCCTCGGGCAAGCCGGGATTGAGCCGCTCCAACGCGGCGCGCAGATCGTGCTTAAGCACCGTCTCGGTGAAGTTGCTACGCCCGGTGAGGTGCGGCCTGTCCTCGGTCTCGGCCTGGGCATGGATCGACGACCAGCCAAGCTCACCCAGGATTGCCGCGGCATCCTTCTGGATCATCCCGTCTTCACTGTAATCTCCCCGTGCGTTCATCGCCTTACGCCTCGCTGAAGTCGAAGCCGCACTGGCGGTGATGGCGCAGCGTCAGCAGATGGATGCAGCCCTGATCGATGGCATACAGCGCCAGGTACTCTTCCAGAATGTACTCGCGCAGCTCGATGTCATCGCCGAGCAGCTGTCGCACGGCCGCCCAGGCGGCGAGCACTTCAGGCGCTTCGGGGTTGTGGGCCATGAACTCTCGCCCGATGCGCGGCGCCTGCGCCAGGCGCTTAGGCAAGTCGTCGTACGCCTGGTCCAGCAGCTCCTGCGCCGCGGCATCCGCGCCAACGTCAAGCAGGTACGCCACGGCCTCGTCCAGTCTGCGCTCGTAGATCGCGCCGAGGACGACCTGCATGCGTCAGGCGCGTGTCTTGCGTGCGGCCTTGGCCGCTTCCAGCCGGGCCTGCGAGCGCGCCCTGGCCTCCTCCACCGGGATTCCTGGCTTGCCCGCGCGAATGTCCTGCAGACCCGCTGCCACGTCGTTCAGCAGGCCAAGCTGGAAGTTGGCCCGTGCCAAGGTTTCGCGCTCAAGCCGGTGGTAATAGTCCAGCTTGCGCGCATCCACCAGCGCCACGTAGCTCTCTCCGTTGCGGGTGATGATCTTTTCATGGCCCGCGCGGACTTCGTCGGCCAGCCGGGTCAGGTCGGCGCGGGCCTTGTTGAAGGGCACGATGTCCTGTGAGGTGATGGGCATGGCGGACTCCGGGTGTTGATGCATGCAAACCTTAATGTATTCGTCTATCTCTGGCAAATCCGCCTGTTCGGCTACGCCGCTTCCGGCTTCGGCAGCGTGATGCCGGATAAATCCAGTTCTCCGCTCAGCAGCTTCGGGAGCAGGGCGTCGCGAGCGTCTGCGAGCATTGCATTCTTCTCGCGCAGCAGAACCCCCTGCCAGAGCATTGCATTCAGCGATTCCAGTTCTTCATCAAGGCCAGTTGGAGTCAACAACTCAATCATCTTCAGGTGCTTTGCACCAAGATGTGCAACGGTCGCACCCTGAATTGTTTTCTCAAGATCCTTGATGGGGCCTCGCAAAGAGAGGCCGACGAATGCTCTGAACTTCTCATCAAGAGGCCGAACACGACAGACTCGCTGAACCAAATAGGCGCCCCCCCCGACCCAATGGTTCATGTGAAAAATGCCGTCCATGCCAATCAAGAAGTCACCCCGCTCAATGATGTACGAGCTATCCACGTCTTCCGTTGTGTATGTGGAAGTCGAAGCGTTAAGTATGTCTCGAATGCGAACGGCAGGCACCCCAACGCCTTCGCTATTGAACTGATTAGCTTTGAACGCGAAGCCATAATCAACTTCAGCAATATCAAACAGGTTCTTTCGCTGCCACCCCTCCGGTAAGCCATCCACCACCTTGACGGCTTCATGTCCGGGAAAGCGTAGGTGCACGAACCATTCGCGGTGTAGGCGACGGGCGGCTTCCTCCAGCAGAATGATGCGGCGCTGATTGGTGGAGATAAGGGAATCATAGTTCTTGATTACCCTCGCACGCGCCTTCTGCTCATCTATTTCTGGCAAGGCGGGAATATCTAACGCACGAATATCTTTCATGTTCAAGTGGTGGACAGTTGCCCCACCAGACTTGCCGAGAAGCACCCCTCGCATCTTCGGCGTCAACATCAAGTAACAAAGGTAGTCAGGGTCAACCCTTTCCTTGTCGGGACGAATCAGAACTGTGCGCTGCCCGAGACAGAACTTTTGGCCTGCTGGGACTACAGCAACATTTCCAACTGGCGCTTCACGAGCAAGAATCAAGTCGCCGCATTGAGGAACCGCTCGCTTCGTCCACTCGACGTACGTCTGTTCTGAAACGCGGTTCACACCGTCAAGAATGAAGTATCCGCGTCCGATGTTCGGCGTGCGAATGGATGGATAGCCATCACCCTGAGTCGGCGCAGTCCTATGTTCGCAGTCAACGATCAACTCGCACAGATCAATCAATTTCGTCACGCCACCAGCTCCTCGAAGTTGGCGCTGATGGTCGCGGCAAGCTCGCCCGCCTTCTCATTCAACTCCGCCAGCTCGTCGTGGATGGCCCGCATCCGCTCGACAAACCCTTCTTCGTCATCGTCGGTAACCACCGCCACGCCAACATAGCGCCCCGGGGTGAGCGACCAGTCGTTCTGCGCGATGCACTCACGAGTGACCGCAGCGCACAGGCCCGGCACGTCTACGAACACGCCATCGGGAAACCGCGACAGCAGCCAGTGCGCCTGGGCGACGAAATACCCGGATTGCTTGAGCGCCTCCAGCGCCAGGTCGCGAACCGTGGCCTCTTCGTTCCGATTTCGGTCGGCGGCCAGCAAGGCGCGCCTGGCCTCTCGGATGGCCTTGGCATCGAAGGCGTCGCTCTTGCGCCCGCGCAGTTCCTTCTCAGCCTTGTCCAGCAGCTTCAGCCATTGCTTGTGTCGGGCCTCAAGCTGCCGGGCCGTGGCCTTCAGTTGCGGCGCAAGGTCTTCCAGCGCGGCCTGCGCGACCTTCACGCTGGCAAGTTTGTCCGGCCGGGCCTTCGCAACGACCTTGCGTGCAAGCTTCACCGCCGCCTCTAGGTCTGCGACGGCTTGCCCGGTGTCCTTGCCGTCCTCCCGAGCCGCGTCCAGCTCTGCCTTGAAGGCCTCCAGCGTTGTTTCATCGAGCCGGGCCTCGTCGTCAACGCCGTCATTGAGCTCGGCCAGCGTCGCGCCTGTGCCGAACACGGTCAGATTCCGGGCCAGCGCCTCGATTGCCGCCGTGTCGTCGGCCAGCCGCTGCGGCAGCTGCGCCAACCAGCCATCCGCTTGCTGCTGATGGCTGGCCACCAGCGCCGCAAACCTGTCGCCCTCCCCCCGATACAGCCACACCACCGCGTTGAGGTTGGCGAGCTGCTCCTCGGTGAAGACATGCGAACGCGCGGAGACGACCGTATAGACGTTGCGTGCATCCAGCATCAGCACCGTGTCCCTGCGCGACTCCGGCTTGCCCTTGTCGAAGAACCACAGCGTGCACGGCAGGCTGCGGGTGTAGAAGAACTTGTTGCCGATGGCGACCATCACGTCCACATCGCCGGTCCTGACCAGCTTCTCGCGGATCTCCTTGTCCTTGTTGCCGGCGTCCGATGCACTCGACGCCATCACGAACCCGGCGCGGCCGGTCGGGTTCAGATAGGAGTGGAAGTACTGGATCCACAGGCTGTTGGCATTGGAGATCGCCCCGGTCTTGGCGTTCAAGCCGGGCAGACCGAACGGCAAGCGGCTACCGAGCGCGACCTGGCTTTCGACCTTCTTGGTCTCCACGCCGTCCACGTTGAACGGCGGATTGGCCATGACGAAATCGCACTCGCCAATCAGCGGTTCAATCTGGTCGTAGAAGGTATTGCCTTGGCGGATGTTGCTGGCATCCAGTCCGTGCACCGCCAGGTTCATGCGCGCCAGCTTGGTGTTGGTGTCGCTCTTTTCCTGCCCGTGAAACACCACGCCGGAGTCCAGCGGATCCTGCCCGCGGCCCTCGATGAAATGGCCGGACTGCACGAACATGCCCGCCGACCCACAGGCCGGATCCAGCACGAGGCCGTGGTCGGGTTCGATGACGTTGACGATCATCCGCACAAGCGATGGCGGGGTGAAGAACTCACCGCCCTCCTGGGCGCCAGTCATGGCGAACTTGTTGAGGAAGTACTCGTAGATGCGCCCGAACACGTCGCCGGTAGCGTTGCGGATCGCCTCCCCGTCGAAGACCTTGATGAGCCGCGCCAGCAGGTCCGGTTCGAACGCGGGGAAGCCACGCGGCAGCGCGCCTCGCAGGACTTCATGCTCGGCTTCAATGCTGTCCATGGCCGCATCGATCGCTTCGCCGACTCCTGGGCCCGCCGGCAGGGCGGCGATGTTCTCGAAGCGCGCCGCCTCCGGCAGATAGATTGCGGCCTTGCCCTGGAAGCCGAGCTTGATGAGGGCTTCCCGCCGTGAAGCGGGAACCTTCGGGCCGATTCCGGCGGTGATCCCGGGCAGGTAGGCATTGAAGCGGTTGCTGGCGTGGCGCAGGAAGATCAGCCCCAGAACCGGCATCGAGTATTCGCTGGCGGTGAGCTTGGAGTTGGCGCGCAGGTCGTCTGCCGATTGCCACAGGTCGCTTTCGAGTTGCTGGATGTTCATGGGGTGTTCTGACCCTTGTCGACCTGCTGTAGCTGTGCGAGAAGTTCCTTCCAGAAGTCCTCTGCAATCCCGGCTTGCTCATCCTGCAAGCTCTCAATCTGCCATTGCAGCTCTTTTTCTCGTTCGATGATTTCGACTGCGGCCTCAGTCAATGCCGCGTTCAGCGCAAAGACCTTGAGCTTGCGCAGCGTACTGATGGACATCATGGGAATGGTCGCGCCGGTCTTGATGCCGTCCAGCACCTGCTGGCCCATCTTCGACCGCAACCACAAACCCAGGCCACGGAGGTCCACGCCGGGCTTTGCCCCCCGCAGGACCACGAACGACTGTCCGGCAATCCAGCCACCATCCCCGGGTGGCGGCACGTTGTCGGGCACGATGCCAATCTTTCCAACGGTGCCTTTCACGACCAACAGCAGATCATGCGGCCGCAGGAAGATATCCATTACATCGCCGGAACGCTTGGCGGCCAGTTGCACTCTGACACTCTTCTCGGGGGTCCGGATGTAGCCTGCGCTGGGAAGATCGACGGCCCCGACCTCGAGAACATCGACTCCTGCTGACACATCCACTCCGCGGTCCCTGTTGGGTATTGGAATGAGAATGCGGACCACATCTTCCAGTGTTTCGGTTGGCAGGGTTTCCATCCGCGCTTGCGCTTCACGCTGCTGGTCTGGAATGACGTAGCGACCGACATCCAGCGTGGCATCGTTGTCGAAGATGGCGTCCAGACTGACGACTTGCGTATACGAGTCCTCTTCTTGACGTCCAGCAGCCGCTTGGATATCAGACTCGACGCGCACCTGCCTGCAGAAGTCCAGAATGAGGCCAGTACTCTGCAGCGCAACCCGCCCCCTGCCCATCGACGCACGGAAGTGCGGCAACGATGCATCGACGAATCCAACGCGACGGTGGCGTGCCTGCGTGTTCAACACCAGCATGGATGTTCCCAGCCCGCTGGATTGGAAGATGCCATTGGGCAGCGCAATGACCGCCTCGACCCAGCCTTGCTTCAACAGGTATTCGCGAACGTCCCTGTCCTTGCCTGAGCTGAAGAGAAAGCCATTAGGTACAACGATGGCGGCAATGCCACGTGTCTGCGCTGCAATGTGCTGCACCATCAGACCTGTCACGCTGGCCTTGACCACAGGAAAGCGGCTGTAGATGTCCTGCATCACCACGTCATCGACGCCGCCGGCCATGCCCATCGGTGGAATCGAAAGAGTTGCGTCAAATCTTTCCAGGTGTCCGCCATGAACTGCTGCAGGCGCACGCAGCGGATCGTTTGACGCAACGTCTGTAGGCGCTCCACGAAACAGGGCCAGCAATGCCGCAACTTGCGATCCGAGATGTGCTTCAGCGTGGACGCGGAGGTCAGGCTGATCCATCAGCACCCCGACAAGCTGGCCGCTAGTCTCCCAAGGCAAGTAGGCCGCACGCGTAGTCTCACCGACCGCTACATCTTTCATCAGACGCGCCAGCTCGACGGGCACATCGAAACCCTCGAAAGTGCCACCGACCAGGTCACCGGCGACATCGACCGGCGAGAACCTCTCGAATACACCGCCGTCGACCAGGTACTTCACCGTTCTCAGCGCAGCGAAAACCGCATCATTCGCCTGCTCGACGTATCGATTGGCATTGAAAAACGCCATTCCGAGCGCGCCGGGTTGCCAGAACAGTTTCTTCAGAACGCTCAACAGCCCCTCGACGCCTCCCTGAGCCACGGCGGTATCAAGCGTGACACTGGGCTCAAGCCTGTCCTTTGCCGACAGATGCGCCCAAGTGAGCAACTGGAACGCGAGCAACTTGGACTCGTCGACGCTGAGAGAGGTGCTGCGGAAGTGCTCCATCACCTGGAACAGGACCTGTCCGGCATTGTCCTTGGACATAGTCACTGGCTCCTGCCCGCATAGTTATACGTGGTGATCTGGGCATCGCCCTCGGCAACGACCACCAAGCCGCCCTTGTCTACGATCTTCATGAGGGTGCGAAGCGCTTCGCGAAGCTGCTCCGACTTCTTGCGGCTCAGGACCACCTTGCTGCCCTCGTTTTCGCCGTACCCCAAAACCAGATCGATCATCGCCTGGTTGATGCCCCGCTGGCCCATCCGCTGCTGAAAGTGCTTCGTCTTATGCATTGCAGCTCCCTCCGCTGTTAAGCGTAGGCTGCACCTATGCGCGGCGCAAGTCAATGCGAAAGCTGCAGTAATTGCCTAATGCGGTTGTGTTTATTTAAATTATGTTCAGTTTTTTCGGTAGGCTAGCGTGCCAAAAGCACTCTATCCTATTGAAAAAAAAGAGAAAAGAGGAACAGAGGCCCTCCGCGCTCCCCCTTCTAGCCGAGCGGAAGCGGCCCCATTGCCACTGCCGCCGCAGGCGTGAAGCCCGAAGACGGCGGCGGAAGGACTTCGCACTCGCCTTTGGGCGCCGGCAGTTGCCGAATGACTCTGGCGGACTCTAGCCGGTCGATGAAGTCGTTGACGGGGGTGTAGAAGTTCGGAATCCGGTCGTTCTCTTCGTCAGTGAATACCCAGTAGGCCAGCCGCCTTTTGGGAAAGCCCGCGCGTTGGGCCTCGGCTCGGTTGGCATATTGGGTGACGAAGAGCCTGTATAGCGCCCTCTCTGTGTAGAAGCTCCGGCGAACCCAAGTGGCGACGTCCCTCTGGTTGAACCGATCACCTGGGGATCGTTTCGTGATGAAGTGGTCATGGGCCAGGAGCTGCCAGAGAACCGGATCCACTCCAAAGATCCAAGCATCCTTGTGGGCGCGCAGACAGGCCGAGCGCACCGCCGCCGGCACAGAGTTCAGGAGCTCGCTGACCCGATCTTCTGCACTGATCCGGTACTCGCGCAGGACCCGGTCGATTCGCTCAGGCGACGTCAGCTCGATTAGATGCTCCAGGTCCTCGGCGTGTTTCGCGCGCTTCTGTCGACGCACGTAGGCCTTCCGGCCCTCCTTGTCCTTGGTCTCTTGGGCCTCACGCTCCTGGCGTGCCTGGGCCGCCTTGACCATTTGGTCGCGCTGCTGGGCGATCTCCAGGTTCCGGGCTGCAACCTGCTCGTCCAATTCCAGCTTGGAGGCCTGCCACTCCGCAACTGCTTTGGGGCAGGAGATCCAGCTGCGATTGGCGGGGTCGACAAGCACCGCATGCTCGAAGGCCGCCACGTCGTGAGGAATGTCCCGGTGCAGCTGGGAGAGGTCGACTTCGACCATCCTCCGGCCCTCGGCTTGAACTCGCGCCGCCTTGATGTCGCCAACGGCATGGGTCACGCGGATCTCTATCAGGAGCTCGCCGACCTCATCTCGGGCAACCACGTCGGGCTGGTAGGTGCCAAACGATCGCTCAATCTCGATGTCGCGCAACTCCATGCCGCGGGTCGGATGATCGATCTGGCGGCCCCAGTGGAGCAGACCATCTGCGTCCCGGGCATGCGGCGGATTGGGCATGTCTATTGGGTCACCGGTCCAGGCCGGGATCACCAGCCGCCGATGATCGGCAATCAGTTGCTTGGCTCGCTCGTGGATTCCGGTCTCGCGACCAGTGTGGCAGCCAGTGTCGACCAGGTGAGCGAAGTGGGGGCGCTTGCGCCGGCTTTCTTGGGCCTTGGCGGACAAGGGGGCATGGCACCCCGGGCAAACGCAGCCGCACGCTTTGCCCTTCGGGACCTCGCTCGGCGCTAAGACACGGCCATCTTTCAGTCCAAATGGAACGCGAAACCCGCCGCGCCGTGCCAGCGGATTGCCCGACGGATTGCGGAGTGAGAACCGCTCTGGGATGGTGTCCATGGTGCTTTCCTTGATCGGAGGGAAAGCAGAAATTCGCGGCAGGCCATGGACGAAAACAGATCTAAACCCGCTCAAACGGGTAATCCGCAGGTTGAATCCCTCCAGTTGGCCCTTGGATGGCTTGATCGGGAGGGGGGCCAGCAGCGCAACGCTCGTGTCCTCCGGGAGGTCATGGACACGACCCTGACGGCGATCTCGCGCGGAGAACCGCCTCCTGAGACGGACACCACGACACTTCGAGCACTCTTTCACCAACTCGAAGGAACCGGCGATGGCCTCTCCAAGGTATTCCGGGCGACCGAGCTGGAGAAATGGTGGGACTCGCGACAGGAGCAGCTCCGACAGCGGTGCGCCCAGCAGGGCTGCGCCCTGACCCCCGACCTCGTGGTCAAGAAGGGTGGCGGCCGTGGCCTACCCTCCCGGCTGTCCTTCGGGTTTCGCCCGACGCGTGAGGCGGAAACTGAGGACAACACGACGCCCGAGGTCAACCCGACCTCGATGCGCTACCAAATGGATCCGGTCAAGCCTGCGCTGTGGCTAAGGCTGACGGTCGGCAGCCGGCCGTTCCCTGTGCAGTCCTGGCGTGGCTACGTGCTCATCGGCAGTGCCACCATGAACATGGTGCTGATGGGAATCGCCTGGTTCTTGCTGTTTTCCTCATGGGGCCGGAGCGCCCCTGTGACCACCGCAACACTGGCTCAGCTCGGCCTCGTGATGCTGGTGACAGCCGGGCTGTGGTGGTTGTCGCGGCCGGTGTTCCAGCTGCCCACACAGCGGGTCACCATGGCAGGGCCGTCATTTCTGGCTCTGAGCGAGCTCTACGGCCAGCTTCGCACCATGCCGGCACCTGGTCGAAAGCTGAAGTCCCGCGAATTCGCCGTCGTGCGCCACTGGGGCACGTGCCCGATCTGCTCGGCCGAAGTGGATCTCGACCACGGACGGGCCGCGTTCCCGGATCGGCTGGTTGGTCGCTGCCATGATGCACCGCTGGAGCACGTGTTCTCGTTCGACCCGGTGCGCCTAGTGGGTCGGCCGCTGGTCGAAACAACGCGCGAAGAGACTAATTCACCCTCGTAAGACCAAAAAAATGAAGACTCGACCCCAGCCTGCCAGCCCCCATTGGCTGGCAGGCTAGTCGATCAGGTTGCGCTCCCCACCGGGCGTCGCGTGTGGCAGTCAAAGCCAGCCACGTTCCGCCAAGGTCACCGTCTGCAGTCCACCGACTACCACGTGATCGATCAGGCGCACATCGACCAGGGCGAGCGACTGCTTGAGGCGTGTTGTCACGGCGCGATCGGCAGCTGAGGGATGTTCCGAACCAGAAGGGTGATTGTGGGCCACGATCACCGCGGCGGCGTTGCAGCGGAGTGCATGACGGACTACCTCCCGCGGATGGACTTCGGCTCCATCGATGGTTCCGTGAAACAGTTCCACGTACTCGACCAGACGGTGACGGGTGTCCAGAAAGGCAGCGGCAAAGACCTCCTGACCCAACCCGCCCAGCTTGTCGCGGAAGAATGCCTTGGCGGTCTGGGGGTCCGAAAAGGCGGCCCCACGGTGCATCCTCTGCCCGACGACGGCGCGGGCCGCCTCCAAGACCTCGTCGGCGCTGGCAACCTTGTAGGATCGCGTGCCGCTTCGAACGTACAGCGGGGGCAAGCTCATGGGTGGTGACTCCATCTGGTTCTCCTCGATGAATTTTCGTGTCCTGATTCGACGGCAACAGAAAAGGGGCGCGGATGCGCCCCTTGTTCCCTGCCCTCACGTTGCCCTGCCTTGCCCGCAAGCCAGGCAGTTCCGACGAGCCCCCGCTACGCGACGGGGACGTCCTCCTGCCCGGCAACCTGACCGGGATCCCCCAGATCCAGCGGTCGCTTGACGCGCTGCATGACCTTGACCTTCTCCATGAAGGTGTTGAGGTCGTAAAGCGCGAAGCCGTACACCACAGCCCCACCAATCGCTTTCAGCATTGTCTTTCTCCTATTCGTTGACGACTAACCGGTCCCCAATCGGGCGACCTTGTTTTCCAGCCTGTCCTGCAAGTTGCCGCCTGCAGGCCCGTTCGTGACGCCATTCCCGCCCACACCCGCCTCGGCGGGATAGAACTCCTCCACCACGGCCGGTACGTCCTCCACCAGGTCCTCGAACGCACCGTTGGCAAAACCGTGCCTGGCGGCCTCATCCAGCGCCGCCTGATCGAATCCCGCGTCCTTGCGGGCTTGGTCAAGCGTCCTCGCCTCCACGATGGCCTGCTCCAGCGACAGGCCTGACCTGATCACCAGGTCGACGTAGTAGATCGCCGACCTGAAGCTCATCGTCGTGGACTTGCCGCGGAGCTTCAGTTCGAGCGGCATGCACGCCAGACGACCACCCGAGACGGCATCGAAGTACGCCAACCGGGCTGCCAACGTCCGGATCGTGTTGTACGACGTGGTGCGGAGCACGAAGCTTCCGAGTTCGTCCTCGTCCCCGACCCTCACGTTCAAGCGGGCGTACGCCTTGCACTCGCCCATGGCGAAGGGGCAGCCGTCGGGGCCAGGACAAGCTTCCTGCGTGATTCCGCCCTTGCCCATCCTCCGGCTGGTCTCCCCGTTGCCGACACACACCGGCCTGCCGGTCGTCCGGTCAAAGAGCGAATAGTCCGCGCGCAGGTTCAAGCCGGGATCGTTGAAGAGCAGGCAAACCGGAATCGAACGCAGCTTGCCGCCGGACTCCTTGCGCAACGTTTCATCCAGCGGATGCAAAATCCAGCCTTCCCGATTCTGGACCTGGCTCGTCAGAGTGAACTGGTCATCCTTCTCCGGCAGGCGTTTGCCGTTGCGCTCGACCACGCGGCCGATTGAGATCCGCCCGATCACGGGCGGTGTGATCGCCAAGCCTTTCAGCATGATCATGCTCCTTCGTTCTGGTTGGGGACGATCCGGAACCGCCGGGATCCGGGACGCTCAACGGTGAAACCGACCACGAGATCCGGGTGAGCCTCGGTCAACCTCTTGAGGTCGACGCTCGTGCCGTCCTTGGAGCGCCGGTAGGTGATCTCGCCGGTCGGGAAGATCGCCCGGGAGGCATCCCCCATCGACTGCTCCAGCTGCTGGCGCATCTGCTCTGCCCGCTTGTCCATCTGCGCAATCTCGTCGCGCAGCAGCACCAGCCCGTCGAAGGTGGCCGACAGCTCGGCGTCTTCGCTGAAGTCGATGCTGGTGTCGTTGCCGGTGTAGAGGCTGCGTAGCGCCCGAGCGGCAGACTCGCTTCCATCGGCCGGCGGCGGGGTGTCCTGGGTCACGTGCTCCCAGAACCTGGCCTCCAGCACGATCAGGCGGGAGATCACCTCCTCGTCCCGTTCGATCCGATGGACCTCAAGCTTCTGGCCGCACAGGAGGACCGCCACATCTGCGGCCTGCTTGCCGGTCACGGCCAGCTGGTGCTGGACCTGGAGCTGGACGTACTCCGGCACACCGTCGCGCCAGAGCCGTGACCCGAACTCCCCAGCTGTCTTGCACTCGAGAATCTGGACATCCGGCACACCGACCACTTCCCGATCGATGTTGGCCAGCATGAAGCTGTAGGTCGGATGCTGAAGCACCGCATTGACGCGGCGCACCTTTCGCTCGGTCCGCTCGGTGTAGGCCGCGGCGACAAGCGGCTCCAACAGGGTGCCCCAATACATGGGACTGTCCTGACCCGGCTCTTCGCCACGAACGGCCCTGCCGGTCTTCTCCATCCAGAGTTCCAGCTGGCTCTTGTACGGACACAAGCCCACCGCGGCCGCCGCGTCTGAGCTGCCGATGCCTTGCTTGCGAACTTCCAACCACTGCTCTCGCTCCAGGGAGCGTGTATCGACCAGGCGAATCGCCGCTGATCTGCTCATTTCCGATTCTCCAATAGAAGAAGCCCGGCCTCCGTGGGGAGGCCGGGCTTATGGGGTTGCCTGACAACGTCGAAACTTAGGCCGGCGATGTCGCCATCGCTGCGGCCACCACGCCGTTGAGGATGCTCTGAGCGCTCTCAGGACCCCCTCCGGCCAAGAGGTGCTTGCCGAAGGCCACGCCGAAGGGCTCGGCCACCTCGTAGCACCAGACACCGGGGAACACCTCACTGCATGCGCGCCAGGCGCGAGTCAGAAGCTCGGCCTGGTCGATACATACCTGGACGTAGCCCAACTCCCCCTGGAACGGAACCTTCGCGTACGGGGCCCCGCTTTTGTCCAGCGCCTGTTTGGCGCCTATCGCGATGTACGCAACGTCGAGCTGATCGACTTCCATTGGTCAGGTCACCAGCTTCATGGCTTCGTCCCACGCCCGCCGCTTGATCTGGGCACCCGCCCCGAACCATGCCGCCTCCCTGCGATGGTCGTCGCTCCTGGCCCGCCGGTGGTGATCGACGAACTCGGTCACGCTGCTCAGAACACCCCAGGCCGTTCCCTTGGCACTCGCCAGATCCGAGCCCTTGCCTGCTCCGTCGTACAAGGCCCGGGCCACCGTGAACGCCTGTTCGTTGACCGCCACCCCTTGCCCGTCCGGGTTGGGGTAGGTCAGCACCCGGCGCAGGAGCCCATCCACCGAGTCGGGATCCACCGGGCACTCGACAAGCGCCTTCATCCGGGCCACGAACGAGTCCCAGCTCGACACGGTGATCCCCAACTGGCGCTTCACCACGTCGGGATCGAAGTGGCTGCGATGCGGCACCTTGACGGCTCCCGCGTTGCTGCCGAGCGCGATGGCCAAGGTGTTGTTGCACACGACCCGCACCGAAGTAAATTGGGCGGTGGTCGCCAGTGTCCCATCACAGGCCGTGGCCAGCAGCAGGTAGCCGTCAACGCGATCCTTCCTCTTCAGGACGGTGCTCTGGCCGGTCTTGGCCAAGGCCCAGAACTTGCGGCCTTCGTGCAGGACACCGGCCGATTCCAGCTCGAAGCCACCGACTTCGGTCAGATCGCGGTAAAACTCCAGGATCTCGCCCGGCTGGACCACTTTGTACCGCTTGGACACGACCGACAACGGCGCGTGCGTGTCGGACCGGTACAGGACCTTCTGGTCTGGGAAGGCGTTGATGGCCCCGATCCCGTTCTTGCCGACCACGTAGCGGACTTCGGACTCTTCGATCGACCAATCCATCCCGGCCTCTCGCTTCCAGACATCGATCGGCTGCTGCGGCGCCAGCTTGTGACCGAGGCCGTGCCAGGGCTGCTCGCCGGCATAGGCCATTGTTTCAACCAGGTGCATCGTCTCATCTCCTTAATCTCGGGCATAAACGCACAAGGCCCGGCGATTGCCGGGCCTTGTGGTCTGTCACGGGTTGGAACAGGGGAACTTCGGGCGTTTACAGTGGACGCATCTGGCAACACTCACCAGAGCTGCTGCGATTACTACAAGGACGCAGTAGATCGCCTCCGACCTGTCACTCATAGAGAATCCATGATGAAGGCGCACAAGGAGCGCTGTGCCCTTGCGCAAAGCCAGACCCTACTGGCTTCAACGGGGTGATATGTGGATGAAACATTTTTGAATCGAGTATTGATGCGTTGTTCAACCCCTCGGCCGACAGTGCGTGCGCTGATGCCGCTGCGTCACGGATCAGTTGTGGCGGGTCAGCCTCTGCCGGCACCGACCAGCCAACGTCCGCTCCCGACCCAGAGCGGACATTGCTCTCGGCTTGTCCCGCCAGTCGTATCGCATGTACCACGTTTACAAGCAGGTGGTGCGTGCCACGCTGCCGCAGGCGCGGATTGTGGTCGATCGTTTCCATATCCAGCGGATGGCCAATGACGCGCTGGAGAAGCTGCGCAAGCGCATTCGCAAGGATCTGCCGGCTCGGCAGCGCCTCAAGCTCAAGGATGAGCGCTTCCTGTTGCTCAAGCGGCAGCACGATCTGAAGGGCGCAGACATGACACGGGCCCTGGAATGGTTCCGCCAGTTTCCCCAGCTCGGGGAGGCGCACGCCCTCAAGGAAGGCTTCTTGTCGATCTGGGATCACAAGAGCCGTCCGGAGGCTGAAGCGGCATGCGCGACGTGGTTAGGCAACATTCCGCCGGAGCTGGCGGCCACGTTCAAGGATCTGACCACCGCCGTGCACAACTGGCACGACGAAATCTTCTCTTACTTCGAACAACCCATTACCAATGCCTATACTGAATCCGTCAACCGACTGGCCAAAGACATGAACCGCATGGGCAGGGGCTACAGCTTCGAGGTGATTCGGGCGCGGATGCTCTACAACGAGAAGGCGCGCAAGGACGGGGCCGTAGTCGAGACCGTAGATGTCGATGATGACCAGGTATCAACGAACTTCGAGTTCCAGCGAATGACGATGGCATCGATCCGCAAGAAGCAGGTCGGACGCGTGGTCGAATATGGACCTTACATTCCGACGTTGGTGCGGCTGCTCGAAGAGGGGTATTTCGAGTAAACCTTGACCCATCGCACAAGCCCCGAAGCTTCAACCTGGGTGTTTGGCTCAACGGATGAAGCTGAGCATTTGGGCCTGAACGCTCAGCACAGCACTACCCCGCGCAGCAGGACAGTTGCTTCACATCCTTGGTGAAAGTCTGCGCTGCGAGCTTCAGTCCCTCGACCATGGTCAGGTAAGGGAACAACTGGTCGGCCAGCTCCTGCACCGTCATCCGTGCCCGGATGGCGAGCGCGGCCGTCTGAATCAGTTCGCCCGCCTCGGGGGTCACCGCCTGCACACCGAGCAACCGGCCAGTGCCGGCTTCCGCGACCAGCTTGATGAAGCCACGTGTGTCGAAGCTGACGAGCGCCCGGGGCACGTTGTCGAGTGTCAGCGTGCGGCTGTCGGTCTCGATGCCGGCATGGTGTGCTTCGGCTTCGCTATAGCCCACGGTGGCGACCTGGGGATCGGTGAACACGACCGCCGGCATCGCCGTCAGGTCCAGCGCCGTGTCGCCGCCGGTCATGTTGACCGCGGCGCGGGTACCGGCCGCCGCTGCGACGTAGACGAACTGCGGCTGGTCGGTGCAGTCGCCCGCGGCGTAGATGTGCGGTGTGCCGGTGCGCATCCCATTGTCGATGATGATGGCGCCCTGCGCGTTGACCGCGACACCTGCCGCGTCGAGATCCAAGGCGCGGGTGTTCGGTGTGCGGCCGGTGGCGACCAGCAGTCGGTCAGCGCGCAGTTCGCCGCGCCCGGTCGTGAGCACGAATGCTCCGCTTGCAAAGGCCACCTCACTGGCCTGCGTGTGCTCCAGCACTTCGATGCCTTCGTTGCGGAACGCGGCCGTGACGGCTTCACCTATAGTGGGATCTTCGCGGAAGAACAGCGTGTTGCGCGCCAGGAGAGTCACCTTGCTGCCGAGTCGGGCAAAGGCCTGCGCGAGTTCGACCGCCACCACCGACGAACCGATCACCGCCAGCCGCTCGGGAATACGGTCGCTGACCAGCGCCTCGGTGGAGGTCCAGTAGGGGGTGCCCTGCAAGCCGGGGATCGGCAGAATCGCCGGGCTGGCGCCGGTGGCGATCAGGCAGCGGTCGAAGGCGACTGCGCATTCGCCGCCTTCTGCCAGTTGCACGTTCAGATGGCGGTCGTCCAGGAAGCGGGCGTCGCCGCGAAGCACGGTGATGGCGGGAGTGCTGGCCAGAATACCTTCGTACTTGGCGTGACGCAGTTCGTCGACGCGCTCCTGCTGCTGCGCCAGCAAACGCTCGCGCAGGATCGCCGGCGAAGCGGCCGCAATGCCGTCGTCGAACGGACTCTCGCGCCGTACATGGGCGATATGCGCGGCACGGATCATGATCTTGGACGGTACGCAGCCGACATTGACGCAGGTACCGCCGAGGGTGCCTCGCTCGATCAAGGTGACGCGCGCTCCTTGCTCGACGGCTTTCAGCGCCGCCGCCATCGCCGCGCCGCCACTGCCAATCACAGCGACGTGCAATGCCGGCTCTGCATCTCCGCGCTTCGGCTCGCCGTTTAACCCGCCCAGCGTCTTGTTCAACAGGTCCGCAGGCTTGCTCGGCATGTCGGCAGCCTGCGCCCGGTAACCGAGTGCAGACACGGCGGCGACCAGCGGTGCCATCTCCAAATCGGCGCCCGCATCAGCCGTGATTTCAGCCCGCCGTTGCGGATAGGACACCGCTGCCGAACGCACACCGGGCACCTTCTCCAAAGCTTGCCGGACGTGCTCGGAGCACGCCCCGCAGGTCATGCCATCGACGTGCAGTGTGATCGCCTCGGTCATGGGACGATCACTTCTTGACCGTGGAAGGGTAGCCTGCGTTCTCGGTGGCTTTGGTCAAGGCGGCTGGCGTCGTCTTGGTGTCGTCGTAAGTCACCACCGCTTCCTTGGGCTCCCAGGTCACCTTGGCTTCAACGACGCCTTCGACCTTGGACAACGCCTTCTTGACCGTGATCGGACAGGTGGCGCAGGTCATGCCCGGTACCGACAGCGTGACGGTTTTGGTGGCGGCCCAAGCTGGAGCGCTCAGGGCTACAGTCAAAGCGAACAGTGCGACAAATTTCTTCATGACAGTCTCCTTCAGTAGAACAGGGGCATGACGTAGGGGAACGCGAGGGCGATCAGTACCAGGGCGGACACGATCCAGAAAATCACCTTGTAGGCTGTTCGCACCTGGGGCACGGCACACACGTCGTCCGGTGCACAGGCGCGGGCGGGCCGGAAGATGCGGCGCCAGGCGAAGAACAGCGCGACGAGCGCGGCGCCGATGAAGATCGGCCGATACGGTTCGAGCGCGGTTAGGTTGCCGATCCAGGCGCCAGAGAAGCCTAGCGTGATCAGCACCAGCGGGCCGAGGCAGCAGGTCGAGGCAAGGATGGCGGCCAAGCCGCCGGCAGCCAGTGCACCGCGGCCGTTGCTAGGTTTTGCCATGAGGGTCTCCTTCCGGGACTTTGCGTGATGCGCTAACGTTACTTCCGTAGCCAAGTACGGAGTCAAGCGCCATGATGAACATCCCGGAAACCCTGACCATCGGGGCCTTCGCCAAAGCAGCCGGGGTCAACGTGGAGACCATCCGGTTCTATCAGCGCAAGGGCTTGCTGCTGGAGCCGGATCGGCCCATCGGCGGCATCCGCCGCTATGGGCCGACGGACGTGGACCGGGTGAAGTTCGTGAAGTCCGCTCAGCGCTTGGGCTTCAATCTGGACGAGGTTGCGCAATTGCTCAAGCTGGAGGACGGCACCCATTGCCACGAGTCCGCCGACCTCGCGGCAGCGCGGCTTGCGGATGTGCGCCTGCGGCTGGCCGATCTCCAGCGCATGGAGTTGGCGCTATCCCAATTGGTCAAGGCATGCAGTTCGAGCCAAGGCAAGGTGACCTGCCCACTGATTGCTTCCTTGCACCGACATGCGCCAGCAGGAAAAACCCACACTGAAGGCTTGAAACGGACGAGCCTGCGAAACTAGAAACCTACAAGCAAGAACAGTCAGACAAGCAAGTGCTTTAGCTGTCGTCCCACACTAAAATCCGGATACCCTTAATTTTGTGCTCGCCTGAAAGACCTTCGTTGGCCCCGCACAGGCAACACAGATCGGTTAGAGGCTGGGCAAAAGGTGTCATTCGGATCAGTAAACCTAGATTGACCAGATCGGCATATACGGCTGCATTATATCGAGCCGGCTGAGGCAGGCCTGAGGCATCCACCTTGTGCGGGCATGCCGTGCCCGCTCTCAGCGTTCGAGGCCCTCTCCGCGATTGTTGGCGGCCATGCGACCACTCTGCACCGTTAGAGGTTGAGCAGCTTGCCGACGCCTATAGGTTACGTCCGCTTCTGGCCGGAAGCGGACTTCGTCAGCGATGGCGGGGCAGGACACTCTGGAACGTCGCTGTAGACGCTTGCACGTCAGACTGAATCCCCGGCATGCCGCTGAGCACGCCAAGGTGGGTGAAAGCCAGTACGCAAAGCCCATTGCTGACTCGAAACGTCTGATCTACAAGAACCTCGGGCCATCCAAATTTGGTGTGTATCACCGCGTGTAAGCCTGCGTGCACGAAAGAGTTCAGCGGATGCCACGCAGAAGACTTGAACTCGTTCAGCGCGATCAAGAGGTTCGCAAGGTGCGGTCGCTGCTCAATGTCCTCTAGCATCTTGGCAGCTAGCGGTAAGTTCTTGGCCCCTTGCACGCTTTCAGCTGTGAGCTCGTTGATGGACAGCCGATCAACCTGATGATCCGTCGCACAATGGAGTGCCCAGACACTGCGTACTAGCGATTCGAACTGGCTTCTCAGGCAGACAGTCGCGCCCAGCAATTGATCGGCGTGGCACAGAACTCGAACCGATCTCGCCAGCTCAAGGGACGTGCCCGCTAACGTGGCACTCAGCTGCAGCCGAGGTGACTCGTCGTAGAGCGGCTCATCGACGACATCAAATAAGAGATCCATGAGCTTGTCGGCTCGCCCGAGGTCAACCATTAGCAATCGCTCGAAGGCGCTGAATAGGGGTGTCAACTCTATCCCGACGCGGTCGTTCCGTGTCTACGTTACAGGCCGTGGCTTCGAAGAGACCTTGGCCGTGAGTCGCTGCTGATGTTTGCTTTCGACCCAAAGCGGACATCGCTGGCTCCAAGTCTCCGTCGCGGTCGACTGATTCTCGTGATCAACGCTTCGACCGCATACCTAGAAGCGGTACAGGAGCCGACCCTGGAGCAGCTGGCCGGCGAGCCCCCCCCCTCAGTGACTGCCGACGAACTCCTATTGCGGAAGGCACCGAGATCGGTGTCCGGAGACCATCGCTGGGCACAGTCGATTCAGCCAGCGGCGTCTGCTGCTGGTTCACAGCGGAACCAGCGCATAGCCTTGCTGCTGCAGCGTGATGATGCTGGTCAACGCCGAAAGCGATATTGCGATGCTGGGTGCCAGCGAGTTGCTGTCCAGCTGCCGGGAGTGCAAGGCCTGGCCGCACACGAACATTTGCACTCCCGCCGCCGACAGTTGCGCGATCAGCCCGAGGTTCGGGTTAGCGACCCCATGGCGGACGCGGTACGCGGGATCAGCCAGCGCTGAATCCGTTGCTCCTTCGCTGAGCAGCACGACGAAGTCCAACTGCTTCTTCGTCACTCCGCTTGCCTTGAGCAGGTTGACGGCGCGCGCGACCCGCTCCAAGCCCGGATCCGTCGCAGCGGGTGAAGCCGGCGCCACGGTCAGGCTGAATACCGCCCGCTGGCGCATTTTCGGGTCGGGTTGGTGGGCGGCGTCCGGCAGGACGATCGCTTTGCCATGCATGGCGGTAGTGTGGGCGGGAGACGTCGCCGGCGTCGCCGCCTGCGCGAAGTAGGTCATGCCCGCCAGCACCAGGCCCAATAGCAAGGATGTGCCCCGCATCAGCGCGGTCCGAGCACGGTGGCCAGGTCATCTGGTGCCGGCATGCCGGCTCGGCGCTGGACCGTGCCGTTGTCGTCGCGGAACAGGATGCCCGGCGTGCCTTGGAACCCTAGTTGGACCATCAGTCTTTGGTTCGCATCGAGGGTGGCGCGCACATTGGCGGGCACGGAGGCCGCCGGCTTGATGCCGCCTGAGCTGTAGCTGGTTTCATTGCGACGGAGCGCCTCCGACGGCGAGCTGGCGGTCATGATCGTGGCAACCTTGTTGGCGCTGTCCGGACGGATCACACCGACCATGATGTGCCGCAGTTGCACCTTGCCCGAATCCACCCACGGCCGCGCTGCATTCCAGAACTTGTTGCAGAACGGGCAGTTCGGGTCGCTGAACGTGTAGATCACGCGGGGCGCATCGGCCTTTCCGTCGGCGATCCATTCGCTCGCCTCCAGCAGTGCCCAGGTGCGGGCCGACATCGGACCGGCGACAAGTCGCTGCAGCGCCTCGGCGCCGATGTCCTCGCCCTTTGCATTGATCAGCGTCCCAACGACGGCATGTTCGCCGTCGTTGGTCGCGTATACCGCCACGGGCTGCTGGCCTGCGACGCCTGCAAAGCCGCGAAGACCCGATGGGGCGTCGAACTCGCCGAGCACTTCGAAACCCTGGGCTTCAATGGCTTCGATCACGGCGGGCCTTTCAGTCTCCGGGTTGCTGGTGGCGTTCGTTGGGACAGCCGGTGCGGTGGAAACCGACTTTTCCTCGGCGGCCTGACTGCAACCGGTGGCGAGCAGCAGGGCGGACGAAAGCAGTATTGCAGTGGGGTTCACTCGTGCCATCACGGCACCTCCTTGGTTGGAAGGGTTGGGGGACTCGATGAGGGCGCAGCACCGAAGCGCCGCAGCTTTACGGCAAGGCTCGCATTCGAGAGTTCGCCCATGTGGGTGTCCACAAGCCGGCCGTCGGCATCGAAGAACAGCGTCGTTGGCAGGCCGCGCGAGCCGGACTCCTGCATTACGGACGAGAATGGATCGAGCAGCACATTGCTCAGTTGCAGGTGACTCTCGCGCAGGTAGTCACGGATCTCCGATTCGGATTCCCCCTGATTGACGAAGACGAACGTCACGTCGCCGCGTTCTTCCTGCGCCTTGGCCAGGACCGGCATTTCGCGGCGACACGGCGGGCACCACGTCGCCCACAGGTTCACGACCATCGGCTCGCCGGTCATCGCCGAAAGCTTCGTGCTGCCGCCGTCGAGCGTGCTCAGTTCGGTCGCCGGCAGTTTCACCACCGACTGCTGCATCAACAGCAGCGCGCCACCGAGAACGGCCCAGGAAGCCAGCCCTGCGATCGCACCGAACAGCAGCGGACGTCGCAGCGCGGGAGCGTTTCGCGCTCGCCATGCGCCGAATGCGAGGCCCGCGAGCACGCCCGCCCAGATCGAGAAGCCGCCGTCGCCGATGCGGACAATTGACCACGGATCCGCGAGGTACTGCGGCCACCATGCGAGCACGAAGGCTAGCCGCGCCGCGAGCACGCCGACCATCAGCATGTCGAGGAACGTCGAAGGCGGCTTGATCGCGGGTTGCCCGGGCAAGGGCACAACGAACTGCCGGGCGACCAGTGCGGCAATCGCGAGTGCGACCAGCAGCACCACCAGGGACATGGGAAACGGGCCAAGACTGACCATCATTGCGCTCCTTGCTGGACGCGCTGCAGGCGGGCCAGGAATGCTTCGGGGGTGATCTCGCCCACCGTGCGCTCGGCGCGGTGTTCTTGGCCGTCGGGTCCGATGAGCAGCAACGTCGGCGGACCGGCCACCTGCCATGCCTTCATCAATGCCCGATCGGCCACATCGTTGGCGGTGACGTCGGGCCTCACGACCTGCATGCCGGCGAGCATCGATGCCACCTGCGGATCACCGAACACTTCCCGTTCGATGACATGGCAGGAAACGCACCAGTCGGCGTAGAAATCGACCAGCGTCCATTGGCCTCGCGCACCGGCTTCGGCGATGCGACGTGACAGGTCGTCGGCCGTCTTGGCTTGGACGAAGGCGACCGTCGGCGCGGCTGTCTGCGCACTCGCATCGCCGGCACCGAGTCGTTCCAGGGGGCGCCACGGATCGCCGGAGCCGCTGGCACCGCCAATCATGAGTGCCAGTGCCCAGACCGCCGACGCGGCTGCAAAATAGCGCGGCAGCCACAGGCGCAGCGGGCCGCTTGCAGGCGGTGCGACCAGGGCCAGGAAACCCGCCGCCACGCCGAGCAGCCAGGCGCCCCATAGCACCAGCGCCGTCGCCGGTGCCAGCACCCGCGCCAGCATCGATATCGCCAACGCCAGCAGGACGTAGCCGAAGACCGCCTTGACGCGATCCATCCACGCGCCGGGGCGCGGCAGGATGCGTGCGCCGAACACCGCAATCGCGAGCAGGGGCAATCCCATGCCCAGCCCAAGCGCGAACAGCGCCAGGCCGCCGGTCAGCGCGCTGCCGGACTGGCTGATGTAGAGCAGCGCGCCGGCAAGTGGCGCAGTCATGCACGGTCCCACCAGCAGCGCGGACAGGAACCCGAGCGCGGCGGCGCCAGCGAGCGTGCCGCCGCGCTGCTGGCGACCGGCGCGATCCAGGCGGTTGCCGAGCCACGCCGGCAACTGCAGCTCGAACGCACCGAACATCGACAGCGCAAGCACCACGAACACCGCCGCGAAGGCGCCCAACAGCCACGGGTTCTGCAAGGCCGCCTGCAGGTTGGCACCGGCGATCCCGGCGGCCACGCCGAGCGCGGCGTAGGTCAACGCCATCGGCAGAACGTAGGCCACCGACAAGGCGAGCGCACGCCGCGTGGTCGGCTGTCCGCCAACGATCAGGCTGGAAACGATCGGGATCATCGGCAGCGTGCACGGCGTGAACGCGAGCAGCAGCCCCATGCCGAAGAACACCGCGACCGACGCGAACAGGCTGGCATCGGCGAGGCGGCTGGCGAAGCGCTGGTCCTCGCCGGCAACGGAAGGCGCCGGGGCGGCCTCCCTGATCGAGCCCGTGACGGATGATGCGCCGACGCCTGCCGAGTTTTGTGCGACGGAGGCCGCAGAGGGGGCGGTGGGCGGCTGCGGGGCGCTGTCGCTTGTCGCCTTTTCCGAGGGCGGCGTCGTCGCTGCGGTGTCCACAGCGGCATTGGTTGCCGGTGGCGTCTCGACCGATGGCAGATCGACCGGCATGGTCTGCGGCGGATAGCAGATGCCGGCATCTGCGCAGCCCTGCCAATGCAGCGTCGCCGAGCGCGCGTTGCCACCATTGACTACGATTTCGACGGTGTCGTAATAGACCTCGGTGCGGCCGAAGAACTCGTCGGTTTTCGCCTTGCCGTTCGACAACTGCAGCGGCAACGCCTTGCCGCCGTCGACAACAACGCTCAGGCGGTGTCGATAGAGGTAATAGCCGGGCGCGATCGTGCCTCTCAGCCGGGTCGCGCCATCCTTCACGGCCGTTGCCTCGACCCTGAACACCTCGCTGGCCTCGAGGAACTCGGGCTGCTGCCCGTTCGGTGACGCGAGCCAGTCTTGCGCCATTGCGGCCACGGGAACGGCCAACATCGGCAACATCAACAGGCTTAGCAACAACCGGCGCAGCAACCGCATCATTCAGTACTCCGGAGACCCAGGCCGGTCACGATGAAGGTGCGCGATTAAGTCACGATTAAAGGCCCCCTCCAGGCTGAACAATGACCCGGCGGTGGCGGCGCCGGGTACCCTGCGCTAGGATGCAGCGCGCATCTGGTTTCCCGGGGTTGGCATCAATGAGGATCCTGGTCGTTGAGGACGACGAATTGATCGCCCGGGGCATAGTCTCCGGTCTTCGGGCTTTTGGCATGACAGCCGATCGCGTGGAGAGCGTCGCGCACGCCGAACTTGCGCGACAAACGACCCATTGCGATGCGATGGTGCTGGACCTTGGGCTGCCCGACGAGGACGGCATGCAGTTGCTCTCGCGCATGCGCCAGCGCGGTGATGAATTGCCGGTATTGCTGCTGACCGCGCGCGATGCGGTGGAAGATCGCATCGCAGGCCTGCAAGGCGGCGCCGATGACTATCTGGTCAAACCGTTCGATCTCGGCGAGCTAGTGGCACGGCTGCACGCCTTGTCGAGGCGTGCCGCTGGCCGCAGCGTGAACCTGATCGAAGCCGGTTCACTGGCGCTGGATCCCGCCAGTGGCCAAGCGTGGCTCGACGGCGAACCCGTCGATCTGTCGCGTCGCGAGACCGCACTGCTCGCCAGCCTGATGCAGGCGGGCGGGCGTTGCCTGTCAGGCGAACAACTCAAGGACAGCCTGTACGGTTTCGAACAGGAGGTCGGCAGCAACGCGATCAACGTGCACATCCATCACCTGCGCCGGAAACTCGGTGCCGATGTCATCCAAACCGTGCGCGGACTCGGATATCGGTTCGGCCGGGCCGAGCCATGAGCCTGCGACTCCGCCTGGTGCTGACAATCGGCATCGCCTTGGCGGTGCTGTGGAGCGTGGCGGCGGCGTGGATGCTGCGTGACCTCGATCGCAACCTGCAGCATACCCTCGACGACCGGCTGGCGATGTCGGCACGCATGGTGTCCGGACTGCTGGCGCAGGGCGCGTTGGTGGGCGCCTCGCCGGTAGCGGCGGCTGATGCGGTGACCGTTGCCGGCAGTCGCGGGATGGCGTGCCAGATACGCTCGCTGCGTGGGGAGGTGATCGCCACCACCCAGGGCGCATCCAGCGCACTGATGGCGACCGACGCGCCGGGCTATCGCACGCGTGAGATCGAGGGTACGGCGTGGCGTACCTACACGATGGAGGCGAATGGTTACAGCATTACCACTGCCGACAGTCTCGGTGAGCGTGCCGAACTGAGCCGCCAGATCGCGCTGGCGGCCGGGCTGCCGTTCCTGATTGCCGCGGTGGGTGGCTTGCTTGCGTTGTGGCTGGGCGCGGGCCGTGCGCTCGCGCCGCTCGATCGGCTGCGTCGCACGCTAGCGCAGCGCCAACCCGATGCCGACGAGCCCCTCGACGCGCAACCAATGCCGGGCGAACTCCGGCCGTTGGTCGAATCCCTCAACCACCTGCTGCAGCGCGTTTCCGACGCGGTGTCACGCGAGCGCAGCTTCACCAACCATGCTGCGCACGAACTGCGCACACCCTTGACTGCGATTGACACTCACCTGCAGGTTGCGCGGCTGACTGGTGGCGACGACTCACGACGTGCGCTGGCCGATGCCGGTGAAGGCGTGCAGCGTATGCGTGCGACGCTGGACCAGTTGCTGATGCTGGCGCGGGTCGAAGGACGGCTGCCGTTCGACGACGGACAGTGGATCACCGCCGCGCAGGTGGTGGAGCAGGCGGTGGCGGCCAGCAGTCCGGCGGCCAATGGCCGGGTCGTTGTCGTGGCTGGAAGCGGTAGTCAGGCGGTGCCGGCGGTGCCTCCCGCGCTGTCCGTGGCGGCGTTGCGCAACCTCGTCGACAACGCGTTGCGCTATTCGCCTCCGGGAAGTGCCGTAGACCTTGTTGCTGATGCCGATGCCACCACGGTACGGTTCCGTCTGACCGATCGTGGCGCTGGTCTCGAACCTGACGAGTACCGGCAGGCGACGCAACGGTTCTGGCGAGGACGCGCGACCGGCAGCGCAGGAGGCAGCGGGTTGGGGTTGACGATCGTCGAGGCAATCGCCGAGCGTCATGGCGGGTACGTGGTCTTGCGTCCCGGCGACGGAGGTGGGACGGTCGCGGAGCTCGTCCTGCCGAGGCAGGACGGTTAGATTCGGCGGCCGTGGAATGCCTCCAACCCCCGACCCTCGCTAACCTTGGGGGCTTTCCGCCATTTCCTGACAGTACTGGCGAAGGTGCTCCGGCAGGTCCGGAGGACACTGCCCGCACGCCTTGTTACCCGGCACGGCATAGTCGATGAACTTCGGGTATGGCAGGTTCAGGTTTTCCATCAGCTCGACGAAATCCTCGAGCGTGCGTTCGGCGCCGAGCCGCGGGTTGCGCTGCTTCTCCTGCGCGATGCTCGATACCCACCGCCCCTGGTAGTCATGCGCCGGGTACACGAGCGTCTCGCCCGGGAGGCCGAACAGCCGACCGCGTACGCTCTCGTACAGTTCACGCGCGTCGCCGCTCTGAAAGTCCGTACGGCCGCAGCCGTCGATCAGCAGCGCGTCGCCGGTGAACACGCGGTCATTCATCACCAACGCGAAGTGGTTGTCGGTGTGGCCGGGCGTATGCATCGGGTCTATGCGCACGCCGCCGACCTGCAGGGGGACGCCGTCTTCCATCGGCACGTCGGTACAGGACAGTGCATCGAGCGCGGGGGTAGCGATGCGGCTGCCTACCTCCCGCCGGAGCATCGACGCCGACGTGATGTGGTCCGCATGAATGTGCGTGTCGATCGTCATAACGAGATTCAGACCGAGCTCGTTGACTACCTGCAGGTCGCGCTGCCAGGCGGGCATCACCGGATCCACAAGGGCGGCTTCGCGTGTTTCGGGGCAGGCGATCAGATAGGTGTAGGTCGAAGACACCGGCTCGAAGAGCTGGCGGAAGATGGTGGCGGGACCGATCATGACCGGGCTCCTTCTTTTTCCGCGAGCGCCACTACGGCCGGCTCCAGCGTCGCCAGACCGGCCTCACGGCCGCGTTTGAGCGCCGCTTCCAGCGAGCAGCCGCGATTGAGTGTCGCGTCAAGCGCGATCATCGCGCCCACGCGGTTGGAACTCCCGCAATGGATCAGGACCCCGCCTTCGCGGCGCGCATCGTCCAGCGTCTGGCCGAACTCGCGCACCCGGGCTCGGTCGAGATCGGCGGCGCCGGCGATCGGCAGCGACACGTAGTTCAGGCCGAGCCGGGCGGCCTCGGCGGCTTCGTCATATTCCGCGGGCTCGTCCGGGGCCCGCAGGTTGATAACCGTGCGCACGCCCTCGCGCACGAGTTCGGCCAGATGCGCAGGCGTGGGCTGCCCACCGGCGTAGTGATCTTCAGCGAAGCGCCAGGATGTGTGCATGGGAGCCTCCGGAACGTTTGCGGGGAAGAACGAAAATCAGATCCAGCCGAGTTCACTCGCGGTGCGGTACAGCATGTACACCGCGACGACGACGATCAGGCCGGCAAGCACCGTGTTGAGCACGCCCTTGCGGTCGCCCAGGCGTGTGGCGAGGCGGGCGCCGAACAGACTGCCGACCGCGCCGCCGCCGATGAACGCCACCGCAAGCGACCAGGCGACCAGTCCGGAGCTCGCGTAGCTCAATGCGGTGGTCAGTCCGAAGGCGGTAACGGCGAGCAGCGATGAACCGACCGCGAACAGGATCGGCATGCCGGTCGAGGCGATCAGGCCCGGTACCACCAGAAAGCCCCCGCCAATACCGAAGAAACCCGACAGGAGCCCGGTGACCGCGCCCGAACCCAGCAGCTTCGGCGCGTTGCCTCGATTGAGCACCACCGCCGGATCCCCTTCACTTCCGCGCGAGCGGAACATCATGCCGGCGACCACGAGCATCAGGAGCGCGAACAATGCAAGCAGCTGCTGCCCGTCCATGGTCTTGCCGAGCATCGCCCCGAACCACGCGCCCAGCACGCCAGCGATAGCGAACGCCGCGGCGCAACGCCACTTCACGTTGCGCTTGCGGGCATGGTTGGTCAGGCCGATCAGTGCGTTGGCCGCAACCGCAAGCGCGCTGGTGCCGATCGCCACATGCGGGTCGCGCACCCCGACGAGGTAGACCATGAGCGGCACCGCGAGAATGGAGCCGCCGCCACCGACCAGCCCGAGCGTGAAGCCGACGACGCCGCCGGAAAGGACCCCCATCACTAACTGGAACGTGGTCATTGGACAGCCTCCTGGCTGCCACAGTAGGCGGCGTATAGCGTATCGAGCACGCTTGCAGCAGGGCCCTCGGCTAGCGCGTAGTAGATGGTCTGCGCCTCGCGACGCGTCGTGACGAGCTGCATCTCGCGCAGTACGGCCAGGTGCTGCGACAGGGCGGACATGCTGAGCCCGGTAATCGGCTGCAACTCTCCTACCGGAGCCTCGCCCTCGACCAGCTGGCACAGCACGAGCAGGCGTGCCGGATGGGCCAGTGCCTTCAACAGTGCGGCCGCTTCATTGGCATGTTGCGCCATCTGCTCGGGCGAGGGCATCGGACGTATCTTCTTTGATGAACGGGCCATGGCGGATGTAGTTTAGTAAGTTCTTGACAAGGATAGGTGACGAATCTAATTTAGCAGTACCTAAATTACAGAGCAAGGAGCTGTAAGATGAATCCGCAGGTCCAGAACTTTTACGACCCGGCCACGTTCACCTTCACCTACGTGGTCTACGATCGTGACGGCGGCCATGCCGCCATCGTCGACCCGGTGCTCGACTACGATCCCGCGAGTGCCCGCACCTCGACGGCCGCGGCCGACCGCGTGCTCGCGTTCGTGCGCGAGCATTCGCTGATCGTGGACTGGATCCTTGAAACCCATGCGCATGCCGATCACCTGACGTCCGCGGCATACCTCAAGCGCGAAACCGGCGCGAAGGTCGCGATCGGTCGCGGTATCACCCAGGTGCAGGAGCGCTTCAAGGCGCTGTTCGGCCTGGAGCCGGAGTTCGCCACCGACGGCCGTCAGTTCGATCGGCTGTTCGCTGATGGAGACACGTTCGCCATCGGGGAGCTCCAAACGCGTGCGATCGCGACACCCGGTCACACCGACGACAGTCTGACCTATCTCGTAGGTGACGCCGCGTTCGTGGGCGATACGGTGTTTGCCCCTGAAACGGGCACGGCGAGGGTGGACTTCCCAGGAGGCGACGCGCGCAAACTCTACCGGTCGATCCGCACCTTGTTCGATCTGCCCGCCGACACCCGCCTGTTCCTGTGCCACGACTACCCGCCGGCCGAGCGCGAGGCGCATCCGCAGAGCTCGCTCGACGAGCAGAAGCAGCGCAATGTGCATGTGGGCGGCGGGGCAGATGAGGAGACGTTCGTCAAAATGAGGACCGAACGGGATGCCAGACTGGCGGCGCCCAAGCTAATTCTGCCGGCGTTGCAGGTGAACATTCGCGCGGGCGAGCTGCCGCCGACGGACGCGAACGGCATCCGCTACCTGCGGCTGCCCCTGAACCAATTGGGAGGTGAGGCATGACCACGTGGATGATCGCCCTGGCAGGCGGAGTGTTGATCGGCCTGTCCGCGACCTTGTTGCTGTGGCTCAACGGACGGGTCGCGGGCGTCAGCGGCATCCTCAACGGCGTTCTGTTCCCGAAGGCAGGTGATGTGTCGTGGCGCGCCATGTTTTTGCTGGGCTTGATCGTCGCCGCGGGCCTATACATGGCACTCGTGCCCGGTGCACCACTGCCGCGGACGGACTATTCGCGCGTCGGGCTGGTAGTCGCTGGGCTGCTGGTGGGCTTCGGCACGCGCATGAGCAACGGCTGCACGAGCGGCCACGGCGTGTGTGGGCTCGGCCGACTGTCCATGCGCTCGCTTGCGGCCGTCCTGACTTTCATGGCCACGGCCATCGTCACCACCTTCCTTGTGCGCCACGTCTGGAGTTGATGATGAAGAAGTTTTTACTTGCCGCGCTGCTGTCGGGGGCCCTGTTTGGGCTGGGATTGGCGATGTCGGGCATGACTGACCCCCGCATCGTGCTCGGCTTCCTCGACGTATTCGGCGATTTCGACCCGACGCTGATGTTCGTGCTCGGCGGCGCCGTCGCCACCACCACGCTGCTGTTCCGCTTTGTGCTGCGTCGCGGCAGCCCGGTGCTCGCCGATACGTTCCAGCTGTCGAACCTGAAGCACGTCGACCGCAGGCTGCTCGGCGGTGCGGCATTGTTCGGAATCGGCTGGGGTATCGCCGGCTACTGTCCAGGTCCTGCACTCGCGGGCCTGGGGATCGGCTCGGTCGAAGCGCTGTGGTTCATCCCGGCCATGCTGGCTGGCATCCTGTTGCACCGTGTCGTCAACCGCGCCTGAGGTTATGCCATGAAGCCTATTCCATTGCTCTTCCTTGTCGTTGCGCTCGCAGGCCCCGGCTGCGCCTCCGCCACGTACCCGACTGCACTGCCGACCGTTGCGGATGCGGTGTCACCTGCGCCGGGCATCGTGTCGGCGGGGCGGCTGGATGCCGACGACATCTCACGCGTGCGTGATGCTGGCATCCGCCACGTCATCGACCTCACCTTGGATGCGGAGACGCCAGATTTCGACGAGGCGGCAGCCGTCCGCGCGGCCGGCCTTCTGTACTCCAACCTGCCATTACGCGGTGCAGTGGATCTCACCCGTGAGAACGTGATGGCGTTTGATGCCATTGTTCGAGACGCGAAACGTCCGGTGCTCGTGCACTGTGCCAGCGGCAACCGTGTCGGTGCGATGGCAGCGCTCCGGGCCGCATGGGTGGACGGAAAGGAGGCCGATGAAGCGATCGCGATCGGAAGAACCTGGGGGCTCAAGGGTCTTGAGGAAGAGGTGCGCCGCAGGATCGAGGCCGACGCTTCCCAGGCCAGGAGCAAGGTCCCGGGCTAACGACCGCTGCGTGCCGGGTCCGGTCAGTGCCGGACTGCGTCCATGATCCGGTAAGCGTTCGCGCCGGCGACCTGCCATTCTTCGTACCCGGCACCGAGGGCGTGCTGATACATCCGAAGGTAGCCCCCCAAGACGACGAGCACGTCATCACAAAGAACTATCCGAACTCGTTCCACAAGACGGACCTCAAGGAGACACTCGATTCCGACGGCATCGAATAAGTCACGGTTATTGGCCGATGAGCCACATGTGCATCGACGCGACAACTTGCGCCGCGGCTATTTTGGTTACAAGACAACGGTCGTGCACGACGCCTGCGCAACCCGCGAGCTCGAGTTCGATGGGAAGAGCGTGCCCGCCGAGCAAGTGCATACGGCCCTGATGTCAACGCTCGCATTCGGGTATGCGGAAGTCATTTCAGCCGACACCTATCTGGCCAAATGACATCTGTTGGGGCGTGCAGCGCGATTTGCTTGGCGGTAAGTCATCGGCCGCTCTCTCATCCCGGGCGTTGCTACGTGATGTCCGCTCTTGTCCGGAAGCGGTCGTCGCTTGAGGGGCGGCTTACGACCCAAGGCGGACGCGCATGCGTTTATCTTGTCTGTGGACGCATTCTTTCCACGGAACCCTACCGTCTGGTCCAGCAGGTCAGAGCAATCTTGCTAGCCGTAACCGCCATGCACCGTTGTGCCGACTGAAACGCGCATTGGCGGCGGGCCGGCCTAGATAATCGCATCCTCGACTAGCTGCGTAGCACGGCTTTTCGTCGGACTCGGCCACTCGTCGCGACTTAAATCTCTAACGTCAACACTACCAACTTCCCACGCCACTGCCTGAAATTTCGCTGCTCCTATCGGATAGGGAGCGCCCCAGAAACAGAAAATCGAATTGGCACTTTCAGGTTCGCTTGATGAAACGCAGCGATGGCTGCAGCAAAAGCGCTCTGGTGGGCGGCGTCCCTATGCAGAAACTTAAAGCTCTTGCTGGCGTTGTCTTTGGAGGGCATAACATCACGGGCTCCCCCCACAAAGGGTCTGCGCGAGAGAACTTTGTTGATATCTCTCGAATGACCAGCAAGTACTAGCAGACATGTTGCGTTCGGGTGCGCTCGCTTCATGAGGCAGAGACGGATGAAATCCGCCATCAAATTCGTCACCGAGCAGTGCGACGATCCGGCCCATTTTGCCTCAATAAGAACTTGTGGATCTGATGCAGGCTGTCTTCCGTCATCATAGATCAGTGCGAAGTCGACGCTACGCTTTCGACCACCGCCAATCTTGCGCTCGGCATCTGGGACGCGCTGGAGCGCGGCCAGAGGGTAGTCCGCATGGACCCGGGCTGCTTTGTGGTCCCCATGCAGAGAGCTGGCGACATTACCAATTGCGCTCTTGAACGAGCTCTCGGAAAACAGACCTGCCCTGAAACAGCAGGTTTCGAAGTGCATCCAACTGCCTAGCGCTTCAGCAAAGCGCCTTGTGTCCGTCATTCGCATGATTGTCACCTTGCCGGAAAATTAAACCTGCTCCCCGGGGTCTACGTCGCGCGATGGGCTGTGTGGTCAAGCCTTCGAACCACAGCAGACGCACTCCCCGGAGCTGCTGACTCAGCGAAAAGCACGACTTCGTCCAGTCGAATGCAACAACAACGCTGGCTCATTCACGCCATTTCAGTCAGGTCAGGACCGCACCATCATCAGCATCAAGCCGAACACATCGGCGCGTGCCTCAACTCGAATGAGCCCAAGTAGCTGGCGACGCAGTACGCGTTCTTCGACGCCAAGCGGCACCCCTACCACGAGTTGCTCCACGCGCATTGTCGTCAATTGAGCGACGATGCGCGAACTCATCTGTGACTCGAAGCCTATGCGCGACGTCTCAACTCGTCTAGGTAGTTTGCCCAAGCCCGCATCATCCTTCTGCGCTCTTCTAGGTGGGTAGTCCGGTTATACGCCCGCCCCAGCGGATCCCGTACCGCATGGGCGAGTTGATGCTCGATGAAGTCCGGCCTGAATCCAAGCACCTCGTCCAGCAGGGTTCTCGCCATGGCCCGAAAGCCATGGGCAGTCATCATCTCGCCGTCGAACCCGAGGTTGCGCAGAGCAGCGTTGATCGTGTTCTCACTGATTGGCTTCTGGATGCTGCGCACGCTCGGAAAGACGTACTGGCTTTTCCTTGCGTAGGGCCGGACATCCTCCAGGAGCTCGACGACCTGCCCCGCCAAGGGAACGATGTGCTGGGTCTGAGTCTTGCTGGTGATGTAACGCCACTCAGCCGCATCCAGGTCGATATCCTCCCAGCGCGCCGCACGGAGCTCGCCCGGCCTGACGAACAGGAGCGCCGAAAGCTTGAGCGCAGCGGAGACGATGGGCGACCCTTGGTAGCCGTAGATCGCCTTGAGAAGCTTTGCCACCTCGTCTGGCTCAGTCAGGCTTGAGAAGTGCTTGGTTTTCGTAGGGGTCAACGCACCGGCAAGACTCAGGGCGGGGTTGTTCTCTGCACGGCCGGTGGCGATGGCATAGCGAAAGACCATGCCCGCAGCGGCGCGAGCCCGATGCGCCGTCTCAAGCGCTCCACGGGCCTCGATCTTCCGCAGGGCCTTCAGCAGGATTGGCGCAGTCACGCTCCGAACGGGCAGATCAGCGATGCTCCCTAGGTCGCGCTCCAGCATCCGGCGCTCCCGAACGACTGACCCGGGGGTCAGCTTCTTGGCCCGTTGCGCCACTAGTTCTTCAGCAAGAGAGCCAAAGGTATTGCCGGCCTCTTCCTCCTGTGCCGCCCGCTCGATCTTCACCACGAGAGCCGGGTCCATGCCCTTCTTGAGCTGGGCCCGGGCCTTGTCCCGCTCGGCGCGAGCTTCTGCAAGGGAAACCGCCGGGTAATCGCCGATGGTCAGCATGTTCGCCTTGCCGGCGAACCGGTACCGATAGCGCCAGATCCTGGCCCCCGAAGGCCTCACCTCGACGCACAGCCCATTGGCGTCGGCTAGGCGATAGACCTTGCCCTGGGGCTTGAGGCTGCGCAGCTTGGTGTCCGTCAACATGGCTGTGAGTAACCGGTATGTGAGTAAGCGAAGACCTTCCGGTCATCTTACTCGCACCGTTACTCACGTTCCAGCTGGATGAAGGCGCACGCGACCGGACCTGGCTGGACATGAAAGCCGAGAATGAGGTCGTTTTTCTAGGATATTCGGACTGACCTGGACGTTGCCGGATCAGTAGATGGTGGGCCCACCAGGATTCGAACCTGGAACCAAAGGATTATGAGTCCTCTGCTCTAACCGTTGAGCTATAGGCCCGCTTGCGGCCGCCCAGTCTAATGCAAGCCCGTGGTCGCACTCCAGACACCGGCGCGTCATCGCGCACTACCCACAACGTGCCGACCGCTGATGGTCGGCACGTCACCACCCATCACGCCACCGCGAACGGCCCCTGCCGCTCGAAGTAACGTCGCAGGCGGGTACAGGCCGGGGCGAGCACGGCCTCCAGCTCATCGCTGGGGTCCGGCTGCCACGTCACGTTGACCACACCCGGCAGGTCTTCCACGCCGGCATGCTCACCACGTGCCTCAAGCAGCACGGTGCGGTCGCTGCCGAGCACGCCCAGCAGCACGCCGGTCTCCAGCAGCAGCGCGTCCCGCGTGGCCGGCCATGCATCGGCCGTTGCCGGTGCGTTGTCGTCACCGGAGATCACCACCGCGAAATCAACGCCCGCCGCCAGCTCCTGCAGGCGCTGCACGGACAGCCCTCCACTGCGGGCCAGGCCATCCTGCCACTGGCGCACGGTGAAGCCTTCGCAGGCCAACGTTTCCTGCACCACCTGCGCCGCCGCAGCCGCCTGCGGCGACGCCAGCACCAGTACCTTGGTGCGGTCGCGGGCACTGCCGATGTGGTCGTTGCGCTGATACAGCCTGCGCGCCAGTTCCTGCGCCACGTAGCGGTGGATCTGCGGGAACTGCTCGGCAAGGTCCTCCAGGCGGGCCGCACTGACACGCGCGACGACGCTCGGTTCGGCAGCTACCACGGTCGCCGAGCGGATCTGCGTCGGCTGCACGGCGGCCATCTCGCCCACGTGCTCGCCGGCATGGCGTCGTGCGACGCGCTTGCCATTGACGAACACGTCGAAGGATCCGGTCACGATGAAGTAGACGTCATTGTCCACTCCACCCTGGTGAATGACGGCGGCACCGGTCTGTGCCTCCAACAAGGTCACGCTGCTGGCGAGTGCTTCGGCGAGCGCCTTGTCGCCGCGTACCAGTTTCTGCTCGGACAGCGTGTACAGCAGATTGCGGCGACCTTCGTCACCGGTGAAGCGAGCCAACATTGAAGTCCCCCTGTGGACTGCATCCGTCATGGATGGCATGTGCAGATTAACCTCTGATCTGTGACGTAGAGCACACGTTTTTGGCAAATTCATGTGGACCAGCTGAACAACCTGAATACGGTCATACACATCAAGGATCCGCTGGAACCCAGGGGCCTGATACGGCAGTCCATGTTACGGAACATGTTACGGAAAATTCGACATTGTTTCGTTTGATCCTTTTAAAAACAGTGCCTTATCAACGTTACTGTTACGTAAAAACTCCTTCATGACCAACGAAAAAACCCCGCCGGAGCGGGGTTTTTCAGAACGCTTCAGGCACCGACAGGGATCAGTCGATATCCAGGAAGCTGCGCAGCTGCTCGGAACGGCTCGGGTGACGCAGCTTGCGCAGCGCCTTCGCTTCGATCTGGCGGATGCGCTCGCGGGTGACGTCGAACTGCTTGCCGACTTCTTCCAGCGTGTGATCGGTGTTCATGTCGATGCCGAAGCGCATGCGCAGCACCTTGGCTTCCCTCGGGGTGAGGCCGGCCAGCACGTCGCGCACGGTTTCAGACAAGTTGATGTTGGTGGTGTTCTCGATCGGGGACTCCACGTTGGTGTCCTCGATGAAGTCGCCCAGATGGGAATCCTCGTCGTCGCCGATCGGGGTTTCCATCGAGATCGGCTCCTTGGCGATCTTCATCACCTTGCGGATCTTGTCTTCCGGCATGTCCATTTCCTTGGCCAGCTCCTCCGGCGTGGCCTCGCGGCCGTACTGCTGGAGCATCTGGCGGGAAATGCGGTTCAACTTGTTGATCGTTTCGATCATGTGCACCGGAATACGGATGGTGCGCGCCTGGTCGGCGATCGAACGGGTGATGGCCTGGCGGATCCACCAGGTCGCATACGTGGAGAACTTGTAGCCGCGACGGTACTCGAACTTGTCCACGGCCTTCATCAGGCCGATGTTGCCTTCCTGGATCAGGTCGAGGAACTGCAGGCCGCGGTTGGTGTACTTCTTGGCGATGGAGATGACCAGGCGCAGATTCGCCTCGACCATTTCCTTCTTGGCCTTGCGCGCACGGGCTTCGCCGTAAGCCATCGCACGGCTGATTTCCTTCAGGTCATCCAGGCTCAGCAGGGTGCCCTTCTCGATATCGATCGTGGCCTGCTGTTCGGAGATGATCTGGTCCTTGACGTCACGCAGGGCCGAGGACCACTTCTGCTTGCGCTTCAGTGCGTCTTCCACCCACTCAAGGTTGGTCTGGTTGCCTTCCCACGAACGGATGAAGTCCTTGCGCGGCATGCGCGCGGTGACCGTGGCCAGGTTCAGCACGCGACGCTCATGCGACTTGATGCCAGCCATGGTGTCGCGCAGCTGCTTGGTCAGCACGTCGGTCAGCGGCAGCGGCAGCTTCAGCGTGACGAACACCGCCGACATCTCCTCGCGGAGCTTCAGCAGGTTCTTGCCATCGCCCTTGGCGGCCGCCTTCTTGAAGGCATTGAAGGCATCGGCCAGCGCCTGCATGCGCGCGGCGACTTCTTCCGGATCCGGGCCGGTCGGGCCGGCTTCTTCCTCGGCATCGTCGCCGTCTTCTTCCTCGTCGTCGTCCTCGTCGGCATCAGCGTCGTCGCTGGTGTCCTCGACAACGGCCGGGGCCGGCACTTCTTCGGACAGGTCGTTGAAGCCGACGATCACTTCGGCCAGGCGCTTCTTGCCTTCCTTGTGCGCTTCGTAATCGGACAGCAGCGATTCGACCGACACCGGGAACAGGCCGAGTGCGGCCTGGACCTGGCCCAGGCCTTCTTCGATGCGCTTGGCGATGGCGATTTCGCCCTCGCGGGTCAGCAGCTCGACCGTACCCATTTCGCGCATGTACATGCGCACCGGGTCGGTGGTGCGGCCACCTTCGGTGTCGAGTGCGGTCAGTGCGGCAGCGGCTTCTTCAGCGGCGGTGTCATCCACCTCGCGATTGCCGGTGTTGCCGTCATTGAGCAGCAGGGTTTCCGCATCAGGGGCCACTTCATGGACATCAATGCCCATGCCGTTGATCATGCCGATGATGTCTTCGATCTGCTCCGGATCGACCATGTCGTCGGGCAGGTGATCGTTGACTTCGGCATAGGTCAGGTAGCCCTGTTCCAGGCCCTTGCTGATCAGTTGCTTGATTTCGGATTGGGCAGGACGTTCGTTGGCCATGGATGCTCGCGCCACCGGCTGGAGTAGGAAAAGGGAACGTAGCATTATACCAGCCCCTCGCCCGGCCTGCCCGGGCGGTGGTCCCGGGGGGTCAGGGCCTGAGCAGGAAGGTCACGGGACCGTCGTTGACCAGGCTGACGACCATATGGGCGCCAAAGCGTCCCGTTTCCACCCCGAAGGCATGCTTTTCACGACATATCTCCGCAAAACGGTTGAACCCGCGTTCAGCCTCGGCCGGCGGCGCCGCCGTGGTGAAGCTGGGACGCATGCCGGAGGCGGTGTCTGCGACCAGCGTGAACTGGCTGACCAACAGCAACCCGCCGCCGGTGTCGCGAAGAGACCGGTTCATTTTTCCCGCCTCGTCTGCAAACACACGGTAGCCGAGCAACCGATCGGCCATCCGCTGCAGCTGGGCCTCCGAATCGCCAGGCTCCATGCCCACCAGGGCCAGCAGGCCGGGGCCGATCTGCCCCACGGGGTGATCATCGACGTGGACGGCGGCCTGGCTGACGCGCTGGATCAGGACGAGCATGGGGACCTCGAAGCGGGGGCAGCCCGCCACCTTAGCAGCGGCCACGCTAAACTTGGCCGGATGAATCCGGAACGCAAAGCCCGGCTGGCCTACCGGGCCGCCACCCTGTTCACCCGCCTGCCGTGGCCGGTCCTGCGCGGCTTCGCCCACGCCCTGGCCTGGGCATGGATCCGCGGCAACGCGCGGGAAAGCCGGGTGACCCGACGCAACCTCGAACTGGCCTACCCGGAACTGGACGGCGCACAGCGCGCGCGGATGCACCGCGACGTGTTGCGCTCCACTGCCCTGCAGGCGGTGGAGACGCTCTGGCTGTGGACCCGCCCAGCGGCGAGCAACCTGCGCGATAACCTGAAGGAACGCCACGGCGAGGCGCTGTACGACGCCGCGCTGGCTTCCGGCAAGGGCGTGATCGTGGCCGCTCCGCACTTCGGCAACTGGGAGCTGTTGAACCAGTGGCTGGCCTCGCGTGGGCAGATCGCCATCGTCTACAAGGCGCCGGAAGATCCGGCCGGCGATGCCTTCCTGCAGATCGTGCGCGGCGGCCACAATGTGCAGCAGGTGCGTGCCGAAGGCCCTGCGGTGCGCCAGTTGTTCAAGGTGCTCAAGGACGGCGGCGCTACCGGAATCCTGCCCGACCAGCAGCCCAAGGCCGGCGACGGCGTGTTCGTGCCGTTCTTCGGCATGCCCGCCCTGACCATGACCCTGGTCAACCGGCTGGCCGAGCGCACGGGCGCTACCGTGCTGTATGGCTGGTGCGAACGCACCGGCCCGGACATGCAGTTCGCCCTGCACCTGGAAGCCGCCGATGCGGCAGTTGCCGACCCGGACCTGCACGTGGCCGCCGCCGCACTGAACGCCGGCATCGAGCGCATCGCACGGCGTGACCCGGCGCAGTACCAGTGGACCTACAAGCGCTATACCCTGCGCCCAGACGATCAGGAGCCCAACCCGTACGCCACCGCCAGGCATCCACACTGACGGTTGATTCCGTCGTCGTGGCCCCCATTTATCGCTTGCTTACTCCCTGCCCCGGTCCTGCCATGCCTGCTGCTGCCCCCTCCCTGTTTGGTGACCCGGCGGCGATCCGTTGCGAACGCGCGGTCGCCGAACTGCGATCCGGACGCCCGGTGGTGATCACCGGCGATGCGCAGCAGCGGATGGCGGTGATCGCGCTGGACAGCGCCACCCGGCGCAGCTTCGATGCCTTCGCCGGGCTGGCCGCCGGCCGCCATTACCTGTTCCTGACCGAGACCCGTGCCCGCGTGCTGGGCATGGAAGCGCCGCAAGGCGTGCGCCTGCCACTGCAGGGGATCGACTTCGATGCCCTGCCCTCGCTGGGCTACCTGCGCGAGCCCGGCCCGATGCCGACAGAGGCAAGCGCTGGCGATGCGCTGGATGCCGGTGCGGTGGAGCTGGCACGGCTGGGGCTGCTGCTGCCGGCAATGGTCGGCCTGCCGCTGGATCCGGCGGATTCGCGCTTTGAAGCGGCCGCCCAGGTCGCCCTGTGCGACCTTGCCGAAGGCGCCGCCCATGCGGCCCATGATTACGAACTGGTGGCACGCTCACCGGTACCGCTGCGCGACATCGGCATGACCACCTTCGCGGTGTTCCGCGGCGGCGTGGCGCAGCGCGACCAGGTCGCGATCATCGTCGGCCAGCCCGACCTTGCCGCCGTGGTGCCGGTGCGCGTGCATTCGTCCTGCCTGACCGGCGATCTGTTCGGCTCGTTGAAGTGCGATTGCGGCGACCAGCTGCGGCGCGGCCTGCACAAGCTGAAGGACCTCGGCGGCGGTGTGCTGCTGTACCTGGACCAGGAAGGCCGTGGCACCGGCATCGCCGCCAAGATGCGCGCCTACGGTTACCAGCACGACGGACTGGACACCATCGACGCCGATGCGCAGCTGGGCTTCGGCGCCGACGAGCGCCGCTACGGCAGCGCGGTGGCGATGCTGCGGGGCTTGGGCATCGCGCGGATCGCACTGCTCAGCAACAACCCGACCAAGGCGCAGCGCCTGCGCAATGCGGGCATGGACGTGGTCGAGTGCATTCCGGTAACCGGTGACATCACCACCGAGAACGAGCACTACCTGCGAACCAAGGCCGAGCGCGCCGGCCACCTGCTGGACGTGGACGCACTGATCCAGGCCGCCCAGTAGCATGGCGCAGGCCCGGCCCTGCTAACGTTGTCGCCATTGCCTGCACCCGGAGCCTGCGTGACCTCACCTTCAACCTCCACTGACATGCCCGACGGCTGGCAGCTGCTGCCGCTGCGCGCGGCACGCCTGGCCGCGCTCGGCGGCCTGCCGGCCGGCGCGGTATTCCCCGGCCTGCCCGCCGCTGCGGCCTGGTGGCTGCTGGACCTGCCGGGCGGTATCGCAGCGGCCGTCGCGTGGCTGCTGGCCGGGGCGCTGCTGGGGGCACGGATCGGCTGGCGCAGGATGCGCCGCACCTGGTGGAGGCTGGATGACACCGGGCTGGGCCTGCGCCGGGACCTGTGGTGGCAGCGCGATACCCGCGTGCCGACCTCGCGCGTGCAGCACCTGGACGTCCGTCGCGGCCCGCTGCAGCGCCGCGCGCGGCTGGCCACGCTGGTGGTCCACACCGCCGGCAGCCGCTTCAGTGCGGTGGTGCTGGACGGCCTGGACGAGGCCGATGCCGAGCACCTGCGCGACACACTCGCGCGCCAGCTGGACCAGGACGCCGACGCCCTGTGAGCACCGCGCCTCCGCCCCTGCCGAGCGCCGACCAGGAGCGCCGGTTGCATCCGTGGTCCTGGCTGTTCGTGCTGATCCTGCAGCTGCGCCAGTACCTGCTGCCGCTGGTCGCGCTGCTGGTGTTCGGCCAGCGCGGCGACCGCGACCCGCTATGGGCCCAGTTGGGCCCGCTGATCGTCATCGTGGTGCTGGTGCTGGCTTCGGTGCTGCAGTACCTGAGCTACCGTTACCGCATCGGCGAGGAAGGCATCAGCATCCGCAGCGGCGTGTTTTCCCGCAACCGGCGAGAGATCCCGTTCGCGCGCATCCACAACGTGGTGGTGCACCAGAACCTGCTGCACCGGCTGTTCGGGGTGGCCGAACTGCGGCTGGAATCGGCCGGTGGCAACCGCCCTGAAGCCGAGATGCGCGTGCTGCGGCTGGATGAGGCGTTGGCGCTGGAGCAGCGCGTACGCCACCGCGGCCCGGCGCCGCAGCTGGACGCTGGCCGTGCTGAAGACGGCACGCGGCCGCCGCTGCCGGAGGCCGACGAGCGCCACCTCCTGCTGCGCATGACCCACGGCGAAGTCGTGAAACTGGGCCTGCTGTCCAACCGCGGCTGGGTGATGGTGGCCGCAGCGCTGGCGGCATTGGTGCAGGTGGTGCCCCGGCGCAGCATGGATGCCTTCGTCGAGCAGGGAGGTCGCCAGGCCTTCGGCTACGCCAGCGGCCTGCAGCCCGGGATCAGTGGCCTGCTGCTGGTCGCAGCGGGGCTGATGATCGCCGGGTGGCTGATCCTGCGCGCACTGTCGGTGCTGCTGGCCCTGTTGCGCTATTACGGCTTCGAGCTCAGCGAACAGCAGCGGCGGCTGACGGTCAGCAGCGGATTGCTGAGCAAGGTGCGCAGCAGCGTGGCACTGCGCCGCATCCAGGCCTGGACACTCAGTGAAACGCTGCTGCAGCGGTGGGCCGGCCGGCGCCAGCTGCGCATCGACAGTGCCGCCAGCCAGGGCACCGAAGACCACCAGCAGCGCGGACTGCGCGAGCTGGCTCCACTGGCCACCCCACAGGCCTGCGATGCGCTGGTGAGCCACCTGCTGCCACAGGTGCAATGGCCGCCTGCGCAGTGGCAGCCGGTGCCGCTGCGCGGAAGCTGGCGCCTGTGCCTTACCAGCCTGTGGCTGACCCCGGTGCTGGCGACAGGATTGACCTGGCGCTGGGGCTACCTGGGCCTGCTGGTGCTGGCCTGGATACCGGTGGCGCTGTGGACGGCACGCCTGCAGATGGCGCGCATCGGCTGGCACATGGACGGCCAGCATGTGGCGCTGCGGGGTGGCTGGTGGCGCCGCTGGTGGCGCTGGGCAGAACTGGACAAGCTGCAGGCGCTGCGCCTTTCACGCTCGCCGCTGGACCGTCTGCTGGGCACCAGCAGCGTCTGGCTGGATACCGCCGGTGCACGCGGAGACGTCGCGCTGTGCCTGCGTTATCTGCCACAGGCGCAGGCCGCGGAGGTGCTGGAAACACTCGGTGCGGCGCTCGCCCGGCGCAAGCTGCGCTGGTGATCCAGCGCTGCACGCGGGGTCAGCGGGTGCGCGCCGGGCCCCAGTAGCCGATGCGCCGGCGCAGTTTGATCTTGCGCCAGAAGTTCAGCGGCTTGGGCTTGCGGTTGCGCCCCCCTTTGGCGACGAAGTCATCGATCGCCTGCAGGATCCGCTCGCTGGAACGCCCGTCGCGATAGGGATGCAACGTATCGGCGAACTCGCGGATGGCTGCCATCAGCTCCGGCGGCCGGGCGAGTGCACGCCGGATCGCGCCTTCGAATTCGGCCGGGTCATCGATGTCGATGAGCTGTGGGCCGGGGCGACGGTTCTTGAAGGTAACCACCGGCTTGTAGGTCAGCAGGAACTCGTTCAATGCCGAAGACGTGTCCGAACACATCAGGTCGACCTGCGGGAACAGCTCCAGGATGTTGTCGTTGTCTGCAAACCGCAGGTACTCGTTTTCCAGCGCGCGGTAGCGCGCCACGATCTCCGGATCCATCTTCGGATGGAAGGTGACGATCCAGCGCCATTCGCCGGTGCGCGACAGCCGCGCGATCTCGTCATGCAACACGCCGGCCGCGCTCCAGGACGGTGAGAACGTCGAGTGGTACAGCACCACCGGCGGTTCACGCACGGGTTCGGGCTGTGCCGGCAGCTGGCTCATGAACGGGTCGATCTTCGGGAATCCGGTCTCCACCACCGCGAAATGCCCCTGCGCCTCGGCCAACGCCGAGAACGCGGCCGTGTCACGCGGGCCGGTGGTGCAGTACAGATCGAAGAAACCGCGCACGTAGATGTGCCGCGGCTTGCCCGCATCGAAGCCATGGAAGGTTTCCACCTTCACGCCGGGAAAGAAGTGCGGCACCGCATTGGACGAGGTGATCACCGCATAGGGGTCCCAGGCGCGCACCTGTTCCACCGTCAGCAGGGTTTCATCCGCGGCGAGGTCTTCCGCGCCGGGGCCGTCGAAGAACCAGGCCGTCTCGTCGCCGCGCGCCCGGATCGCCGCCTGCACGGGCCGCAGGATGGCCAGCGCGTAACGTTCCGATCCGTACAACAGGTAGTGGCGTGGCACGTCGGTCTGCTCCTCTTCGATGGCCGGCGGCTAGTATCGCATCGCCAATCAGCGGTGTCGCTGCTAGGCTCTGCCACGAACACGCCCAAGGCCCGGTTGCATGACCTCTACCCGACCCGAACCGCGCGCGCCCTTGTCGGCCTGCATCATCACCTTCAACGAGGCCGACCGGCTGGCCGACTGCCTGGCCTCGCTGTCCTTCTGCGAGGACATCGTAGTGGTGGATTCTTTTTCCACCGACGCCACCGTGGAGGTCGCTCGTGCCGCCGGTGCCCGCGTGCTGCAGCGCCCCTTCGATGGCTTCCGCAGCCAGAAGGACTTCTGCGTACAGCAGGCCGCGCATGACTGGGTGCTGTGCCTGGACGCCGACGAGCGCGTGTCCGCACCGCTGCGCCAGAGCATCGAAGCGGCGCGCGCGGACGGCTTTGGCAGCGTCGCCGGCTATCGCTTCGCGCGCTGCTCGGAATACTACGGACGCTTCCTCAAGCATGGCACCGCCTACCCCGACCGGGTGCTGCGGCTGTTCGACCGTCGTCGTGGCGGCTGGCGCGGCGACCGCGAAATCCACGAAGCGGTATCACTGGACGGACCGGCCGGCCTGCTGCCAGGCGACCTGCTGCACCACCCGTTCCGCAACTTCATGCAGCTGCTGGACAAGAAGCAGAAGTACGCGCGGATGATGGCCGAACACGAGTTCGCGCGTGGCCGCAGGGCCACCCTGGCCAAGCTGGTGCTGGCCCCGGCATGGCGGTTCTTCCGCGGCTACGTGCTGCGCGGGGGCATGCTGGATGGATGGCCGGGGCTGATTGAATCCTTCGTCAGCGCCAACTACGTGCGGCAGAAGACGATCATGCTGTGGCTGCTGCAGAACGGGCAGCCGGTCGGTGGAAAGTAACCCCGCTCAGGCCGCGTCGGGCGCCGCAGCGGTGGCCAGCCGACGCTGGTGGCGCAGGGCTTCCAGGCGCGACAGCCCGGCCAGTGCGCCGACGATGGAAGCGTAGAAGCTGGCGGTGATCTGGTGGGCGAACATCGACTGGGTCAGCCCGCACAGAATGTAGCTGACCACGATCATCACCCCGGCGGCCGCCGGCCCGCGGAAGGTGGAACGGCCACTGCGCCGGTGCAGCCACAGGAACAGCCACAGCGGCACGCCGTACACGGCCAGCAGCAGCAGGGCGCCCGGCGCGCCCTGGGTGGCGCCCCATTCGGCGAGGTCGTTGTGCGCATGCCCCAGGTGGCAACGCGGTTCCATCGGGTTGTCGCGGCACTCCGGCAAGCGCTGCATGGCGGTGTCGAAATGGCCAACGCCCACACCGGTCAACGGATGGTCGACGAAGGTGTCCCAGGCAACCTGGAGGCGCTCCACGCGCGCACCTGCCGATGAATCGGTATCGCCGTGTTCGAGCCGCCGCACGTCGTTGTGCAGCTCGGTCAGCCGCACCTGCTGGCGCAGCTCCGGTACGGCGACAAGCGCCACGCCGGCCACGCCAAGCATCGCCGCCAGGATCAGCAGCCGCAGGCGCAGGGTGCGCCAGCGCAGGCTCAGCGCCATCACCAGGAACACTGCCAGCAGCGCCAGCAACGCACCGCGGCTGCCGGTCAGCACCAGCGCCGCGCACCCCAGGGCCAGCGCCGGCAGGCCCCAGGCCCAACCGCGTACACCGTGGGGCCGGCAGAACAATGCGAGCACCAGCAGCATCACCACGATGTCCGCCAGCACGATGGCATTGGTGAACAGCTCCGCACGCGGCGCGCCTCCCAGCACCTGTCGCAATGACAGCACGAAGACCAGCACCAGTCCCACCAGGGCGCCACGCCACAGCCAGCGCAGCCGAAGATCCAGCGCACACACCCACAGCGCGATCCACGGCATGACGAAGAATCGCGAGCGGTTGTCCACGTCGCGGAAGCCATGCTCGAACAGCAGCATCGACACCACCCCGCCCACGAGGACCGCCAGCATCAGCAGCGCCAGCACCTTCACCGTCGGCCCCGCGTCGCGGCGGGCATCCCACAGCAGCCCGGGCACCAGCAGGGTGCTGGCCAGCAGCAGCAGCCCGAACGGCAGCAGGTTGACCGGCGTGGAAACCACCAGCGCCGGCATCAGCAGCAGCCCAAGCTGACCCATGCCGCGGGCAATGCGCGCACGCATGCCTTGCGGCGCCCCGGATCGGTGCAGGTCGTTGGCGTAGCCGTAGGGAGGCAGACTCACTGGAGGGTCATCAGGTCAGGTCGGCAAGGGACAGCGATTCTGGCCAGCCGACACAGAACGCGCGCTGTCCGCTGGAACGCTGCAGGCAGCTGGCTGCACGTGGTCATTCTTCGAACTGCCGCGCCTGCAGCGCGCGCTCGCGCTCGCGCGCATCGGCAGGCAGCTCGCAGGCCCCGTGGACAGCGGTGGCCGGCACCAGCCACCAACGACGGCGGTTGGAGATTCCGGCCAACTCGGCGCGGCTGCGGTCCACGCAGGGCAACAGGGCGTCCTGCTGCACCAGCAGCCAGCGCGTGGCCGGCGCCTGTGCCTGCCAGGCAACGCCATCGCGGAGCTGTGCATCCCAGTCCTTCTGGAAGCCGAAGGTCGCCGCCGGGCGGTCGGCCATCAGCAGGTTCTGCTCTTTCCACGCCACCAGCCCCAGTTCGGCATCGGGCCCGATGCGCTGGCCAACGGCGTGCATCAGTCCACTGGCCGAACTGGCGCTGTTCAACAACGGATAGCCGACGAGGCTGTACAGCAACCAGACCCCGGTCAGCGTGGATACCACGCCCAGATGCGCACGTCGATGCCCCCAGGCCAGCAGGCTGACCACGCCCCAGCAGCCCATCGCCACGGCGGCCCAGGCCAGTGAGGCGATCGCTGCCTGGTCAATGCCGCGCGAGCCCATCAACCTCGCCTCCAGGCCCCCTTGGCCGGTCAACAGCGCGCCGCCCGCGCCGAGCGTGAACAGTGCCAGCCCTGCAGTGAAGGCCGCCAGCAGCCACTGGAACGCGCGCTTGCGCAGCAGGCCGGGCAGCAGCGGCGCCAGCGCCAGGCAGAACATCGGCAGCGAAGGCAGGATATAGACATCGCGCTTGCCATCGGGGATGGAGAAGAACAGCACGATCAACGCCCACCAGCCCAGCAGGACCAGATAGCGCGGGTCACGCCGACGCAGCCTTCGCCACCACGCCGGGATCGCCCAGGGAACGGCCAGGAACGCCGGGATCCACATCGACGGCATGGTCGCCAGGAAGTACCACCACGGCTGGTGGTGGTCCCAGGACTGCGCATAGCGGCCAGCGGTCTGGCGGAACAGGATGTCGTCCATGTAGGCGCGGTACTCGACCGACCCCGTGGACAGCGCGACGACCACCATCGGCACCAGCCACAGCGCGATCGCCAGCAGGAACAGCAGCGGCGCCACCCAGAACCGCCAGTGGCGGACACTCAGCCCCACCCCACGCCACCCCCATACCGATGCCAGCGCGGCCGGGATGATCATCAGCAGCGCGACCACGCCCACGCCCTTGGTGATCACCCCCAGCCCGGCGGCGAACCAGCCGAACCACCACCAGCCCCACGCAGGCCCCAGCAGCAGATGCCGGATCAAGCCATAGTTGGCCAGGGTGATGAAGAACACGATCAGCGGATCGATCTGCGCCTTTTTCGACTGGAAGGTGAAATGCAGTGCGAACAGCAGCAGCCAGGCCGCGTACAGCCCTACCCGTCGCGTCCACAGCCGCCGTCCCAGGTCATGCACGCACCATAGTGTGCCCAGCGCAGCCAGCATCGAGGGCAGCAGGAAGGCGATGCGCCAGTTGCCGATGACCGAATACAGCGTGGCCTGCAGCCACATCAGCATCGGCGGCTTGTCCGAATACAGCTCCAGCCCGCGATGTGGGAACAGCCAGTCGCCGCTGGTCACCATCTGCTTGGCGACCAGCGCGAAACGCGGCTCGTCCGACGGCCAGGGATCGCGCAGGCCCAGGCCTGCGCCCAGCACCAGCAGGGCCATCAGCACCAGCAGCGAGGTCTCACGGGAAGCGCGTGTGGTCAGCATGGGCACCGCAGGCTCGGAAAAGGTATCAGGCGCTTTTTAGCAGACGCGCATAGAAAAAGCCGTCGCCGCCATCATCACCGGGCAGTCGCTGGCGTGCCACTCCCGCACAATCAATGCCGAATCCGTCATCCAGCGTGTCGGCAGAGGCATCCGGATGCCACTTCAGGAACGCCTGCACCTGGTCTATGTTCTCCGCGCGCAGTATCGAGCAGGTGGCGTACAGCAGCACGCCACCCGGACGCAGCATCGACCAGCACGCTTCAAGCAACCGTGCCTGCACGCCCACCAGCGCGTCGACGTCCTCGGCGCGACGATGGAACATCACGTCGGGCTGGCGACGGATGATGCCGGTCGCCGAACACGGAGCATCGAGCAGGATCGCGTCGAACGGCACCCCGTCCCACCACGCACCGGGATCACTCGCATCAGCTGCCTTGACCTGCGCATCGGCACCCACGCCAGTGCGGGAGAAGGTGTCCTTGACCCGCGCCAGCCGGCGCGCATCGATGTCCAGCGCCAGCAGGCGCAGCGACGGATCACGTTCCAGCAGGTGCGCGGACTTGCCGCCCGGGGCGGCGCAGGCATCGAGCACGCGCGCACCCGGCGGCGGCGCCAGCGCATCGGCGGCGCACTGCGCGGACAGGTCCTGCACCGACAGCGCGCCCTCGTTGAAGCCGGGCAGCTGGTTGACCGCCGCCGAGGACGCCAGCCGGATCGCATCGGCGCTCACCGGACCGGCCTCGGCGCTGATGCCGGCGGCCTCCAGCGCGGCCAGCGACGCTGCACGATCACCCTGCTGGCGGTTGACGCGCAGCCACAACGGCGCCGGCTGCAGGCTGGCAGCGAAGATCGCCTCGGCCTGGACCGGCCAGTCGCGCTCGATGCTTTCGGCCAGCCAGGCCGGGAACGCATCACGCGGCGGCTGTACCGGGAAGCCTTCGCGCTGCGCCCGGCGCAGGATCGCGTTGACCAGGCCCGCCTGGCGCTCACGCCCCAGCGCGCGCGCGGCGTCGACCGTGGCCGACAGCGCGGCATGGGCCGGCAGTTCCAGCACGTCCAGCTGCGCAAAGCCGACCATCAGCAACGTGCGCAGGTCGGCATCGCGCGCCGACAACGGCTTCTGCATCCAGCTGGCCAGCGCCGCGTCGTACGTACTACGCCGGCGCAGCACCGCAAAGCACAGCGCTTCCAGCAGCGCACGGTCGCGGGTGTCGGCCAGCTTGGGCAGCGCCCAGGCCAGCTCGGCCTTCAGCGAACGCCCACGGGTGAACACCTGCGCCAGCACGCGCGCGGCCAGCATGCGGGTGGCGGCTCCCGGCGCGGCGTGGGAAATCTTGAGGTCATCCTGCTTGCTCACCGGCTCAGGCTCCCACGCGCAGGTCGCGGCGCGCGTTGAGGTAGTCGGCGGCAGTGATCGCCTTGCCACCCTCGCGCTGCAGCACGCGCAGGCGCAACGCGCCCTGCCCGCAGGCGATGTCGATGCCTTCGCGGGCAGCGCCGATCACCGTGCCCGGCGCATGGCCGCCGTTGTCCTCCAGCGCCACCGCGCCATGGATGCGCACCCGTTCGCCGGCCAGTTGTGCTTCGGCGATCGGCCACGGATTGAACGCCAGCACGGTTCGCGCCAGCGACGCGGCATCCATGCTCCAGTCCAGCCTTGCTTCGGCCTTGTCCAACTTGTGCGCATAGGTCACCCCTTCAACCGGCTGCGGCTGCACGACCGGCTTCAGGCCGGCGCGCAGCAGGCCCAGGCCATCGGCCAGCACCTGCGCACCCAGTTCGGCCAGCTTGTCGTGCAGCTGTCCGCCGGTGTCCGTCGGCAGGATCGGCAGCGCCTGCTGCAGCAGCACCGGGCCGGTATCCAGGCCGGCTTCCATCTGCATCAGGCATACGCCGGTCTGCGCATCCCCGGCCTGGATGGCACGCTGGATCGGAGCGGCACCGCGCCAGCGCGGCAACAGCGAGGCGTGCACGTTCCAGCAGCCGTGGGTGGGGATGGCCAGCACCGCGCGCGGCAGGATCAGGCCGTAGGCCACCACCACCATCAGGTCCGGCTGCAGCGCGCGCAGCTGCTGCTGGGCAGCCTCATCCTTCAGGTTCTCCGGCTGCAGGACCGGGATGCCTCGGGCCACCGCTTCCAGCTTCACCGGCGACGGCGCAAGGCCGCGTCCGCGCCCGGCCGGACGGTCCGGCTGGGTATAGACGGCCACCACTTCGTGATGGCGCGCAGCCGCGCGCAGCGACGACACCGCGAACTCCGGCGTACCGGCAAAGACAATCCTCATGGTCACCCCATTGCGCAGGCCAGCGACCTGCAGGTCAGAAAACGGCACCGCGCTCCGGTGCCGCAGGGTCCGCGCAGGCGCGGACGGTCGGCACGGCAGCGGCCGTGCCCGGTGATGGATCAGGCGACGTGCTTGCGCGCCTTGGCCAGCTTCTTGCGCACCATCTCGCGCTTCAGCGGCGACAGGTAATCGATGAACAGCTTGCCGTCCAGGTGGTCCATTTCATGCTGCACGCAGACCGCCAGCAGGCCGTCGGTGGCCAGCTCCTGCGGCTGGCCCTGGCGGTCCAGGTAGCGCACGGTGATCTGGTCGGCGCGGGTGACGTCGGCAAAGATGCCCGGCACCGAAAGGCAACCTTCCTGGTACACCTGGCCACCGTCCTGCTGGACGATCTCCGGGTTGATGAAGACCATCGGCTGGTTCTTCTCTTCGCTCACGTCGATGACCATGAAGCGCTTGTGCACGTCCACCTGGCTGGCCGCCAGGCCGATGCCGGGTGCGTCGTACATGGTCTCGAACATGTCCGTCAGCAGGGTCTGGAAGGCCGGCGTGGTGACCTCGGCGGCGTCGACCGACGCGGCCTTGGTGCGCAGGCGCGGATCGGGAAACTCGAGAATTGGGAGCAGTGCCATGGCAGTAATCATCTGGGTGGGGGCCGGTCAACGCCGGCCTGCGTTGTAATTCTATCGCCAACGCTTGCCCTGCGCCCCGGTTTCTGGACTATAGTGCGCCAACCTGTTGGGGAACCGGGCTGACCACTCCTATGTTGCTACGAATCCGCACGGTCGTCGCCGCGGCGATGTTGACCGTTGCCGCCTATGCTACCGCCGTCGAAATGAACGGGCACCCGACCACCTATGTCGTCCAGAAGGGCGACACACTGTGGGATATCTCTGCGCGATTCCTGAAAAAGCCTTGGCTTTGGCCGGAAATCTGGCAGGCAAATCCCCAGGTGGCGAACCCGCACCTGATCTACCCGGGCGATGTGCTGAGCCTGGCCTACCTGGACCGCGTCGTGGCGCGCCAGGAGCCCGGACCGCGCCAGGAAGCGCCGATCACCGGCATTCCGCTGTCCGAAGTCGAGCCTTTCCTGAAAGAACTGAGCGTGGTCGATCGCATCGATCACCTGCCCTATGTGGCCGGGCTGGAAGACAACCGCCTGCGCGCCACCTCGGGCCAGCTGGCTTACGTGCACGGGCTGGACGGCGCCGCCGTGGGCCAGCGCTACGCCGTGGTCCGGCCGACGGTGCGCTATGCACTGCCCAAGCCCACCGAGGACCTGGACGCCAGCGGCCGCACCACGCCGGGCAGCGGCAACCTGTGGAAGGACTTCACCGTCCCGAACAAGCGTCCGCACCAGCAGCTGGGCTATGAACTGGCCAAGGTCAACGTCGGCACCATCACGCGCGTGCCCTCGGGCAACGTGGATGTCGCCACGCTGGCGCTGCAGGGCACCGGCGATGGCCGCGAGGTGCGCGCCGGTGACCGCCTGGTCCCGGTGGAAGCCACGCCGTACGACCTGCAGTTCTTCCCGCATGTCCCGGCGCCGGGTACCGACGGGCTGGATGTCCGGGTACTGGCGGTAGCGGACATGCTGCTGTCCGGCGGCGCACGTGATGTCATTGCTCTTTCCGCAGGCAGCGCGCAGGGCGTGGACAACGGCACGGTGTTCTCGCTGTGGCGGCAGGGCAGCCACGTCAAGCACGTGATGAAGGCCCCGAATTCGTCGCAGATGGACGATTCGCGCGTCGATGGCAACAACCGCCTGACCATGCCGGATGAATATGCCGCCCATGCCATGGTGTTCCGTACGTTCGACAACGTCAGCTATGCGCTGGTGATGGAAGGCATCAAGCCGGTGCTGGTGGGCTACAACGCCCGCCACCCCGACGCGACGGAGTAAGTGGACTGACGGCCGGCGGCCGTCTCCCACTGACAGCACACCGCAACGGCGCCCTAGGGCGCCGTTGCCGTATGCGCGGCAGGCTGGGCCATGGATGAGGAAACCCGAGCCCTGTTGAACCTGGTCCTTGCCGGCGGCGGACTGCCGGCGCGGCGCGCGCTGGCCTGCGCTCGCCCCAGCGTGGCCGCCGCGCTGGACGCCGGGCCGGTCGCCTGGCGGCAGGCCGGCTGCTCGCCCGGCCAGCTGCGCCGCCTGGCCGCGCCGGATCCGGCTGCACTGCAGGCCGCCCTGCGCTGGCTGAAGCAAGACGGCCACCACCTGCTGCCGCTTGGCGATCCACGTTTCCCGGCCCTGCTGCGCACGATCCCGGAGCCTCCCCTGGCGCTGTTCGTGCACGGAGACCCCGCCCCGCTGTGGCATCCGTCCATTGCCGTGGTGGGCAGCCGTTCGCCCACACCGAGCGGGCGCGCACTGGCCGCCGAGTTCAGCACCGCATTCTGCAATGCCGGCCTGGCCGTCATCAGCGGACTGGCCGCCGGCGTCGACGCGTCGGCCCATCGTGCCGCGCTGGCCGCAGGCGGCATCACCCTTGCGGTGATCGGCAGCGGGCCGGACGCGGTGTTTCCATCGCACCACGTCGCATTGCAGCGCGAGATCGCCGACCACGGCGTGGTCGTCAGCGAATATCCTCCCGGCACGCCGGCCCGGGCAGCACATTTTCCCGCCCGCAACCGGCTGGTGGCTGGGCTGGCGCTGGCGACGGTGGTGATCGAAGCCGCCAACCGCTCCGGCGCACTGATCACCGCACGATTGGCCGCCGAAGCCGGACGCGAGGTCTGCGCCCTGCCCGGCTCGGTCCGCAATCCACGGGCCGCCGGTTGCCACCGCCTGATCCGCGACGGTGCCGCATTGGTGGAAACCCCCGGCGAGGTGATGGCCCTGATTGCCGCGCAGCTGGCCACCGCCCTGCCCGACTTGCAAAGTCGCCTCCAGGCCCCCACTGAACAGGGACGGCGAGCCCATCTTCCTGCACACCTGGCATCCGAACCGGACTACCAGACCTTGTGGAAAGCGCTCGACCACGACCCAATCCCTATGGATTCATTGATCATGCACTGTGGATTGACGGCCGCCCGGCTGTCCTCCATGCTGCTGGCCATGGAACTGGCGGGTATCGTGGTGTGCGAACACGGCCGCTACTGTCGAAACCCTGGTTTCCCAACCTCCACAGCGTCCAGATGACGCAGGCCGAGGGGCAATGAAAGAGAGCATTCTCGATGTGCTGCTGTACCTGTTTGAACACTATTTCAGCGAAGACGCTGATCTCATCCGCGACCGCGACTCCCTCCAGAACGGCCTGATCCAGGCGGGCTTCAGCCCGGCCGAGACCGCCAAAGCGTTCGATTGGCTGGACGCACTGGCCGCCCAGCGCCCTTCCGTGTCGCAGGCCCGGGTCGACGGCCCGGTACGCGTCTACCACGGTCCGGAGCTGGACAAGCTGGACGTGGAATGCCGCGGTTTCATCCTGTACCTGGAGCAGCACGGCATCCTGGATGCCGACCAGCGCGAGCTGGTGCTGGACCGTGCCATGGCGCTGGACCAGGACGAACTGGATCTGGACGACCTCAAGTGGGTGGTCCTGATGGTGCTGTTCAACCAGCCCGGCTCGGAAGCCGCGTATGCCTGGATGGAAACGCAGATGTTCATGGACGAGCCAGAACCCCTTCACTGACCGTACACTGCATGCCTTGCGCATACAGGGGGCGTTCACGTGAGCGAGTGGTTCCATGCCGAGGGCAGCCGCCAGGTTGGCCCGGTTTCGGCTGAAGACATGGGGGAGCTGTTCCGGGGCAACCGGATCGGACTGGATACACTGGTGTGGCGCGAGGGCCTGCCGGCATGGCAGCCGCTGCGCACCGTGGTGGACGAGCTGGGGCTGACCGCGGTCCCAGCTGCCACTGCTGCGGCCAACGTCCCACCGTTGCCACCGGGCAGTCCTCCTGCCCCTCCTTCGCCCGCTGCGCCCTATGCCGGTGCGCGCGTGCTGCCGATGCAGGCCCAGAAGAAGCCACTGTCCGGCTGTGCGATGACCGCCGTCATCGGCGGTGCGGCGTTGCTGGTGCTGGTGCCGGTGTGCGCCATCCTGGCGGCCATCGCACTGCCGGCCTACAAGGACTACACGATCCGCGCCAAGGTGGCGCAGTCGGTGGCGGCGCTGCAGCCACTGCAGGTGCAGGTGGCGGAATTCGTCAATCGTGAAGGCCGTTGCCCGACCAGCGCCGACCCCGATTTCCCGGCCCACGACCATTACACTGGGCAGGGCCTGTCGAGCGTGCAGTTCGGTCAGTTCGAGAACGATCACTGCGGCATCGAAGCGACGTTGGCGGTAGGCGAGTCAAAGGTCGACGGCGACCTGCTCTGGCAGGAGTACGATCCCCAGGCGTCGCGCTGGGAATGCAGTAGTGACGGCGCCGACAAATACCTGCCCGTGAACTGCCGCGACTGAGCCGGCAGGCGGGCACGGACCGATTTCCAAGGAAGACCCACAGGGGATGATGATGAGTGAGTGGTATTACGCCGAAGGCCAGCAACGCCAGGGCCCGGTAGCCGAGCAGGAAATCCGCCAGCTGTTCCAGCGCAGCCAGATCACGCTGGATACGCTGGTATGGCGCGAGGGAATGGGACAATGGGCCGCACTGCGCACGGTGGTCGATGAGCTGCAGCTGCAGACCCTGGCTTCGGTTGCCGCCGAGCCGAGCACCGGTTTCGACCTGCGCGGCGACTACGCGGCGATCGACAACGGCACCGCGCCGCTGCCGGGCAGTGGCCCGCTGAGCGCGTCGCCGTACGGCGCATCGGCCGCATCGGTGGGCTACGGCAATGCCGTGCCGGTACACGGTGCCGAGGTGCTGTATGCCGGCTTCTGGAAGCGGTTCGCCGCCTACATGATCGACTACGTCATCCTGACCGCGAGCTCGATGATCATCGGCGCTATCGTTGGACTGGGCATCGGTGGCGCGGCCAGCCTGACCGGTGGGGGTTCGACCACCGCAGGCGTGCTCAGCCAGCTGCTCGGCGCGCTGATCGGCTTCGGCATCAGCCTGGCCTATTACGGCTGGTTCCACGCCTCCATCGGCGGGGCGACCCCGGGCAAGATGGCGCTGGGCATCAAAGTGGTGCGCAGCGATGGCGACCGGATCTCCGGCGCGCGCTCGATCGGCCGCTACTTCGCGACGCTCCTGAGCAGCCTGACCCTGCTGGTCGGCTACATCATGGCCGCCTTCACCGAGCGCAAGCAGGCCCTGCACGACATGATCTGCGACACCGTCGTGGTCGACAAGTGGGCCTTCACCGACCAGCCGCACCTGCAGCGTCCGCAACTGGGCGCGGTCGGCGTGGTGGTGCTGGTACTGACCGGCATCCTGTTCATCGGCCTGATCATCGCGATGGTGGTGGCGGTCGGCGCGATCGCCAGGATGGCCGGCTGAATACAGGCGGATGCGGCCGGGACGCTTGACAGAGCGCTCACGACGTGATTCCTCTAATAAGGTAAAAGCTGAACGCCCGGCTCATCCCCGGGCGTTCAGTTTATGGAAATCGACCCGGCCGCTTCACTAATGCGGCCATTTGCTCCACCCTAGCGGCCCTTCCCGGCCGTGCGCACACAAAAGCGACCCCATGCCCAAGCACCTGCTCATCGTCGAATCGCCCGCCAAGGCCAAGACGATCAACAAATACCTCGGCAAGGACTACACCGTCCTGGCCTCGTATGGGCATGTGCGCGACCTGATACCCAAGGAAGGCGCGGTCGACCCGGACAACAATTTCGCGATGCGTTACGACGTCATCGACAAGAACGAAAAGCACGTCGATGCCATTGCCAAAGCCGCAAAGGGCGCCGACGACATCTTCCTGGCGACCGATCCGGATCGCGAGGGTGAAGCGATCAGCTGGCATATCGCCGAGATCCTGAAGGAACGTGGCCTGGTCGGCGACAAGCCGATGCAGCGGGTGGTGTTCACCGAAATCACCCCGCGGGCCATCAAGGAGGCCATGAACCAGCCGCGCGCCATTGCCGCCGACCTGGTCGATGCGCAGCAGGCTCGCCGCGCGCTGGACTACCTGGTCGGCTTCAACCTGTCCCCGGTGCTGTGGCGCAAGGTGCAGCGCGGCCTGTCCGCCGGCCGCGTGCAGAGCCCGGCGCTGCGCATGATCGTGGAGCGCGAGGAAGAAATCGAAGCCTTCATCGCCCGCGAGTACTGGTCCATCGCCGCGGCCTGCGCGCATCCTTCGCAGCCGTTCAACGCCAAGCTGATCAAGCTGGACGGGCAGAAGTTCGAACAGTTCACCGTCACCGACGGCGACACCGCAGAAGCCGCACGCCTGCGCATCCAGCAGGCCGCCCAGGGCAGCCTGCATGTCACCGACGTGGCCAGCAAGGAACGCAAGCGCCGCCCGGCACCGCCGTTCACCACCTCCACCCTGCAGCAGGAAGCTTCGCGCAAGCTGGGCTTCACCACGCGCAAGACCATGCAGGTCGCGCAGAAGCTGTACGAAGGCGTGGCGATCGGCGAGGAAGGCACGGTCGGCCTGATTTCGTACATGCGTACCGACTCGGTCAACCTGTCGCAGGACGCGCTGGCTGAAATCCGCGACGTGATCGCCCGTGATTACGGCATCGCCTCGCTGCCGGACCAGCCCAACACCTACCAGACCAAGTCCAAGAACGCGCAGGAAGCCCACGAAGCGGTGCGTCCAACCTCCGCGCTGCGGACCCCGGCGCAGGTATCGCGCTTCCTGACCGACGACGAGCGCAAGCTGTACGAGCTGATCTGGAAGCGGTCGGTGGCCTGCCAGATGATCCCGGCCACGCTCAATACCGTCAGCGTGGACCTGTCTGCCGGCAGCGAGCATGTGTTCCGCGCCAGCGGCACCACCGTGGTGGTCGCCGGTTTCCTGGCCGTGTACGAAGAAGGCAAGGACACCAAGAGCGCCGATGACGAAGACGAAGGCCGCAAGCTGCCGCTGATGAAGCCCGGCGACCGCGTGCCGCTGGACCGCATCGTTGCCGACCAGCACTTCACCCAGCCGCCGCCGCGCTTCACCGAAGCGGCGCTGGTGAAGGCGCTGGAAGAATATGGCATCGGCCGTCCGTCGACCTACGCCTCGATCATCCAGACCCTGCAGTTCCGCAAGTACGTGGAAATGGAAGGCCGCAGCTTCCGCCCGTCCGACGTGGGTCGCGCGGTCTCCAAGTTCCTGTCCAGCCATTTCACCCAGTACGTGGATTACGACTTCACCGCCAAGCTCGAAGATGAGCTGGACGCGGTGTCGCGTGGCGAAGAGGACTGGATTCCGTTGATGGCCCGCTTCTGGGAGCCGTTCAACAAGCTGGTGGTGGAGAAGAACGAATCGGTCGACCGCGCCGAAGCCAGTGGCGCGCGCGAGCTCGGCACCGATCCCAAGACCGGCAAGCCGGTCAGCGTGCGGCTGGGCCGTTTCGGGCCGTATGCCGCGATCGGCAGCACCGCCGAAGATGCCGAAGACAAGCCGAAGTTCGCCTCGCTGCGCCCCGGCCAGAGCATGCACACCATCAGCCTGGAAGATGCGCTGGAGCTGTTCCTGATGCCGCGCGCGCTGGGCCAGGACAAGGGCGAGGACGTCAGCGTGGGCATCGGTCGCTTTGGTCCGTTCGCCAAGCGTGGCAGCACCTATGCCTCGCTGAAGAAGGAAGATGACCCGTACACGATCGACCTGGACCGTGCGGTCTTCCTGATCGAGGAAAAGGAAGAGATCGCGCGCAACCGGATCATCAAGGAATTCGACGGCAGCGAGATCCAGGTACTGAACGGTCGCTTCGGCCCGTACCTGAGCGACGGCAAGATGAACGGCAAGATCCCCAAGGATCGCGAGCCGGCCTCGCTGACCCTGGCCGAAGCGCAGCAGTTCATGGAAGAAACCGGCAAGCCGGTGCGCAAGGGCTTCGGCAAGAAGGCCGCCAAGAAGACCGTGAAGAAGGAGGCCGCGCCGAAGAAGGTCGCCGCCAAGAAGATCGCGGTGAAGAAGGCCACCAAGAAAGCGACCAAGAAGACCGCCAGGAAAGCGGTGAAAAAGGTCGCCAAGAAGGCCGTGGCGAAGAAGACCGCCGGCTGATCCGGCAGGCTCTGGTAGCGCCGGGGCATCCCCGGTCTCCTGGTAGCGCCGAGCCATGCTCGGCGGAGATCGGGAAACGTGACGACCAACGGTCGTCACCCACCAGGATCGACGGTCGTCACCCACCAGGCGCTACCGGTTTTCGCGTGGCAGGCGGATACTGCGTCCATGAAAGAACTCAACCTGATCAGTGCGGTGGCCAGCCTGCGCGCCGGCGGGGTCATCGCCTATCCCACCGAAGCGGTGTGGGGCCTGGGCTGCGACCCCGGCCATCAGATGGCGGTGCATGCCCTGCTCAAGCTCAAGCAACGGCCGGTGGAGAAAGGCATGATCCTGGTCGCCGCCGAACTGCAGCAGCTGCAGGGCTGGGCGGTGCTGGACGCCTTGCCGGACGAACGACAGCGCGAAGTGCTGGCCAGCTGGCCTGGCGCCAACACCTGGATCCTGCCTGCCGGCCCCCGCGCCCCGAAGTGGGTCACCGGGGAGCACAGCGGGCTTGCCGTGCGCATCAGCGCGCATCCGCTGGTGGCAGCGCTGTGCCGGGCATGGGGCGGGCCGCTGGTGTCCACCAGCGCCAACCTGGCCGGCGAGCCGCCTGCACGCACCCGTGCCGAGTTGGACCCGCGTCTGCTGTCGCTGCTCGACGGCCTGCTGGATGGCGATACCGGCGGCCTGGCCCAGCCCACGCCGATCCGCGATGGGCTTAGCGGCAACGTACTGCGCTTCTGAGCCGCTGGCGCCGCCGCGCCGGATCCCGCACGATGGGCCATGCGCGCATTCCCTGCCCTGCTGATCGTCCTGCTGCCGGCGCTGGCCCTGGCGGCCCCGGCGCCCCCTGCCGCTGACAGCGTGCGGATCTACCGCTGCGTCGGCAGCGATGGTGCGGTTACATTGCAGGACAGCCCCTGCAGCAGCGGGCGACAGGAAGTGCGACAGATGCAGCGGCCGCAGGATCCCCCGCCGCGCCGTGCCAGCACCGGCGACGTCGCCACGCCTGCCGCCAGCAGCGCGCAGGTGCAGCGCGAAATCCGCCATGTCTACGTGCGGCCGCCGCAGCCGATGTACGAATGCGTGACCGAAGAGGGCCGGCGGTACCTGAGCGACAGCAACGAGGGCAATCCGCGCTGGGTGCCGCTGTGGACCAGCGCGTGGGTCGGCGGCGGGCACCGTCCGTGGCACGGCCCGGGCCAGCCCGGACTGCCGCCGATCCGCGCCGAAGGCCGCGGCAACGCAGGGCCCGGACAGCGGCCGCCGCATGGCATCGGCCACGGCATCAGTTTCCCGGCGGGCAACATCCTGGTGCGCGATACGTGCAACGCATTGCCCCCACAAGAGGTCTGTGCGCGCCTGCGTGACCAGCGCTGGGAGCTGGACCGACGCTACAACAGCGCCCTGCAGGGCGAGCGCCAGGCGATCACCCGCGAGCAGCGCGGCATCGACGCGCGCCTGGACCAGGACTGCGGCGGACGCTGATCGCGCGCCCGCGCCGCTACAATCAGCGGATGAAGACCTGGATCTGCCTGGCCGCGCTGGCGCTGCTGACCGCCCTGCCGGTGTCCGCCAACGAGGACATCGTGTTCCGCTGCACCGATGCCAATGCGAAAGTGACCGTGCAGGATGCGCCGTGTCCGTCCGGCACGGCACAGATCATCCAGCGGCGTGGCGCGTCGAGCGCGTCCACGGCCTCCACCGCGCTGGGTGATTCGCCCGTACCCGCCGCGGCGGCGGTGCTGGACAGCGACCAGCTCGACGCGTCGGCAACCGGCGCTGCAGCCGGCAGCGGCGAGGCGATCCTGGACAGCGACGTGCTGCGCGCACGCGCCATCGCCGATGCCAGCGCCGTGCCGGACCGGCCTCCGCCGCCGGTGATTTTCCGCTGCACTTCCAGCGGCGGCGGCCAGTACTTCCACGAATACGAGGCTGCGCCGTCACACTGCACGGTGTTGCCGATCGCCGGCCTGGGCGGCGGCATCGCCCCCTACAACGCGGCCAGCTGCGAAGTCGTGCGTGATGCCTGCAGCGAAGTGGAGCTGGCGCAGCGCTGCGGTGCCTGGCAGCAACGACTGCGCGATGCACGCGGCCGCGAAAGCTTTGCAGCCGCCGACGCCCAGCCAAAGGCACGCGACGAGCGCCTGCGCGTGCAGGCAGTGCTGGAAGCCAGCAGCTGCGCGGTGCCCTGAGCGGTCGGCACCGGTGGCCTGGCGCGGCGTAGCTGACGCGCTGCCCCCGCCCTGTCGCTGCACCTACCCTGCAGCCGCGTCGTGCCTTGTCGTGCGAAGAACAGCGGCCGCGCCGGACAGTGCCGTCGATCACAGCACGATCGCACGGCGCTTCCACGTTCCGGCATGCGCATTCAGTGTGGCCTCGCCGCGCCTCTGCGGCGAAGCCAGACTGCACGAGGAACCGCACCGTGGATCAGCTCGCAACGTCACCCATCGCCCGGGCCATCCGCCCGCTTCTTTTCGCCCCGGCGTTGATCCTGTTCACATCCGCCGCACACGCAGAACCGCCCTTGCTGGACGTGACGGATGATCATTCAGTGGTCGTCGCGGTGCCATGGGGTGTTCCGCGCGCCGAAGCCGATCGCGAGAATCGATGGTTAGCACACAGCAACCTGCAGCCGACGGGACGTTTCGTGCGCCGTGGACAGCGCCTGAGCGTGACCGTCGCAGGGCCCCACGCCGCCGTCATCGCGATCGGATTGTTCGGTGTCTACAAGGATCTCAATGGCGGCGTGGCGCAGTCTTCGTTCAATCACCAGACCGTGCGGCCCGGCGTCCCCACGTGGATAACCGCACCGCTTGATGGGCTGGTCTACGTGAAGAACGAGGGCAGCCAGCCGCTTCAGGTCACCCTCGAAGGCGGTGAGCCGATACCGACCTTCGTAGGCGGGGTAACGACGAAAGCCAGCTTCGACGCGCAGATGACGCGCTGGCCGCGGGCTCCGTTCGCGACCTTCATCGGCGAACAGGTTTTCGCCGACATCCAGTACCGCTGGGTGCGCGACAACCTGGCGTCGGTCACCGCAGGCCGCATCGCGGGCTGGGACCAGGCAGCCAGGCTCACCAACGAGGTGTATGGGCTGTCCGCAATGGCCAGCGGCCTGGACCGCAAGTCCAGCAACCGTATCCATATCACCAATCCGGACACTGGACCCGGCGCCGCCAGCGCCACCAACTATCGCCTGACCTTCCACGGCACCGGCGGCGCGGTCCTGCTGCAGCGTGAAGCAGATGCCCAGTGGGGCCTCTGGCACGAGATCGGGCACACTTACCAGACACCGCAATACCGCTGGGCCGGATTGACGGAGGTAACCGTCAACCTGTCTTCCATGGCAATCGAAGAGCGATTGACCGGCCGCAACCGGCTGGACACCGCCGACTATCGAGCCAAGCGCACGGCCTACTTCGGGCGTGCACCGGCGCAGCGCGACTTCGACAAGCAGACAGACATCTGGTTCAAGCTGCTGATGTTCGACCAACTGCGTCGTTCGTTTGGCGAAGCGTTCTACCCACGCCTGTCGGCCCGCTATCGCCAGCTGCGACGCGACGGAGTCAATCCGCGTACCGACCAGGAAAAGCGGCAGCTGTTCGCCCTCACCGTCGGCCAGGTCGCCGAGCGCAACATGACCCCCTTCTTCGAACAGTGGGGCATCGCGCTGGACAGCAGTACGCGGGCCGCACTGGCACGACTGCCTGCGCTGGCCCACCCGATCTGGAACAACCACGACCGGGCCACCGATGTGGTGGAAAATGCGTTGCCGCCGCTGTGACCCGGGTCAGAACCCGTAGCGCAGGAAGCCGCCGTCCACCGCGATGCACTCACCGGTGACATAGCTGGCGGCAGGCAGGCACAGGAACCCCACTGCGGAGGCGACCTCTTCCGGTTCACCGATACGGCGCATCGGCGTGCGGTCGATCACCTGCTCGTAGTAATCCGGGTCGGCCAACGGCCCGGACGTGCGTCGGGTACGGATGTACCACGGCGCCACGGCATTCACCCGGATCCCGTCTTCGGCCCATTCGACGGCCAGGTTGCGCGTCATCTGGTGCATGGCGGCCTTGGTCATGCCGTAGACCGCCCCGCTGCGCACGTGGGTCAGGCCGGACACGCTGCCGACGTTGACGATCGCCGAAGCGGCATGCCGTGCCAGCAGCGGATGCGCGTAGCGCGACAGCTCGAAGGCCGAGAACAGGTTGGTCTCGAAGATGTTGCGCCATTCGTCTTCGGTGTAATCGATGGCCGGCCGGGTGATGTTGCCACCGGCATTGTTGACCAGGATATGCAGCCCGTCGGCATGGTCTTCGACCCAGTCCAGGATCTCACGCCGGTCTTCGTCATCGGACACGTCGGCGGCCAGGGCGTGGATCGCCTGTGCGGGGAACTCATCGGCGAGGTCGTCGCGGGCACTTTCCAGCATGTCGATATCGCGGCCCACGATCATCACGTCGGCGCCGAAGCCGAGCAGTTCACGTGCGATGGCCAGGCCGATGCCGGCACTGGCTCCGGTGATGAGGGCGGTCTGTCCATCCAGCCGCCAGCGCTGCGCAGTCACGATCTTGAACTCCCATCCGGGCGCTGCCCGTGTAACGATGCGGCAAGCATAGCGCCGTCGCCGGGAGATCTTCGATGCACCAGCTGAAAACCGTCGCCCTGATCGTCACACTGGCCTCGCTGGCCGCCTGCCAGCGCCCCGCGGTCCCGCCGCAGGACAAACCACCGGAGCCCAAGGCGCTGGCGCGCAGCGTGCAGGCGCCACTGGAAAAAGCGCGCGGCGTGCAGCAGACGCTGGAGGATGCCGAACAAAAACGGCGCGCCCAGGAAGAGCGCGCCGAGAAGGAATGATCAGTGCCAGGTAGAGCCGACCGAGGTCGGCTGCTACCGTCTGAAGACAGTCAGAAACCGCAGAAGCAGTACGCCAGCGCCTTGACCGGGGTGCCCTTGCCCTGCTCGCGCGCGGCGTTCTGCACGAAGCGCAGCTGGGTATCCACTTCCGGCATCGTCCGCGCCAGCACCATCCGGCCCACGCCGGATTCGGCCAGCATCCAGGCACCGGCGTGGCTGCCGGCGAAACCGCCCACGAACTGTGCGAACGGGGTAGCGGGCTTTTCGATGTAACGCACGCGGTACTTGTCATCGGCACCGAGCTTGGCCCGGCCCGCAGCGTCGGCCACGGCGTCCTTCAGGCCGCCGAAGGCATCGACCAGGCCGCGCTCCTTGGCCTGGGCACCGGACCAGACGCGGCCACGGGCCACTTCGTCCACGGCCTCGACCGGCTTCTTGCGCGCATCGGCCACGCGACCGGTGAAGTCCGCGTAACCCTTGTCGATCACCGACTGGATCACCTGGCCCACGGCCGGGTCCAGCGGCTTGGTCATGTCGAACGCGCCGGCGAAACGGGTGGTGCCCACGCCGTCGGTATGCACGCCGATCTTGTCCAGCGCGCGCGCCACGTTCGGCACCATGCCGAAGATGCCGATCGAACCGGTGATGGTCGAGGCATCGGCATAGATGCGGTCGGCATTCATGCTGATCCAGTAGCCACCGGAGGCAGCCAGGTCACCCATCGACACCACCACCGGCTTGCCGGCGGCCTGCAACGCCACCACTTCGCGGCGGATCTGCTCGGAGGCGAACACTTCGCCACCCGGCGAATCCACGCGCAGCACCACGGCCTTCACGTCATCGTCGTCGCGGGCTTCGCGCAGCAGCGCGGAGGTCGACTCGCCGCCGATGCGACCGGCCGGCAGGTCACCGCCGCTGATCTCGCCCGATGCCACCACCACGGCCACCTGCGGACGCGAATCCACCGGGCTGCGACGTGCGTCGACCTGGCCCAGGTAGGCGCCCAGGTTGATGCTGCGGAAACCACCTTCGGCATCGCCGTCGGCCACGCCGCGTTCAACCATCAGGTCTTCGAACTCTTCGCGGGTCTTCAGCGCGGTGACCAGCTTCTGCTGCAGGGCGAACTTGGCCAGGTCACCGCCGGCGGCGGCCACGCCTTCGGGCAACGTATCGATGCCGGCGGCCAGCTGTGCCGGATCCAGGCGACGTGCCTTGGCGATGTCACCGAGGTAGCGCTGCCAGACATCGTTCATCCAGTACAGGTCCGCTTCCTTGGCCTGCGGCGATGCGGCGTCCAGCACGTACGGTTCGGCGGCGGACTTGTACTCGCCCACCTTGAACAGGTGCACGTCCACGCCCAGTTTGTCCTGCAGGCCGGTGCGGAAGTACTGGCGATAGCGGCCGAGGCCTTCCAGCAACACCGCGCCCATCGGGTCCAGGTAGACCTCGTCGGCCTGTGCGGCCAGCAGGTACTGCGACTGGCCCATGCTTTCGCTGAAGGCCACCAGCTGCTTGCCGGACGCACGCAGCTGCTGCAGGGAAGCGGCGACTTCGCGCAGCGAGGCGAAGCCGGACGGCTGCAGCTTGTCCAGTTCCAGCACCACCCGCTCGATCTTCTTGTCCTCGCGCGCGGCGTCGATGGCCCGGATCAGATCGCGCAGCTGGATCTCTTCGGCACTGGTATCTCCCATCGCCTTGGCGAAAGCGCGGCTGACCGGATCAGCGCTGAACTGCTCCACCAGGCGTCCTTCCGGGGCGATCACCAGGGTGGTGCGGTCCTGCAGCGACTTGCTTGCGCCCGCACCCATGCCGGCCGCCACGACCAGCGCGACCAGGATGAAGAACAACAGGCCGAAGAACAGCACGTTGAGGATCAGCCGCCGCGTGAAGTTCATCACGTCCCACAGCCCGATGAAGAAAGCCGCGATGGGATTGCGTCGCGCGGGGGGCAGCGGTGGCACGGTTTGGTTCATGGATTGCTCCGGTTGGCGTCTTGCCGTGGAAATTGCGGGATCAGCATAACGGGTGTGGTTGCCTGCAGCATCGGACACAAGTAAGGGTGCCACCGTGAAGCGCGGCCGACGCTGCTGGCATTCAGGACAGCGCTGACTGGCCCACGCGCGCGCCGCTGCGATGCAGGCGCCAGCCCATCAGGAGGGCGGCGGCGGTCAGCCCGACAATCAGGCCAATCCACATGCCCTGCGGCCCCATGCCCAGCCCCAGGCCAAGCCCGGCACCGAGCGGCATGCCCAGCCCCCAGTACGCGAACATGGCGATGAACATCGGCACGCGGGTGTCTTTCAGCCCGCGCAGCGCGCCGGCCGACAGCACCTGGATGCCGTCGGGGAACTGGAAGGCAGCCGCGTACAACAGCAGCGTGGAGGCCAGCCCGGCGACCGCCAGGTCATTGGTGTACACCCCGACGATGGCGTCGTGGCCGAACAACAGCGCCAGCGCCGACACTGTCTGCGTGCCCATGATGATTGCGTAGCCGGCCCACGCCGCGCGGCGCACGCCATGGCCATCGCCGCGCCCGACGCAATGGCCCACGCGCACGGTGGTGGCCTCGGCCACGCCCATCGGGATCATGAAGCACAGCTGGGCCACGTTGATCGCGATCTGGTGCGCGGCGGCCTCGTTGGCACCCAGCCGGCCGATCAGCAACGCGGTGACGATGAACAGCCCACCTTCCATCAGCACGGTGATGCCGATCGGCAGGCCGGTACGCAACAGGTCCCAGATGGCACGCCAGCGCGGGCCTTCGAAATGGCTGAACAACTGCAGGTGTTCGAAGCGCCGGGTCTTCCACAGATAAGCGCCGAAGCACAGCGCCTGCAGCCACATCATGATCGCCGAGGCGATGCCGAGGCCTTCGGCGCCCAGCTCCGGGAAACCCAGTCTGCCATTGGCCAGTACGTAGCCCATCGGCGCCAGCACCAGCAGCCCGCCGAAGCCGATCAGCATGGTCGGCAGGGTCCAGTGCATGCCCTCGCTGAGATAACGCATGCAGAAGTACAGGGTCAGCGCCGGGCCGCCCCAGCGCACCGCATGCAGGAACGCGGTGGCGCCCGGCACGATATCCGGCGCGATGCCGAAGGCAGGCAACAGCGGCGGCACCACGCTGAGGAAGGTGAACATGATCAGGCCCAGGCCCAGCGCCAGCCACAGGGCCTGGCGGAACAACGGCCCGATCTCGCGCTCGCGGCCGGCGCCGTGCAGCTGCGATACCGACGCGGTGAGCGAAATCAGCGTCCCGATCGGGATCAGCATCGGCAGCCACAGCAGCGCGGTGCCGATGGTCACCGCCGCAAGCGTGTGGGTGCCGTGGTGGCCGGCAATCACGTTGTCGACGAAGGAGATCAGGCCGGTGGAGACATGGCCCAGGACGAGCGGCAGGGCAAGGATGCCGGTGGCACGCACTTCTTGGCTGAAGCGCGGGGCAGGGGATGCGATAGACATGGTGCTGCAGGGGGTCGGCGACTACGGCTGCGCGCGAAGGGCACAGACACCGGGTTGCGGGGCGCCATCTTACCCGTTCCGGGGACATCGCGGCCGGGCCGGGTGGGTGACGACCGCCGCCCGAGTGGGTGACGACCGCTGCCCGGGTGGGTGACGACCGTTGGTCGTCACGCTTCTCCCGCCGGACCCGGGCGGCCTGACGCTAGCGCCCGACCTGCCGGGCCAGCCAGGCATCCCGCTGGGCCGGCGCCACGGACAGGAATTCGGTCCGCACCGCATCGCGCTGCTGCGGCGGCGTGCGCTGCGCCACCAGCGTCAATTGCGACACCTGCGCCGGAGTGAGCTGCCGCAGCGTCGCCAGGGTGGCGTCGCGTTGGTTTTCCGGCACATAACCGAACATCCCCTGCAGCCGGCTGAAATGCTCGCCCAGCAGCGGGCCCAGGCGCCAGCCATCACGGAATGCCTGGTCCTGCGCAGTGAACTGGTCACGCAGCTCCTGCTGCCTGGCGGGCGGCAGGGCCGCGAAACGCCCGGCGGCCTCGCGCACGCGCGCACGCTCGGACTCGCTCATGGCCCGCCACGCCGCGTACTGGCTGCGGCGCTCGCGCTTCTGTTCCGCGCTGAGCTGCTGCCACGGCATGGCCACCGGGGCGGCGGGACTGCCGATGGCGCCCGGGCTTGCGGGCCCGGAGAGCGGCAGCGCGGTGCGGTCAGGGGCGCCGTGTGCCAGCCCGGCACCGCCCAGCAACACCAGCGCGCATAGACGCTTACTCATCAGCCGCCGCCGTTTCCAGCGCGGCCGCCACCGGCTCCGGCCGGGTCGGTCTGGCCTGGGACTCATCGACGGGCAGCGGACCACCCGCGGCCGACCAGGCATGCAGGTCTGCGTCGGCGAGCAGCGGGAAATCGCGGTCTGCCAGCATGGCCGCATCTTCTGTCGCCATCGGATCGGCGGCGGCGGCGGCGACCTTCGGCGCATCGCCTTCCAAGGCTTCCACGGTGACCGGACCGGCCTCGCCCACCGCGCCTTCCGGGACGACGGCAGGTGCATCGGGTACCCGCCCCTGCCAAGCGCGCCATCCGAGCCCGGCCAGCAGCAGTACCAGCACGGTGCCGAGCAGGATCACCGGCCCACGCCAACGGCGTTGCTGCGAGGACCGACGGCGTGGCGGTGCCGAGGGCGTGCGCTGTTCGGCTGCGGGGGCGCGCCAGGTCTTGGGTGCATCGTCCTTCCTGCCCGCCACCACCGGTTGCTGCAGTTCCTTCAGTCGCTGCGCGGGCAGTTCCCGGATCTGCTGCTGGACCTGCTCGGCCAGCCCCCGCCAGGCCTGCGCGTCGGGATTGCCTTGCCGATCACGCGGGCAGGCAGCGGCCAGTGCCTCCTGGTAACCGTCTACATCGGTATCCAGCAGGCGCGCGGCGGTGTCTTCATCCAGCCCGGCACCGATACGCAGCAGCAGCGCCAGGCGGATCAGCGGCTCCAGGTTGCCCAGATGGGCCAACGGCCCCTCCCAGCGGCCGGTGGGGGTGTCGCGCAGTGCCTGCCGGGCCGCCAGCAGCGCCCAGAAGCGGGGTGGCCACTGGGCCATCGGCAGGTCACTGGCCACTGCGGCGAACGCGCGCATGACCGCAACCAACGCCTGCTCTGCCCGCGCTCCGTCACCGGTCTGCAGCTCGGCGACCACCAGGGCACGGCGCTCGACGCCACGTAGAAATGCCGACAACGCACCGGCCGCAGTAGGGGATGAAGAGGCGGACGCTGCCGTCATCGGGGACTCCAGGAATTCACGCGGAATGATAGCCGCTCCCAACCAGAGTCGCCGAGGGCTTGCTACCGACAAGCGTTCGTGCTGCACGTTGTGCACAGCGTCAAGAAAACCTGGCGACACTCATGCCCAAACCCCTCCCACTTCGTGTTTCAGCGGTATTTCACACCTAAGTAATTGATTTTAATGATCAATATCATGTGGCTATTTTTTGACCACGAGAACATCAAGGCTGTCGGCATCGGCACTTGCCGTGTTCCACCCTCGCTAACACACAGACTTATCCACAAAAGATGTGGATAACCCTGAATCTCCAATGCAGTCCGATATTTACCTCTTGTTTAGACTGTCTTCACTGAGGATCGACGCCCCTGAATGCGCACTGCGGTGGTCCCGGACGGGTCGGTACACTGCGCACCATGGAAGCTCCCCTGCCCACCCTGCGCATCGCCCTGCCGGTCCCGTTGCCGCAGTTGTTCGACTATCTGCCGCCAGAGGGTGCTGCACCGGAAGCGGTCGTTGGCTGCCGGGTCCGGGTGCCGTTCGGCCCGCGCGAGCTGGTCGGGCTGGTGGTGGAACAGGGCAGCGCGGATCCGGCGTCCAGCCTGCGCCAAGCGCTTGCCTGGCTGGATTGCGCACCACTGCTGCAGGGCGAACTGTGGCAAAGCCTGCAATGGCTGGCACGCTACACCCACGCGCCACTGGGCGAAGTGGTGTCCACCGCCCTGCCCGGCCCGCTGCGGCACGGTGAGCCGCTGCCGGAAACCCACCACTGGGGCTGGCAGCTCACTGCCGCCGGGCACGAACAGCGGGGCAGCCTGCGCGCCGGCAGCCGGCCGCGCCAGTTGGCCGAACTGCTGGCCGAAGCGGTGGTCGACGAAGACGTGATCGCCGCGCGGATGGACGACTGGCGCGCGCCTGCGCGCAGCCTGGCCAAGCGTGGCCTGGCCGAGCGCGTGGCGCTGGCAGTGGCACCGCTGCAGGCCAGTCCACTGGGCGGCCCCACCCTGAACCCGGAGCAGGCCGCCGCAGTGCAGGCGATCACCGCCGCGCAGGGTTTCGCCCCGTTCCTGCTGGACGGGGTCACCGGCAGTGGCAAGACCGAGGTCTATCTGCAGGCCATCATCCAGTGCCTGGCCCAGGGTCGGCAGGCCCTGGTGCTGGTGCCGGAAATCGGCCTCACCCCGCAGACCCTGGCGCGCTTCCGCGGCCGCTTGGGGATCGCCGTGCACGCCTTCCACTCCGGCCTCAACGACAACGAACGCGCGCGGGTCTGGGCGGCGGCATCGCGCGGCGAAGCGCGGGTGGTCGTCGGCACCCGCTCGGCGATCTTCATGCCGCTACCGGAAGCCGGCCTGCTGATCGTCGATGAGGAACACGACAACAGCTACAAGCAGCAGGACGGCATCCGCTACCACGCGCGCGATTTCGCCCTGGTGCGGGCCAAGGCGCTGGGCATTCCGGTAGTGCTGGGCAGCGCCACCCCGGCCATGGAGACTCTGCACAATGCGCATGCCGGCCGCTTCGCCCACCTGCGCCTGAAGGTACGTGCCGGTGACGCGATGCCACCGCGCGTGCGCATCCTGGATGTACGCAAGCGACCGCTTCGGGACGGCCTGTCGCCGCAGGTACTGGAAGGCATCGCCGAGCATCTGCGCAACGGACAGCAGGTGCTGGTCTTCAAGAACCGCCGTGGCTATGCCCCGGTACTGCTGTGCCACGACTGCGGTTGGACTGCGCCCTGCCAGCGCTGCGATGCGCCGATGACCGTGCATGGCGCGGGCCGGCGCCTGCAGTGCCACCACTGCGGTGCGCGGCAGGCCGCCCCGCTGGCCTGCCCGGCCTGCGCCAGCCTGGCGCTGCAGCCGCAGGGGATCGGCACGGAGCGGCTGGAGGAACACCTGGTACAGGCGTTCCCGGACGTGCCGGTGCTGCGCATCGACCGCAGCACCACTTCGCGCCGCGATGCGCTGGAACAACAGCTGGCCCGGCTCGGCGACCAGCCCGGCATCCTGGTCGGCACGCAGATCCTGGCCAAGGGCCACGACCTGCCCAAGCTGACCCTGGTGGTGGTGGTGGGCATCGACGAAGGATTGTTCTCTTCGGATTTCCGCGCCACCGAGAAACTGGCCCAGCAGCTGATCCAGGTGGCCGGCCGCGCCGGGCGCGCGCGCGATCCCGGCGAGGTCTGGCTGCAGACCCACCATCCTGGCCACCCGCTGCTGGAAACCCTGGTCAACGGCGGTTACCACCCGTTCGCCGCAGCCGAACTCAACCAGCGCCAGGCCGCCGGCTTCCCGCCGTTCGCGCATCTGGCGCTGCTGCGCGCCGAAGCGCAGCAGGTCGAACATGCCAATGCGTTCCTGCTCGCCGTGCGTGCGCTGGTGGGCGAACAGCCGCACCTGGAAGCGTTCGGGCCGATGCCCGCGCCGATGCCACGGCGGGCGGGCTACCAGCGTACGCAGCTGCTGCTGTCCAGCGCGCAGCGCCCCGCGCTGCATGCCGTGCTGGATCATGTGGCGCCCTTGCTGCAGGGCTTGCCGGAGGCCCGCAAGGTGCGCTGGTCGCTGGATGTGGATCCGGTGGACCTGTACTGACCGGCCATCGTTGATGACGGGCCGCCTTTGGCAGCGACGGCCGCTGGCCGTCGATCCCTCCTGCGAACCTCAGCTCATCCCGGTCATCACGCCGCGCTGGTACGCCGGGCGTTCGCGCAGGCGCGCATACCAGTCCGCCAAGTAGGGCAGGTCCGGACGCTGGATCGGCATCTCGAACCAGGCATACACCAGCGCACCCAACGGAATATCCCCCATCGCGAAGCGGTCGCCGGACAACCACGGCTGTTTCGACAGCTCGGTATCGGCCATCGCCAGCAGATCGCCGGCCTTGACCAACGCGGCATTGATGCGGACCTCATCGCGATCCGCCGGTGCGGTACGCATCACCCCCCAGATCAGCTCGCTGTACACCGGCGCCATCCGCGAGGTGGTCCAGTCCATCCACTTTTCACCGCGCGCGCGCTCGGCCGCGTCTTCCGGGTACAGCGTGCCCAGCGCATAACGCGCGGACAGATAGCGCACGATCGCATTGGATTCCCACAGCGGCAGGCCGTTGTCTTCGATCGCCGGTACCAGCCCGTTGGGATTCATCGCCCGGTAGTCGGCGGCCTGGGTGCCGCCGAAACTGCCGCCGACTTCGATCGACTCATACGCCAGTCCGATTTCTTCAGCACACCAAAGCACCTTGCGCACGTTGCTGGAATTGCGGCGGCCCCAGATCTTCAGCATGTGGTTTTCCTTGCAGGCAAACGTGCGCCGGCATGGCGCGGGACCGCTACGATACGCCGGTCAGCCTACCGTGGTGTTGCCGGTCCTGGCGGCCCTTTTGGTTGCCTGCTTGGCCACCGGCTTCTTCGCCAGCGCCCGCACGTACGACGATTTGCCGTCCTTCTTCATCTCGAACAGGCCGATGGCCGCCAGCAGGTCGCTTAGCTTGCCGTAGCCATAGTTGCGCGGATCGAACGAGGCCTGGTTGCCGATCTGGCTGCCCACCGGCCCCAGGTGCGACCAGCCGTCCTCACCTTCGGCTGAGGCCACCGCACGACGCAGCAGGTTGACCAGCTTGGTATCGCTGCGCATTTCCGCACCGGTCTTGCGCGGCCGTGCTTCGCTGCCCGCCTCGCCGGTCTCGCCCGTGCCCGCGCCTTCGGGATGGGCATCCGGCGCACTGGCATGGGCCTGCCCCAATGCTTCCAGATAGGTGAATTTCGAGCACGCGTTGACGAACGGATCCGGAGTCTTCTTCTCGCCGAAGCCATACACCTTGACCCCGTCGGTGAGCAGGCGCATCACCAGCGGAGTGAAGTCGGCATCGCTGGACACGATGGCGAACCCATCCAGGTTGCGCGCGTACAGCAGGTCCATCGCATCGATCACCATCGCCATGTCCGATGCATTCTTGCCGCGGCTGTAGGCAAACTGCTGGATCGGGCGGATCGCATACTCGTGCAGCACCGCTTCCCAGCCCTTCAGGCTGGGGCTTTTCCAGTTGCCGTAGGCGCGACGGACGTTGGCCACGCCGTGCCGGGCCACTTCGGCCAGCACCTCTTCGATCTTCGACGCGGGTGCGTTGTCGGCGTCGATCAACAGGGCAATGCGCTTTTCCGGCTCGGACATACCTGCTCCAGGCTGACGATGGTGTGCGGACAGTATGTTCCACACCGGCAGCGGGCCGTGTGACATGCGATCATCCCAACGCCCCCCTACTGGAGCCACGCGAATGACGCGCGAGCGCACCCCCCACCTGGTCATCGTCGGCGGTGGTTTCGCCGGCCTCTGGGCGACCCGCGCCCTTGCCAGTGAGCGCATCCGTATCACCCTGGTCGATCGCCGCAACCATCATCTGTTCCAGCCGCTGCTGTACCAGGTCGCCACTGCGGGCCTGTCCGCCCCGGACATCGCCGCCCCGCTGCGACATATCCTCGGCCACCAGCGCAACGTGGAAGTACGGCTGGGCGAAGTCACCCGCATCGACAAGCAGGCCCGCAGCGTGCAGTTGGTCGATGGCACATCGCTGGAGTACGACACCCTGCTGTTGGCCAGCGGCGCCACCCACGCCTATTTCGGCCACGACGAATGGGCCAAGGATGCGCCCGGCCTGAAGACGCTGGATGACGCCATTGCCTTGCGCCGCAAGCTGCTGCTGGCGTTCGAGCGTGCCGAGGCCGAGCCGGACCCGGAAAAGAAAGCCGCGTGGCTGAGTTTCGCGGTGGTCGGCGGGGGGCCTACCGGCGTGGAACTGGCCGGAACCTTGGCAGAGATCGCCCGGCATACGCTGCGCAACGAGTTCCGCCACATCGACCCGGCGTCGGCCAGGGTGCGGCTGGTGGAAGCCGGACCGCGGGTGCTGTCCACCTTCCCCGACGTGCTTTCGCTGAAGGCGCGCCGGCAGCTGGAAAAGCTGGGCGTGGAAGTACTGACCGGCACGCCGGTGACCTCCATCGACAGCCTGGGCTTCCAGCTGGGCGAACAGTTCGTCCCTGCGCGCACCGTGGTCTGGGCCGCGGGCGTGGCCGCATCGCCGCTCGGCGCCACGCTGGATGTCGCGCTCGACCGCGCCGGACGCGTGCTGGTACAGCCCGACCTGACCCTGCCCGGCCACCCGGAGGTGTTCGTGGCCGGCGATCTTGCCGCCCTGACCCAGGCCGATGGCCGGCCGGTGCCCGGCGTGGCGCCGGCCGCCAAGCAGATGGGCAAGCACGTGGCCGACACCATCCGTGCGCGCCTGCATGGCAAGCCGGTGCCGGGTCCGTTCAAGTACGCCGACTACGGCAACCTGGCCACCATCGGGCGCATGGCCGCGATCGTGCACCTGGGCAGACTGCAGCTGTCCGGCGTGCTCGCCTGGTGGTTCTGGCTGGCCGCCCACGTGTTCTTCCTGATCGGCTTCCGCAACCGGATGGTGGTGCTGCTGAACTGGGCGGTGGCGTACTGGAGCTACCAGCGCAGCGCGCGGATCATCTTCGGCGACGTGAAACCACCGAAGGACCCAACGCGCGGGTGACCGGCACACACCCGCTGCGCTCGCCGAGCATGGCTCGGCGCTACCGCGGCGGTCTGGGTAGCGCCGAGCCGTGCTCGGCGGACGCACTGCGGTGTTACAGCGCTTCGCTCAGCCACGCCAGCTTGCGCGCACGTGGCTGCTTTTTAAGCTGCCACTCCGCGCGCGAGGCTTCGGCGCGGTCCGGATACTGGCGCACCGCAAGGATCTGCAGCGGTGGGCGCGCACGGGTATAGCGCGCGCCCTTGCCGGCCTGGTGGGCGGCAAAGCGCGCCTGCACATCGGTGCTGATGCCTGCGTAATAGCTGCCGTCCCGGCATTCGAGCAGGTACAGGAACCAGGGCGTGTCAGGGCGGGCCATGCCCTGATTATCGCCCAACCGCCGCCAGCGGCTACACTACGTGCCGGATGCAGGAGAGTGGTGCCACGCTGGCACCCGCCGAAGGCGCAGGCTCCCATGATCGCTCAGGCCGGTGGAATGGCATTCCACCAACCATGTATCCGAATCGCCGAGCTGGAGAGAGATCCGCAGGGATCCGCCGAAGGGGCACGCGGGCACGCCCGCTGAACTCTCAGGCAAAAGGACAGCGGGAGCGGCACCGGTCACCTTCGTACGGCGATGCACCTGCATCGGCGCTGCGTGCTGCGTGGCCGGCCCCACCGCATCCGGAGCCTGCCCATGTTGTTGTCCATCATCTACCTGATCGCCATTTCCGCCGAAGCCATGACCGGCGCGCTGTCTGCCGGCCGCCGCCGCATGGACCTGTTCGGCGTGGTGATGATCGCCTGCGTCACCGCCCTCGGCGGCGGATCGCTGCGCGACATCATCCTCGGCCACTATCCGCTGGCCTGGGTGAAGCATCCCGAGTACCTCGGCTTCACCGTGTGTGCCGCGCTGATCGCCACCTGGGTGGCGCGCTGGATGCATCATTTCCGCCGCACCTTCCTGGTGCTGGACGGGCTGGGCCTGATCGCCTTCACCCTGATCGGCTGCGCGATCGCCCGCGATGGCGGCCATGCCACGCCGATCGTGCTGATCGCCGGCATGCTGACCGGCGCCTTCGGTGGCGTGCTGCGCGACATCCTGTGCAACGAAGTACCGCTGATCTTCCAGAAGGAGCTGTACGCGATCATCTCGCTGCTGACCGGCGCGGCCTACCTGCTGCTGCTGCACTGGAACGTGGCCGACACCACCGCCATCCTGTGCTGCCTGGCTGGCGGCTTCGCACTGCGCCTGCTGGCGATCCATTACCGCTGGGAAATGCCGAAGTTCGTGTACCACGACGAAGTGCACTGAGAATGGGTAGGCTGCCTGCTGGGCGCCCGCTCGGCATCGCCATCGTCGGCGGGCTACCGATGAGCCAGCTGCTCACCCGGTACACCAGGCCGGCGATGTACCCGGCGCTGGCCAGGCTGCGCCGGGATCCCGCCTGGCCCGGATTACCTACACCGCGTACGTCGCCTCATCCCACCTGGGCGCCCGCACCGCCTCGTCGTCCCAGCGGATGATCTCCAGCTGCAGCAACCGGCCGTCTTCATCGGCGAACAGGATGATGCTCAGCGCCTCGCCATCGGCGTCGGGCACCTCGATGTCCACCGGATAGGGATGATCACCGGGCGGCGTTGGACGCGCGTGGCCGGCCAGCACGAAGCCCACCAGCAACGTGCTTTCATCCACCGCCATCGCAACGCCCGCATCCGCGCGCAGCTGCGCTGCCGGGTCGGCAGGCAACACAGCGGCGACGGCCTCGATCAACAGGCGTTCGTGCGCATGCAGGGTGCGTAATGGACTGGCGATGTCATGGGATGGCATGCCCTGCAGGATACGCGTGTTGGTGTGCAGCACACTTGCCTTGGTAGCGCCGAGCCAGGCTCGGCGTCACCTGCTGGCAACCGTTGAATCCCAGGAAGAAACCCGCCCCCCGGCGATGGACCTGGCGCCGGGTCATTGCCCAGCGCCAGGCGCATCGCCGGTGCGGCTGCAGTGGCTGCCAACTCCGCCAGCCACCGCTGGTGACGGCGCGCCCCCGCAGGCAGCAGCCGTCACCCACACGCGTTGCACCGCTCAGGCGGCTTCGGTTTCCACTTCCTCGGCGAGCGCCGCGATTGCTTCACGGCGTGCGCGCACGGCAGCGGCCAGTCGTTCCAGCACCACTTCAGTGGTCGCCCAGTCGATGCAGCCATCGGTGATGCTCTGGCCATGCACCAGCGGCTGGCCTTCCACCAGTTCCTGGCGTCCGCCGACCAGGTTGCTTTCGATCATCACTCCGACGATGCGCTGTTCGCCGCCGGCCATCTGCACGGCGATGTCCTCGATCACCTTCGGCTGGTTGTCCGGGTTCTTCAGGCTGTTGGCATGGCTGGCATCGACCATGAGGCGCGTTTGCAGCCTGGCCTTGGCCAGTACCTGGCAGGCATCGGCGATGCTGGCTGCATCGTAGTTCGGCTGCTTGCCGCCGCGCAGGATCACATGGCAGTCCGGGTTGCCGGCGGTGGCCACGATGGCGGTATCGCCCTGCTTGGTCACCGACAGGAAGTGATGCGGATTGGTCGCCGCGCCCACCGCGTCTGCGGCGATCTTGATGTTGCCGTCGGTGCCGTTCTTGAAGCCCACCGGGCACGACAGTCCCGAGGCCAGTTCGCGATGCACCTGGCTTTCGGTGGTACGCGCCCCGATCGCGCCCCAGGCCACCAGGTCGGCGATGTACTGCGGCGAGATCACATCGAGGAATTCGACGCCGGCCGGCAGGCCGAGCTTGTTGATGTCGCGCAGCAGGCCACGCGCGATGCGCAGGCCCTTGTTGATGTTGAAGCTGCCATCCAGGTCCGGATCGTTGATCAGGCCCTTCCAGCCCACCGTGGTACGCGGCTTTTCAAAGTACACGCGCATGACGATTTCCAGTTCGCCGGCCAGCGCATCGCGCAGGGGCTTGAGCTTCTGGGCGTACTCGATCGCCGCGGCCGGGTCGTGGATCGAACATGGTCCGACCACCACCGCCAGGCGGTCATCGGTTCCGTGCAGGATGGCGTGCAGCGACGCGCGCGAGGCACTGACCGTATCGGATGCTTCATCGTCGCAGGGCAGCATCGCCAGCAGCTGCGCCGGCGGGGTCAGGGGTTCGATCTTGCGGATGCGGAGGTCGTCGGTATGGGGGGGCATGGCGGGGGTCTCTCGAACGTGTGGGGGTCCCCAGCGTGGCGGCAACAAAAAAGCCGCCAGGGTCGCTGGCGGCTTTCGGGAATGCGGCTGAAGGGTTTCTTCAGGGTGAACGCAGTCCTTCCTCCGCCGGTGGCTTCGGAAAGTAATACCAAAAGTACGAGTTGGCGTGACGTGCGTTCATTGGGGAGTATTGATAACACAGGGTTTCAGGGCTGCCAACTGTTACATCGGCAACTGCGGAAGCGATTGAGCCGGCTCTGCAACATCTGCACGGCATGCGTCGAACATCGCGATGCCGAAACGGAGAGTCAACAGCGTGACGACCAACGGTCGTCACCCACCACGACCCACGGTCGTCACCTACCACGAGCAGCGGTCGTCACCCACCAAGAGCCGCGGTCGTCACCCACCACGGCCACAAAAAAACCCCGCCGTTTCCGGCGGGGTTTTTGATGATGCAGGTGCTACGGGAAGCGTTGGACTTAGAAGTCCATGCCGCCCATGCCACCCATGCCGCCCATGCCACCACCGGCGCCGCCGGCAGCTTCTTCCTTGCGCGGGGCTTCGGCCACCATGGCTTCGGTGGTGATCATCAGGCCAGCGATGGAAGCGGCGTTCTGCAGGGCCGAACGGGTCACCTTGGTCGGATCCAGGATGCCGAACTCGACCATGTCGCCGAACTCGCCGTTGCCGGCGTTGTAGCCGTAGTTGCCGGTACCTTCCTTCACCTTGTTCAGGATGACCGACGGCTCTTCACCGGCGTTGGCCACGATCTCGCGCAGCGGGGCTTCCATGGCGCGCAGGGCGATCTGGATGCCGTGGGTCTGGTCTTCGTTGGCACCCTTCAGATCGCCGACGGCGACCAGCGCACGCACCAGGGCCACGCCGCCGCCCGGGACCACGCCTTCTTCGACGGCTGCGCGGGTTGCGTGCAGGGCGTCTTCAACGCGGGCCTTCTTTTCCTTCATTTCGATTTCGGTCGATGCGCCGACCTTGATCACTGCAACGCCGCCGGCCAGCTTGGCAACGCGTTCCTGCAGCTTCTCACGGTCGTAATCGGACGAGGTGTCTTCGATCTGGGTCTTGATCTGGGTGACACGCGCCTGGATGCCTGCAGCGTCGCCGGCACCGTCGATGATGATGGTGTTTTCCTTGGAAACCTGCACCTTCTTGGCGCGGCCCAGGTCAGTGATGGTGGCCTTCTCCAGCGACAGGCCCACTTCTTCGGAAATCACGGTGCCGCCGGTCAGCACGGCCATGTCTTCCAGCATCGCCTTGCGACGGTCGCCGAAGCCCGGAGCCTTCACGGCCACGACCTTGACGATGCCGCGGATGGTGTTGACGACCAGGGTCGCCAGCGCTTCGCCTTCGACTTCTTCAGCCACGATCAGCAGCGGCTTGCCCGACTTGGCGACGCCTTCCAGCACCGGCAGCAGGTCGCGCACGTTGGAGATCTTCTTGTCGTGCAGCAGGATGAACGGGTCATCCAGGTCAGCGGTCTGGCCCTGCTGGTTGTTGACGAAGTACGGGGACAGGTAGCCGCGGTCGAACTGCATGCCTTCGACGACGTCCAGCTCGTTGTCCAGGCCCGAGCCTTCTTCAACGGTGATCACGCCTTCCTTGCCAACCTTCTTCATCGCTTCGGCGATGATGTTGCCGATCGACTCGTCCGAGTTGGCCGAGATCGTGCCGACCTGGGCAATCGCCTTGTCGTCAGCGGTCGGCTGGGAGATCTTCTTCAGCTCGGCGACGGCGGCGATCACGGCCTTGTCGATACCGCGCTTGAGGTCCATCGGGTTCATGCCGGCAGCAACGGCCTTGGCGCCTTCGCGGATCAGGGCCTGGGCCAGCACGGTGGCGGTGGTGGTGCCGTCGCCTGCGTCGTCATTGGTGCGCGAAGCAACTTCCTTCACCATCTGCGCGCCCATGTTCTCGAACTTGTCAGCCAGTTCGATTTCCTTGGCAACGGACACGCCGTCCTTGGTGATGGTCGGGGCGCCGAAGCTCTTTTCGAGCACGACGTTGCGGCCCTTCGGGCCCAGGGTTGCCTTCACGGCATTGGCGAGCACGTTGACACCACGCACCATGCGGGCGCGGGCGTCTTCACCGAAACGAATATCTTTGGCAGCCATTGAATTCACCTGTTATGTAGCGCCGGGACAAGCCCGGCAGCATTGATATGAAAGGGGTCTACGGGGTAACGGATCGCGCGACAGCAGCTCAGCCGATGATGGCGAGCACGTCGTCTTCGCGCAGGACCTTGTATTCCACGCCAGCTTCCTTGTAGCTGCTGCCGGCGTACTGGCCGTAGATGACCTTGTCGCCGACCTTCAGGGACGGGGCGCGCACGCTGCCATTGTCCAGCGCCTTGCCCGGACCCACGGCAACCACTTCACCCTTGGTCGACTTTTCCTTGGCCGAGTCCGGGATCAGGATGCCGCCGGCGGAGATTTCGTCGGCTTCGATCGGCTTGACTACGACGCGGTCGTGAAGCGGCTTCAAGTTGCTCATGTGAGACCTCTCAAGTTGTTGATTGTACGGAAGTATTCCGGCGACTTTAGCACTCACCCCAGGTGACTGCCAGAACCGCGCGAGAAAAAAGCCCGGCAGACCGGGACACAGCAGAGATGGAGCCCGGACCTGCCCTTTCAAGGGCCTCGGAAAGAATTTTTTTGGTGACCACCGTCACGGCATTGGGCTCAACCGTGCCGAATACGACAGAAGTGTCACGCAATCGGCTTAGATTCCCCCTTCAGGGGATCCGCTCACAAGGAGTAGTCGATGCGAATGCTGTCACCACTTGCCGCTGGCTGCCTGCTGGCGCTGGCGATCTCGCCCGCCCGGGCCGATGTCTTCATCAACGAACTGCACTACGACGACAGCACCCCGGCCGGGGACGTCGGCGAGGCGATTGAAGTGGTCGCCACGGCCGGCGAGGACCTGTCCGCTTACCGCCTGTACCTGTACAACGGCAGCACCCCGTCGGCAGCCAGCGTGTATGCCAACAACCCGGTCCCGGCCGGCACCACGGCCGCCTGTGGCAGCGCCCGTATCGCGGTGGTCAGCTACCCGACCAATGGCCTGCAGAACGGGTCCAACGATGGCATCGCGCTGGTCGATGCCAGCGGTGCGGTGGTCCAGTTCCTCAGCTACGAGGGCACCATCACCGCCGCCAGCGGCCCGGCCGCCGGCCTGACCAGCCAGAACATCCCGGTCGCCGAAAGCAACAGCACCGCAGCCGGCACCTCCCTGCAGCTCACCGGCAGCGGCAGCCAGTACACCCATTTCACCTGGGCCGAGTCCGCCGCCCAGACCTTCGGCGCCTGCAATGCCGGCCAGACCTTCAGCGGCAGCCCCGGCACCCCGGGCCCGAATACGCCGCCGTCGGTGTCCACCACCACGCCGGCCCAGGGCAGCAGCAGCTTCCCCGCCGCCGGTGATCTGGAAGTGGTGTTCAGCGAGAATGTCACGCTGGCCAGCGGCGCCTTCGCGCTGAGCTGCGGCCAGTCCGGCAGCGTGCCGCTGAGCCATCCGTCCAGTGGCCGCACGCTGAAGATTTCCACCAACACCGCGCTGGTGGCCGGCGAGGCCTGCCGCTTCGACATCCGGGCCAGCCGCATCAGCGACAGCCAGGGCGCCCGGCCCGCCGCTGATTCGCGCATCGGCTTCACCGTGGCCAGCAGCACCGGCAACCCGGACCCGGGCAACCCGGGCAATCCCGGCGCGTACTACGCGCGGGTAAATACCTCCAGTCCGAGCCAGTTGCGCTGTTCGCTGCATGAAACCATCAAGGGCCACACCGCGTATCCGTACAGCGGCTCGGGCACCAGCACCTGGACCATCCTGGAGATCGCCGACGAAGATCCCAACAACGCCGGCAACGTGCTCGATGCCTACCGCAACCGCAGCTACGTCAAGGGCAGCGGCCGCGCAGGCACCGGCAGCGGGTTGACCTACAACCGCGAGCACACCTGGCCCAATTCGCTGGGCTTTGCCAGCACCACCGGCGACAAGGGCCTGCCGTATGCGCCCTACACCGACACCCACATGCTGTACCTGACCGATGCGCAGTGGAATGCCGACCGGGGCAACAAGCCCTTCGCCAAGTGCGACAGCAACTGCGGCGAGCGCGCCACCGAGTCCAACAATGGCCAGGGCGGCGGCAGCGGTGCCTATCCGGGCAACTCCAACTGGGTGCGCACCCCCGATGGCAACCAGGGCACGTTCGAAGTGTGGGGCAAGCGCAAGGGCGACATGGCGCGCGCGGTGATGTACATGGCCATCCGGTATGAAGGCGGCAAGGATGCCGCAACCGGCCAGTCCGAACCGGATCTGGAGCTGACCGATGACCGCAGCAGGATCATCAAGACCAGCAGTTCGCCGGCCTACATGGGCCTGCTGTCCACTTTGATCAACTGGCACCTCGCCGACCCGCCGACCGAGGCGGAGCGGGCCCGCAACGAGGTGATCTACAGCTTCCAGGGCAACCGCAATCCGTTCATCGACCACCCCGAATGGGCCACCCCGGCCCTGTTCACCTCGGCCAAGCCCAGCAGCTGCCAGCTGGCCAACTGATCATTTTCCGATTTGCCTCATGCCCCGGTCCGGCCTTCTGCCCGGACCGGGGCCCTATACTCGGCGGCGATGTCGACCGCCGATCCCGTCCTGCTGCTGTTCACCACCTGCCCTGACCTGGCCAGCGCCGAGCGCATCGCGCATGCGCTGGTCGACGAGCGGCTGGCGGCCTGCGTCACCCGTCAGGAGGGTGCGCGCTCCACCTATCGCTGGCAGGGCGAAGTGACCACCGACAGCGAACTGCAGCTGCTGGTCAAGACCACCGCCAGCCGGCTCGATGCCGCGATGGCGCGGCTGGTCGAACTGCATCCGTATGAACTCCCCGAGTGCATCGCGGTCGAACCACGCGCCGGCTTGCCGGCCTATCTGGATTGGATCCGGGCACAGACCCGGGAGGAACACAGTTGATGAAGGCAGCTTTCATGAAGTCAGGTTGGATGGCGTCGCTGCGTCGTAGCGTTGCGGTGTGCGCGTTGCTGGCGCTTGCCCTGCCCGCGTGGGCACTGAGCGAAAAGGACCTGCTGCCGGTGGACGAAGCGTTCGCGCTGAGCGCCACGGCGACCCAGCGCGACCAGATCCAGCTGCAATGGAAGATCGCCCCGGGCTACTACCTGTATCGCCATCGCACCAGCGTCAAGGCAGATCCTTCGTTCAATGCCGGCGCGTTGAAAATGCCGGCGGGCGAGCGCCACCATGATGATTTCTTCGGCGAAGTAGAGACCTATCGCGAGCGTCTGGCCGCGACGTTGCCCGGCCAGCCGGCGCCCGACGCCGGCACCGTCAGCGTGGAAGTGCGCTTCCAGGGCTGCGCTGATGCGGGCGTGTGCTATCCGCCGCAGAAGCGCGTGATCCAGGTCGCGCTGCCCGGCGGCGGTGCAGGCGCCGGCATCGCTTCTACAGGCATTGCCGCAGCAACCGGCACTTCGCCGTTGGGCAGCCCGCTGGGTGGCAACAGCGGCGGCCTGCGCCTGCCCGGCACCGCCGCGGCCGTGCAGGGCCTGCCGCTGCCTTCGGAGAAGGCCTTCGGCTTCGAAGCCATCGTCGACGATGGCAACACCCTGCTGCTGCGCTTCACCCCGGCCAAGGGGTATTACCTGTACCGCGACCGCACTTCGCTGAAGCTGGAAGGGGCCAACGGCATCCGCGTGGATGCGCTGCGCTGGCCGCAGGCGAAGTCGCATCGCGATGAACATTTCGGCGACGTGGCGGTGTTCTTCGACCAGACCGACGCCACCCTGCCACTGCACCGCAGCCGCGCCGAGGCACTGGATGCCACCCTGGTGGTGACTTTCCAGGGCTGCCAGACCGATGGCATCTGCTACCCGCCGATGACCCGCCGGGTGCGGCTGGATATTCCCGCGGGCAAGGTCGACGCGACGGCGGCGACCACCGCGGCCGGCAATGAACTGCCAGCCGCATTGCCGCGCGAGGCACAGCGCACCGACGGCACGGGCGGCGAAAAGACCGACAACCGTCGCGTGGTGCCGATCATCCCCGACAGCATTCCCGCTGACGCTGCGGGTCTGGATGCGGCCACCGCGGGTGCCACGGCACCCAGCCCGGATGCCAGCGCGGACAACGCACAGCGCACGCGCCCACCGGAACCGACCAGCGCCAAGGGCCTGCTGGTGGTGCTGCTGCTGGCACTGGCCGGCGGCCTGGTGCTGAACCTGATGCCGTGCGTGCTGCCGATCCTGTCGCTGAAGGTGCTGGGCCTGGCGCAGAGCGGTGAGAGCCGCCAGCGTGCACGCGCGCATGCGCTCTGGTACACCGCCGGCGTGCTGGTGGCGTTCGCGGTGATCGGCGGGCTGGTGCTGGCCCTGCGCGCAGCTGGCCAGGCCGCAGGCTGGGGCTTCCAGCTGCAGCATCCGTGGTTCATCGCCGCGCTGGTGTACCTGATGTTCGCCGTCGGCCTGAGCCTATCCGGGGTGTTCACCCTGGGCGGCAACGTGGGCGGCATCGGCCAGTCGCTGGCCTCGCGCAGCGGTCCGGTCGGTGATTTCTTCACCGGGGTGTTGGCCTGCGTGGTAGCCAGCCCGTGCGTGGCGCCGTTCATGGGCCCGGCGTTGGCCTATGCATTCGCGGCCCCCGCGCTGCAGTCCATGCTGGTGTTCCTGGCGCTGGGACTGGGCCTGGCGCTGCCGTTCCTGCTCGTCGGTTTCGTGCCCACGCTGGCGCGTCGCCTGCCGCGTCCTGGCGCGTGGATGGAAACGCTGAAACATGTGCTGGCGTTCCCGATGTACGCCACCGCGCTGTGGCTGCTGTGGGTGCTGGGCAAGCAGCGCGGCGTGGATGCGATGGCGCTGGTGCTGGGCGGGCTGGTCCTGCTGGCGCTGGGGCTGTGGTGGTTCGAGCGCAGCCGCTGGCGCAGCCAGCGGATCGGTGCGCTGCTGGCCGGCGTGGTGATCCTGGCTGCGCTGGTGCCGGTGTGGGGCGTTGCCCGACTGGCCCCGCCGGCAACGGCAGCGCAGGCTGCCGGCGAGAACGTAGTGGCCTATTCGCCGGAAATGCTGGACCGTCTGCGCGCGGACAACCGCGTGGTGTTCGTCAACATGACCGCCGACTGGTGCGTGACCTGCAAGGCCAACGAACGCGCGGTGCTGTCGCGGCCTGATTTCCAGGAGCTGCTGCGGCGGACCAACGCGGTGTACATGCGCGGCGACTACACCAACGTGGACCCGCAGATCACCGCCTTCCTGGATGAACACAAAGCCGTGGGCGTGCCGCTGTACGTGGTGTACGGCCCCGGCGCGCCGCCGATCGTGCTGCCCAGCGTGCTGACCCAGGCGCTGGCCGAAGAAGCGCTGCTGCGTACCGCGCGATGAAGCTGAGGCCGGCACTGCTGTGGACAGCGGTGCTGGCCGGTGGATTGGGCCTGTGGGCCGGGCAGCAGCTGGATACGTCTTCGGAGGAGGGGTCAGGTTCTTTTTCCGGTGCGGAAAAGGAACCTGACCCCACCAGTAAAGCGGCCACGGCGGGCATCGGCGATCCGCTCCCGCCCATCGTGCTGCCGGATCTTTCCGGCGCGCCGGTGGACCTGCAACGGTTCCGTGGCCGGCCGCTGCTGATCAACGTATGGGCAAGCTGGTGCGCCCCATGCGTGGAAGAAATGCCCGAGCTGGCCCACTTCGCCGCCGCCCAGCGCGACCAGGGCGTGCAGGTGCTGGGACTGGCGCTGGATACCGCCGAAGGCGTGCAGGACTTCCTGCGCCGTGTGCCGGTGGACTACCCCATCGTGCTGGAAACCCCTGGCCCGGCCGACGCCAGCGTGCGCCTGGGCAACACGCAGGGCCTGCTGCCCTACACGGTGCTGGTGGACGCGCAGGGCCGCATCGTGCGGCAGAAGCTGGGACCGTTCGCCAAGGGTGAGATCGAAGGCTGGGCGAGCGGCGGCTGAGCGCGCTTGACCCGGCGCCCGTCGACCGGAACACTACGCGAGTGATTCTCATTTGCCGATGGAGATCGATACCTTCGGCCCTCCCTCGTGATACCCGGACCCTCGGCCCGGCGCTACCGGCTTTCTTCTCCCCCGATGTTCAAGACCGTTCTCTTCCAGGTGCACTGGTTCCTCGGCATCACCGCCGGCACCGTGCTCGCCCTGATGGGTCTCACCGGCGCCACCCTCTCCTTCGAGGACGATCTGCTGCGCGCGTTGAATCCGCACTTCGCCGCAGTTGCCGCCCAGCAGGGCGATGGCCGCCAGACGCTGCCGCTGGACACCCTGGCGGCCACGATGGCCGAAGGCAGCCACACCGCCCTGCAGCGTCTGCGCGTGGATGCCACCGGCCAGCGCCCGTCGGTGGCCCGCTTCGATGGCGGCCGCGACAACTGGGTGTACTTCGACCCCTACAGCGGCGAACGCTTCAGCGCGCTGCGTGGCCAGGGCTTCTTCGATTTCACCGAGGACCTGCACCGTCGCCTGGTGGCGGGCGACCGCGGCCGGCTGGTCACTGGCAGCTGCACGATCATCCTGCTGGTGTTCGTGCTGTCGGGCATCTACCTGCGCTGGCCGCGGCAATGGTGGAGCTGGCGGAGCTGGTTGTCGGTGGAGTGGAAACACAATGGCCGCAGCTTCCTGTGGAGCCTGCATTCGGTGATCGGCACCTGGGTGCTGCCGGTCTACCTCCTGATCGCCCTGACCGGCCTGTGGTGGTCCTTCGACTGGTACCGCGATGGGCTGACCCGCCTGCTCGGCGGGCCACCGGTTGCCACGCCCGCGCTGCAGGCAAGCGGGGCGCTGGACCTGCAGCGCGTGCAGGCCAGCCTGTATGCGCTGCCCGGCGTGCGCGAAGGCTACATCGACCTGCGCCTGCCGGCGCGCGGCGACCGCCCGGTCACCGCACGGGTGATGTCCGTCGGGCGTTCCCACCATGACCGCGCCTACGACACCCTGCAGATCGATCCCGCCAGTGGCGCCGTGCTGGACCGGCGCGCATATGCCGATCTGGATGGCGGTGAAAAGGTGCTGGGCAGCATGTTCGCGCTGCATTCGGGCAGCTTCTTCGGTCTGCCCGGGCGACTGGTCGTGATGCTGTCGAGCCTGCTGATGGTGCTGTTCTTCGTCACCGGCTGGATGCTGTACCTGGATCGCCGCGCGAAGAAGCACGCAGTGCGCGCCTCACGCGTGGACCTCGCCGCAGCGCTGCCGGCGGGCGATGCGGACGGGCCGGCGTGGCTGGTGTCCTTCGCCAGCCAGAGTGGCCAGGCCGAACAACTGGCCTGGCGCGCGGCCGGGCAGCTGCAGGCGGCCGGCATGCGCGTGCAGGTCACGCCGATGGCGCGCCTGGATGGCGGCATGCTGCAGCAGGCGCGCCGTGCGTTGTTCGTGGTCAGCACCTTCGGCGATGGCGAAGCGCCGGACAGCGCGCGCGCCTTCGAACGCAAGGTGCTGATGCAGGCGCAGGCGCTGCCGGAACTGGGCTACGCGATGCTGGCGCTGGGCGATCGCCAGTACGCGCGTTTCTGCGGCTTCGCGCGGCGGGTGGAACAGTGGCTGGGCGAACAGGGCGCGGCGGCGTTGTTCCCGTGCATCGACGTGGATGGCGATGACGCCGGTGCGCTGCAGCGCTGGCAGGCCCAGCTTTCCTCGCTGACCGGCGTGGAAGTGGCCGAGGACGCCGAGGCGCGCAGCGTGCTGCAGGAGTGGACGCTGCACGAACGCAGCCTGCTCAATCCCGGCAGCCAGGGCGGCGCGATCTGGCAGGTGACGTTGCGGCCGCCGGACGGCGCGGGCTGGCAGGCCGGCGACATCCTGCAGGTGGCACCGCGCCATGCTGCGGACGATGTCACTGCGGTGCTGGCCGCGGCCGGGCTGGATGTCGACGCGCCGGTGCATGTGGATGGGCTGGAACAGCGCGTGCACGATGCGGCGGCGCGGCGCGTGTTGCCGCCGATCGACCAGGTGCAGCCGGTGCATGACGCCGCGCAGTGGCTCGACCAGCTGCCGGCGCTGCCAACGCGCGAATATTCAATCGCCAGCTGCCTGGCCGATGGCCACGTGCAGCTGGTGGTGCGCCTGGTGCAGGGTGAGGATGGCCGGCCCGGCATCGGTTCGGGTTGGTTGTCCCTGCATGCGGGCATTGGCGGCGGCGTGCCCGCGCGCGTGCGGCGCAATGCGGGCTTCCACCGGCACGACGATGCGCCACCGATGATCCTGATCGGCAACGGCACCGGCATTGCCGGCCTGCGCAGCCTGCTGCGCGAAGCCGACGGCGCAGGCCAGCATGGCCATTGGCTGCTGTTCGGCGAACGCCAGCAGGCCTGCGATGCGCTGTACGCGCAGGAAATCATCGCCTGGCAGCAGCAGGGGCACCTGGCCCGGGTGGACCAGGCGTGGTCGCGCGATGGCAGCACCCGGATGTACGTGCAGGATCTGCTGCGCGCGGCCAGCGCGGAGCTGCGTCATTGGATCGCCGACGGCGCCTGTGTGTACGTGTGCGGTTCGCTGCAGGGCATGGCGCAGGGCGTGGACGAGGTGCTGCGCGAAACCCTGGGCGAGGAGGCGCTGGATGCGCTGAGTGCCGAGGGCCGCTACCGGCGCGACGTGTATTGAGTAGTGTCGAGCCTGCTCGATACCGCCCCTGTGTCGAGCAAGCTCGACACTACGAGGGCAACAGATGCGGCTGCAGCAGCGCGGCCACCCAGTCCATGAACACCCGCGCCCGTGCGGGCAGATGTCGGCGCTGCGCGTACAGCAGGGTGACCGGCATCGGTTCGGACGGCAGCTGCGGCAGGATTTCAACCAGCGTTCCGTCACGCAGCGCCTGGCGCACGCCCAGCCGTGGCACCTGGATGATGCCCAGCCCGGCCAGCGCGGCGGCGGTGTAGCCATCGCCGCTGTTGACGGTCACCGCACCGGCCATCGGCAGGCTCCGGTAGTGGTCGCCATCGCGGTATTCAAACCCTGCGGGCCGTTGCCCCAGCGTGCTCACGTAGTGCACCAGGCGATGCCCGCCCAGCGCCTGGAGTGTGAGCGGCGTGCCACGCGCGGCGAGGTAACCGGGGCTGGCACAGTTGACCATGTCCATGCTGCCCAGCGGTCGCGCCACCAGCGTGTTGTCGTCCAGCGCACCGACCCGCAGCACGCAGTCGAAGCCTTCGCGCACCAGGTCGACACGGCGATCGGTGCCGCTGAGTTCGATCTCCAGCCCTGGGTGCTGTTCCAGGAAGGCCGGCAGCTGCGGCAGGATCAGGTGCCGTGCGAGCCCACTGGACATGTCCACCCGCAGCCGCCCGCGCAGCTGCGCGGTATCGCGGCGGAACATGCCCTGCAGGTCCTCCATGTCATCCAGCAGGTCGCGGGCGCGCTGGAATAGCTGTTCACCGTCCGCCGTCAGCTGCACGCGGCGCGTGGTCCGGTGCAGCAGCTGGGTGCCCAGTGCTGCTTCCAGACGCTGTACCGCCAGCGACACGCTGGCCTTTGGCAGCCCCAGGCTCTCTGCCGCGCGGGTGAAGGAGCCACGCTCGGCCACATGCAGGAAGGTACGCAGTTGCGACACGCTGTCCATTGATTGTCGGCCATTGTTGAACAGTCATATCAGGATCACGCAGTTTATTCGCCCTCGCAAGCCCAATAGGCTGGTCACCTACCCGCCCGTTGGAGTTGGACATGTCCGTTTCCCGCACCCTGCTGATCACCGGTGGCAGCCGTGGCCTCGGCCGCAACGCCGCCCTCGCCCTGGCCGCCGACGGCGCCGACATCGTATTGACCTACCGCAGTCAGTCGTCCGCCGCCGACGAGGTCGTGGCGCAGGTTGAAGCACTGGGCCGACGCGCTGCCGCGTTGCCACTGGACGTGGCCGACAGCGCCTCGTTCGCCGCGTTCGTCGAAAGGCTGCAGGCCCAGCTTGCCGACTGGGGCCGTGGGCGCCTGGATGGCCTGGTCAACAATGCCGGCGAAGGCCACTACGCGCTGATCGCCGACACCACCCCGGCCTCGTTCGACCACCTGGTCAACGTGCACCTGAAAGGCCCCTACTTCCTGACCCAGGCGCTGCTGCCGCTGCTCGCCGATGGCAGCCGCATCCTCAACGTGTCCAGTGGGCTGGCGCGCTTTTCGCTGCCGGGCAGTTCGGCCTACGCGATGATGAAGGGCGGCATCGAAGTGTTCACCCGCTACCTGGCCAAGGAACTGGGCGCGCGGGGCATCAGTGCCAACACGCTGGCGCCCGGTGCGATCGAAACCGATTTCGGCGGCGGCCGCGTGCGTGACGATGCCGGCATCAATGCGATGGTCGCCTCGTCCACCGCGCTCGGCCGCGCCGGCAAACCCGATGACGTCGGCCCGGCCGTGGTCGCGCTGATGTCGGCGGACACGCGCTGGATCAATGCCCAACGCGTGGAAGCCTCTGGGGGCATGTTCATCTAGGCGATCCGCAACGGCGGGCTCAGCCCACGACCGGCGTCCTTTTTCCCGATGGGGAAAGGGGCGCCGACCGCACTTCGCCGACACCGCGCAGCTGGAACACCGCCACCGCCTCGGCCAGCACCTCCGCCTGCGCTTCCAGTGCACGCGCCGAAGCCGTGGCCTCTTCCACCATCGCCGCGTTCTGCTGGGTACTTGCATCCATCTGCACGATGGTCTGGTTGACCTGGCCGATGCCGTTGCGCTGCTCCAGCGAGGCATCGCGGATCTGCGCCATGATCGCGGCCACCTGCTGCACGCTGGCCTGCAGTTCTTCCATGGTGGCACCGGCCTGGCTGACCGCACGCGTGCCCTGCCCCACCTGCTGCACCGAGTCCTCGATCAGTCCCTTGATCTGCCTGGCCGCATCGGCGCTGCGCTGCGCCAGCAGGCGCACTTCACTGGCGACCACCGCGAAACTGCGACCCTGCTCGCCGGCACGTGCCGCCTCGACGGCGGCATTCAACGCCAGGATGTTGGTCTGGAAGGCGATGCCGTCGATCAGCGCGGTGATCTCGCCGATGCGTCGCGACGACGCGCTGATGTCCTGCATCGAACGCTGCACCTGCCCCACCGCCTCACCACCGCGCGTCGCCACGTCCGCGCTGGCGCGTACCAGTGTGTCGGCCTGTCCGGCGGCGTCGGCATTGCGCGATACGGTACCGGTCAGCTCGTGCATCGAGGCGGCGGTCTCTTCCAGGTTGGCCGCCTGCAGCTCGGTACGGATGGAAAGATCCGCATTGCCTGCGCTGATTTCACCGGCCGCATCGCCGATCGAGCGCGCCGCGTCCTGGATGCCCGCCACGATGCCCGCCAGCTGGTCCACGGTCGCGTTGGCATCATCGCGCATGCGCGCGAACACCCCGTCCAGCTCACCCTCCATGCGTACGCGCAGGTCGCCCCGCGCCAGTGCCGCCAGCAGGACCTGCAGGTCGCCGAGGTTGTGTTCGAAGGTCGCCAGCAGGTGGTTGATGCTGGCTGACAGGCGATGCACGTAGCCCTGCTTTCCCTGCAGCGGAATGCGGCCGGCCAGCTCACCCTGGGCCGCCGCATCCACCAGCGCGCCGACTTCGGTTTCCAGCAGGACTTCCAGCGCACGGCTGCGCCACTCCACCACCTCGCCGAGTGACTGGCCGGCCTCGAAGATCGGCGTGGTCACCAGCTGCCAGGTGGTGCCGCCGTGCTGGATGTCGTACTCGCGCCGGCCGCTGCCGTCGATCCGCGCCAGCGCGGGATGCAGCTGTCGGGCAGGCCGGCCCAGCACGTCGTTCCCGCCCGCCCCCAGGGTCTGCAGCAACGCCGGATTGGCATGGGTCACTTCGCCCTGCGGATTGACCACCATCAGGCCGGTGGAGGCGCTGTCCAGTGCCTGCCGCGCACGGGCGTTCTCCTGCGCCACCGCCCGTTCGTGTTCGATGCGTGCGCGCAGCTGCTGCTGCATGTGGCCCAGCCGCTGCGCCAACTGGCCGATTTCATCGTGCGGGTTATGCACGCGCAACACCGTATCCAGGCGGTCCTCGGCGATGTCCTGCGCAAAACGCAGGGTGTCCTGGATCGGTCGGCGCACGGCATGCAGCACCATCAACAGCGTGCCGATCAGCACCACGGCCACCACCAGCAGCGAGGCGGCGAACAGCACACCCAGGCGTGTGGCCTGCGCCTGCTGGCGGCTGCGCGCCTGCTCCAGGCTGGCTGCCTGCGCCTGTTGGAAGGCCTGCAGCGCGGGGGTGATGCTGGCCGCCGTATCCACCAGCGACTGCGCTTCCACGTCCAGCCCCATGCGGGCGGCGGTGTAGGTCAGCAGCGCGCCCTGGTAGGTATCCATCAGATCGCGCAGCTGCTGCTGCGCATCGTCCGGCAGGCCCGCCAGCGCGAGATCGAACGGGAGTTTCTCCTCGCTGGCGCGGTCTGCATGCCGGGAGTCGCCGCTCAGCAGCAGCAGGCTTTCCTGCCGGCGCATGCGCTGCACGTGCAGGGCCAGCAGCGGGCGTTGCGTTGCGTCCACCGCCGCCTGCACGGCGTCGGCCGCCTGCGCCAGCTGCGCCGACATCGCTTCGTCACCACGTCCCATTTCATCCACGCGCGCGTTGAGCGCGGCGATGCCTTCGGCGAACGCGTCGGCCTGGGTGGTCAGTTCGGCCAATGCCTGCCGACGCGTCGCGTCCATCGGCAGTGCCCGCAGCTGCTGCAAGGTGGCCCGCAGCCGCTGCTGGGCAACCTGCAGCGCATCGCGGTCGGCGGCATCGAAACTGCGTGCATACTGGGTCTGCAGCCGCCTGGCTTCGGCGATGTCGGCGGCCAGCGTGGCGGCCAGTCCGGTGCCCTGCTGGTAGACCGCGAAGCTCTGTGCGGCACGTTCGCTGCCGTGGCTGGTCCAGCCGTACATCGCGGCAATGGTGACCAGGCCCAGGCCACAGACCAGCAGGCTGGCCTTGATCTTGGCAGCCACGCTGAGCCGGGCCAGGTGGTGCAGGGAAGGCCACGCGCGCACCGCAAGGCGGCGCAGGCGGAGGGAGGCGGAACGCAGGATGTGGGGGGCAGCCGGCATGACAGGATCCGAGGCGGAATGACGCATCGGTATCGGCGTGCCCTGACCAGACTTTAGCCCGCTGTTGCCGGAATGTGCCGCGCTGCACGCGGGACGCTGCTCGTTGTAACAGCGCCGCAAGTCGCATCGATGACAGTGCACGCTCCAGGCTGTGGCCTGGTTCGCCGCAGCACCCCGGTCATTGCGTACTCCACCGCGATCCGGCAAGGCCGGAAACGAACTGGCCGAAGCGCTCACGCGCTCCGGCCATTCCGATGTACCGCTCGTGCGTGGGGCCTGATCAGGCCCTGGCGAAGGCCAGCAGGTCGGCGTTGAACTGATCGGCGTGGGTCGAGGTCAGGCCATGCGGCGCACCCGGGTAGACCTTCAGCGTACCGTTGGCGAGCAGCTTGATCGACTTCTCGGCAGCGGCCTTGATCGGCACGATCTGGTCGTCGTCGCCGTGGATCACCAGCGTCGGCACGTCGATCTTCTTCAGGTCTTCGCTGTAGTCCACTTCAGAGAACTCACGGACGCAGTCGTACTGGCCCTTCACACCGCCCAGCATGCCCTGCAGCCAGAACGAATCGCGCATGCCCTGGGTGACCGCGTTGCCATCGCGGTTGGCACCGAAGAACGGCGTGGCCAGGTCCTGGAAGAACTGCGAGCGGTCACCTCCGGTGCCCTTGCGGATGCCGTCGAAGACATCCAGCGGCGTGCCTTCGGGGTTGCCGGCGGTCTGCAGCATCAGCGGCGGCACCGCACCGACCAGCACCACCTTGGCCACGCGGCTGCTGCCATGGCGACCCACGTAATGCGCCACTTCACCACCACCGGTGGAATGCCCGACCAGGATCGCGTCCTTGACCTCGGCCTGCTCCAGCACGGCGGCCAGGTCGTCGGCGTAGGTGTCCATGTTGTTGCCGTCCCAGGTCTGGCTGGAACGTCCGTGGCTGCGACGGTCGTGGGCGATGACGCGGAAGCCGTTCTGGCCCATGAACAGCATCTGCGGGTCCCAGGCGTCGGAGCTGAGCGGCCAGCCATGCGCGAACACGATCGGCTGGCCGGTGCCCCAGTCCTTGTAGAAGATGCGGGCGCCGTCTTTGACGGTAACGAAGTGGCTCATGGGGTTGGCTCCTGTCGAAGTGGATGGAACAGTGGGTCAGATGTCACTGTGGGTGTGCGGCACGGCGGCTTCGAGGGGATCGCTGCCGCCGACGAAATGACGTACCACCGGGTGCCGCTCGCCCCGGTGCAACGCACGCAGCTGCTCCTGTACGGCCTTGTCATCGGAGGTGATGCGCTCGTGCTGGCGCAGGTGCTCCAGCCACGACGCGGTGAGGAAATACTCCAGGTGCACGCCGGGGCTGGCGACATCTTCGGCCACGCCCCACAGCACTGCGCCATCGCGGCGGCGCACGCGGCCAAGCAGCCGCATGCACGCATGGAAAGCCGCACGGTCGGCGGCATCGATGCGGTATTCCACCGTCACCAGCACCGGTCCGCGGTCATGCGCCACCGCCACCGACAGTTCCGGTGCAGGCCAATGGCCGGCCGGACGCAGGTCCAGTTCTTCGGTCCCGGAGATGCGCACGCGCCATACCAGCAGGCCCGCCACCACCGAACCGACGGCCGCCACCAGCAGCGCCAGGGTGGGCGTGCTGCGCTGGGCGAGTGCGCCCCAGCACAGTCCACCGGCCGCCATGCCGAGCGAAAACACCATGATGTACAGCGCCAGCGCACGCGCCCGCACCCACGCCGGAACCGCGGTCTGCGCGGCGATCTGCAGCGAGGACAGCACGGTGATCCAGGCAAAGCCGTTGACCAGCATCGCCAGCGGCAACAGCACCCAGCTGCGCAGCAGGGCCAGCCCGACCAGGCTCAGCGCCAGTGCCAGCGTGGCCAGCAGCACCAGCAGGTCACGGTCCAGCCGCGCGCGCAGTTTCGGCAGCAGCAGGGCACCACTGACCGCGCCGATGCCCACGCAGCCCAGCAACATGCCGTACTGCCCTGCCCCGCCCTGCATCTGCCCGCGCACCACCACCGGCAGCAGCGCGGTCATCGCACTGGCGAAGAAGAAGAAACCTGCGGATTTGATCAGCACCGCCTGCAGGTGGCCGGCCCGGCTGGCATAGCGCAGGCCGGATTTCAGCCCGGCGCCGAAGCCCTCCGGCGGCAGGCTGGCGACCTTCGGATCACGCTTCCAGCGCAGCAGCACCACCAGCATGGCGGCGAAGCTGATCGCATTGAAGCCGAACGCCCACGTAGCCCCCAGCTGGGCGACGATCACCCCGCCGATGGCCGGGCCCAGCGAACGCGCGATGTTGATGCCGATCGAGTTCAGCGCCACTGCCGAGGCCAGCATCGGCGGCGGTACCAGTTCGGACACGATCGCCGCCTGCGCCGGCATCGCCATCGCCGCGCCGCAACCCATGCAGAAGGTGAGCACCACCAGCAGGGTCGGGCTGAGCATGTCCAGGTGGGTCAGCACGGCCATGGTGCCGGCCACCGCCAGCATCCAGCCCTGGGTGGCCAGCAGGTAGCGGCGACGGTCGACGATGTCGGCCAGCGTGCCGGCCACCAGTGCCAGCAGCACGATCGGCACGGTGGTGGCCGATTGCACCAGCGCGACCATCAGCGGCGAGCCGGTGCGTTCGGCCATCACCCAGGCCGCGGCCACGTCGTTGACCCAGGTGCCGATGTTGCTGCCCATGATGGCCAACCACAACGCGCGGAACATGCTGATCTGCAGCGGCGCCCAGGCGCCGGGTGCAGCGGGGGAAGCGGTGTTTACCATTGCCACGCTCCTACGATGGAGGCAAAAAGAGTGTTGCGGCCACCGGCCTGGCGCAGTGCCGGACCGGCATCCACCCAGGCCAGCTGCCATTGCCATAGCCAGTCCTCGCTGGCCTGCCAGCGGGTTTCGGCCTTGTACTGGGTGCCGATGCGGCGCGCGCCACCGGCACTGCCGGGCAACGGCAGCAGCGGTGCCGGCGTGGTGTACACCGCATCGCTGCGCTGTTGTTTCCAGGCCAGCTGCACGCCCAGCTGGGTGCTGAGGCGCTCGCTGAGCTGCAGGTCCAGGGTCGGCTGGACGTCGAGCAGGTTGGCCGGCGCCAGCAGGCTGGCCTCGCTGAAATAGGACGACTTCGGGTACAGCGCATTGAAGGTCTGCAGGCGCCCATCGCCCGCATCGCGGTCACCGCTGGCGATGTCCAGCTTCACCCCCAGCCGTGGTTGCAGCGGCGCCTGGTGCCAGCGCCAGCCGGTATCGCTGGCCAGCGTCCAGGCACGGACGTGCAGCCGCTGCGTGGCGGTGTCCAGATGACCCCGCTGTGCCACTGCCTCCACGTTCCAATCAAGTGCATCGGCCTGGCCGAACCAGCGCGTGCCCAGCGTCTGCCGCCGTTCGCGCCCGTTGCCGTCGGCGAAGCGTGCGCCGTCGCGCTGGTAATCCAGCAGGTAGCCATCCCATTGGCCGCTGCTGCCCCTTGCGGCGCTGGTCGCGCACGCGCCCCACAGGTGGGCACCCGGCTCGCCGCGGTCGTCGAACGCGCCGGGGCGGTTGTCCACCGCGCGCAGCGCCAGCAGATCCAGCCGGCCGACTGCGCCACGCCAGCCCAGCCGCACGCCATCGAACGCCAGCCGGATGTTCGGTCCATCGCGCACCGACAGCAACCGCGAACTGCCGTAGCTGGCTTCCTGCCGTCCCAGCTGCAGCCAAGCGTGCCGCCCCTGCCAGCGCCAGTAGGCCTGCTGCACGTCCAGCGCACCTTGATCGGTGCCGCCGGGTCCACCGGCGCGTCCCTGTTCGGCATGCACGCCCAGCTGCACGCGCGCCTGCCAGTCATCGCGGCGATACGTCGCCGATCCCAGCCCGCGCAGCAGGCCATAGCCGTCTTCGCTGCCGCCAATGCCGAAGCGGGTGGGGTCGAAGTACATCCCACGCAGCCGCAGCGAGGCATCCCACTGCACATCGCCGTTGCCCAGTGCGCTGCAATGGCCCGCCTCGCAGCCGGCCTGCGCCCGCGCCTGTGCCAGCGCAGGCAGTGCCAGCACGGCGAGGGTCAGAACGCGAAGCACGAGCAGCCCATGGCGCCCCAGAACGCCTGCAGGTCACCGGTCGGTGGCGCATGGTGGGCCGCATGGCCGTGTGCGCCGTGGGTGGCACAGGACGCGCCGTGATGATGGTGATGCGCCATCGCCAGACCCGTGGCCGTGCCGCCGACGTGGTAGCCGCCGAAACGGTTGACCGGTGACCAGTCCGGCATTGCCGGCGGCAGTACCGGTGCCAGCCCGTCGTAGTCTTCGGCGGCGTGCACGATGCGTCCGCCCAGCACGGTCAGCACACTGGTGATGTCGGCGATCTGGTTGTCGTCCACGCGGAAGTAATCAGCCGACAGCACGATGAAATCGACCAGCTGGCCGGCCTTCAGCGTGCCCTTGTGGTCTTCATCGCCGGAGAACCACGCGCTGCCCTGGGTCCACAGGCGCAGCGCCTGTTCGCGTTCCAGCAGGTTCTCATCGCCATACAGTGCCAGCCCGCCCACGGTACGGCCGGTGACCAGCCACGACAGCGCGACCCACGGGTTGTAGCTGGCTACGCGCGTGGCGTCGGTGCCGGCACCCACCGGGACGCCTTCGGCCAGCATCCGCTTCACCGGCGGCGTGTGGCGTGCCGCCTGCACGCCGTAGCGTTCGACGAACGCCTCGCCCTGGTAGGCCATGCGGTGCTGGATCGCCAGCCCGCCACCCATCGCGCGGATGCGCTCGATGTTGCGCGGGGTGATGGTCTCGGCGTGGTCGATGAACCAGTGCAGGCCGTCGAACGGCACCTCGCGGTTGACCTGCTCGTAGACGTCCAGGATGCGCGAGATGCTTTCGTCGTAGGTCGCATGGATGCGGAACGGCCAACGCTTTTCCACCAGCAGCCGCACCACGTCATGCAGTTCCGGCTCCAGTTCCGGCGGCAACTCCGGTCGTGGTTCGTTGAACAGTTCGAAGTCCGCCGCGGAGAACACCAGCATCTCGCCCGCGCCATTGTGGCGCAGCAGGTCGTCGCCCTGGCGTGGTTGCAGGATCTCGCTCCAGCGCTGGAAGTCACCGACTTCACCACCCTTGTTCTGGGTGAACAGGTTGTAGGCGATGCGCACGCTGAGCTGGTCATCGCGGTGCAGCTGTTCGATGACCTGGTAATCCTCGGGATAGTTCTGGAAGCCACCGCCGGCATCGATCACCGAGGTGATCCCCAGCCGGTTCAGCTCGCGCATGAAATGGCGTGTCGAATTGGCCTGGTACTCGATCGGCAGCTTGGGGCCCTTGGCCAGCGTGGCGTACAGGATCACCGCGTTCGGCTTGGCCAGCAGCAGGCCGGTGGGATTGCCCAGTTTGTCGCGCACGATCTGCCCACCGGGCGGATCCGGCGTGTTCTTGTCATAGCCGCAGGCCCGCAGCGCAGCACGGTTGAGCAGCGCGCGGTCGTACAGGTGCAGCAGGAACACCGGCGTATCCGGGGCGATGGTGTTGATTTCTTCCAGCGTCGGCAGGCGCTTTTCGCTGAACTGGGCAGCGGTGAAGCCACCGACCACGCGCACCCATTGCGGTGCGGGCGTGCGATCGACCTGCACTTTCAGCATGGCCAACGCATCGGCCAGCGAGCGCAGGCCGTCCCAGCGCAGTTCCAGGTTGTAGTTGAGTCCACCGCGGATCAGGTGGGTATGGCTGTCATTGAGCCCGGGCACCAGCCCGCGCCCCTGAGCATCAATGATTGTTGCCTCAGCGGACCAGCCTCGCATGATGTCCTCGTCGCTGCCGACGGCGACGATGCGCCCGTCCTGCACGGCCAGTGCCTGTGCGTGCGGCTGCGCCGGGTCGAGGGTGGTGATGCGGGCATTGCGGATGACCAGCGTGCTCATGCGACGCTCCTGCGATGAGGGGGAAGAAGCCGCTGCCAGGTCGCGGCCGGCCAGGCCCAGCGCGAGTGCCGCGCCAGCCCCCAGCAGCACCTCGCGGCGGCCAGGCAGGGTGGGGTCGGGGCTCATGACGGCACTCCAGGGGAAGCAAGGAAGGAATCAAGCGAGAACGTACCGGCGCCAGCCAGCGCGACCGACAGCAGCAGCAGCGTCCACATCACCGGGTACTCCACGCCGCCGCGCATCCAGAACCACCCGCGTGGCAGCGCCAGCAGCGCGGTGAACGCAATGAACGCTGCGCCGACCAGCGCGGCGAGGTGGGTCTGCCAGCCGAGCAGCACCGACAGCCCGGCCAGCACCTGTACCCCCGCCAGCAGCAGCGGCAACGGTGCCGCGGCAGGCAGGCCGAACCCGCGCAGCTCGCCGGCAAAGCCGGCAAGGCCCGGGCCGTTGAACCAGCCGAACAACTTGCCCAGCGCGTGTGGCAACAGAAATCCTCCCGCCGCCACGCGCAGCATCAGCAGCGCCACGTCCAGGGCATGGCTGCTGCCCATGCTCAGTGACCGCCTTCCTGTGCGCCGAACATGGTCTTGGCGTACTGGATTCCCACCCCGTAGCCCCCTGCATGCTCGCGGGCGATGCCGGTGGTGAGGTCGTAGGTTTCACCGCGCGCCCAGTCGCGCTGCAGCTCCAGCAGGTACTGCACGCTGGTGATCGGCACCGCGCCGGCCTGCACCATGCGGGTGACGGCGCGCTCATGCGCCTCCTCGCTCACGTCGCCGCAGGCGTCGGTGATGACATAGATCTCGAAGCCCTGCTCGATCGCCGACAGGGTCGGGCCGACGATGCAGACGCTGGTCCACAGGCCGGCGATGACCAGGCGCTGCTTGCCGATGCGGTTGATCTCATCGATCACGCCCTGGTCTTCCCAGGCGTTCATCGAAGTGCGGTCGAACACCGGCTGGCCCGGGAAGATCGCCGGCAGTTCCGGGAACAGCGGACCGGAGAACGACTTCTCCGCCACGGTGGTCAGCACCACCGGCACCTTGAAGCCTTTGGCGCCCTTGCTGATCAACGAGACGTTGTTGCGCAGCGCGGAGATGTCGATGGTGTGGGTGGCAAACGCCATCTGCGACTGATGGTCGATCAGCACCAGCGCGTGGTCGGTCGGGGACAGCAGCGCGTTGCCGGGGACGGCGGTGGCCTTGTTCATGCGGTTGGCTCCAGGGAGGGTGGCAGGGAATCAGTAAGGAGACGCAGCGTGCAGCGCGTAACGGCGCGGACTGCAACCGGTGGCGGCGCGGAAACTGCGGGTGAAATGGCTCTGGTCGAAGAACGCCAGTTCGCTGGCAATACGGCCGACCGGCTGCGAGCCTTCGCGCAACCAGTGGCGGGCCTGGTCGATGCGACGCTGGCGCAGCCATCCGGTCGGGCTGAGCCCGGTGGCGCTGCGGAACAAGCGGGCGAGGTGGAAGCGGCTGACACACGCAGCGGCGGCGATCTGCACCACGTCGATCGGCTGGCCGAGGTTCTGCTCCATGAACGCCTGCGCGCGGCGGACCGCTGCCGCCTGCCCCGCATTGAGGCCAGGCATCGCCGAAGGTGCGCCGCGGCACGGGGTGTCGGTGGCCATCGGCAGTGCTCGTGGTGGGGAGTGCATAGCGTGGCGGCAGACGCGCCGAGGCCCTACCCCCGACGGGGTGGGCAGCTCACTCTTTCGGGGGGGGGCACCCGCCGGGCGGCCAGCAGCACCCGCCGACCGAACAGGCAGGCATCCAGCGAGTAGGCGCCGGGACCGAGCAGCAACAGGCAAGCAGGCAGCAGGACCAGCGCCGCGCCGCCCTTCCCGGTCCACAACACTAGCGTAGCCAACGCCACGGCCAGCGGGGTCAGCCCGCCGAGGGCCAGCAGCAGCGCCGCCGAGGCCGCGCCCCATTGCTGCCACGCGGCCACCGGCCAGGGCGAGCACATCGCAACCGCCAGGCACAGCCGTATCCACAGCAGGCCGATACCCGGGGCACGATCAGGAAACATCACGAACAGACGCTGCATTCCACCCTCCCGTGGACAGGCCTGCATGGTTACCTGATCCAGCACCGGCCCACCTGCCCCGATCGGGTAGGCCGCCAGTGCCCCCGGCCTGCGAGAATGCAGCATGCCGCTTGCACCTTCCCTGCTGCTGCGCCACGTGTGCACCTGCCTGCTGCAGGGGGTGTTGCTGTGCGTCGCGGTGCCGATGGCCGCGCGTGCGGCGCTGCCGGTGCCACCGCAGGCGCAGGCCGGGCTGCCCGGCTTCCAGCACAGCGCCTGGCGCGTCGGCCAGGGCGCGCCGGGAGATGTGTGGGACATCGCGCAGGATCGCCAGGGCACACTGTTGTTGGCGACCGGATCCGGGCTCTACCGGTTCGATGGCCACCGCTTCGAGCGCGACGCGGCGCCGCCGGACAGCAGCTTTCCATCCACCAACATGGTGTCGTTGCTGCTGGACCACGACGACAGCCTGTGGATCGGTTATTTCCAGGCCGGCATCAGCCATCTGCAACCAAACCGGCTGCGCAGTTTCCTTACCGGGCGCGATGTCCCCAACGGCCCGGTGCCGCGCATGGCGCGCGATGGCGGTGGACGGCTGTGGGCGGCGCTCAAGGGCGGCCTGCGCTGGTACGACGGCCAACAGTGGCAGCCGCCCACGCCCGCGATGCAGGTTCCCTCCCAGCCCGCGCACTGGCTGCAGCGCGACCACCAGGGAACGCTGTGGCTGCTGGCCGGCAACGCACTGTGGCGGCTTCCGCGTGGCGCCAAGCGGTTCGAGCCCACCGAGGTGGAGGCATCACCGCAGTCGGTGCTGGCCGAGCGCGCCGATGGCAGCCTGTGGCTGGCCGACCGGCGACGCGGCATCCTGCCGGTGGCGCGCAACGGCACCGTGCTGTCGCCCGCGCAACGCGAATCCCGACGCCTTGCCGACCTACGCGCCGATCGCATCCTGTTCGCGCGCGATGGCAGCCTGTGGGGCACCCGCATCGGCAGTGGCGGCGTGTTCCGGCTCAGCTTCGACGGCACCCAGCCCACACTGCTGGAAAACTTCGACGTGGCGCAGGGACTGACGTCGACCTCGGCCTCGCCGCTGCTGGAAGACCGCGAAGGCAACATCTGGATCGGCACCAACCTGGGCCTGAACCGGTTCCGTGCGCGCAGCGTGCATGCGCTGCAGGATGTCGGTTCGTCGGGGCCGTACCGGACCCTGTACCGCACCGCGGGTGGCCAGGTGCAGGGCTACGATGACGACCTGCGGATGTTCGACCTGCAACGCAGCCTGGTCCATGCCGGCGCGGCGGCGATGCAGCGCGCCAGCCTGCGGTCTGCTGTTCCACTATGGCTGTTCCATGATGACGTGCTGTACCGACGTACCGCTGGCCGGACGGTAGCGTTCGCCGCGCCGAGCTGGACCGCCGGGCAATCCTTCAATTCGGTGTTCTTCGCCACGCAGGACGAAGCGTGGGCGTGTGCCGGCCCCTACACGCTGCACTTCAAGGACGGTCGATGGCGCAATGATCCGCGTCTGCCCGCACGCAGTTGCAGCCTGGTCAGCGTGGACGAGCGCGGGCGTGTGCTGGTCGGGCATGACGATGGAACGCTGCACGTGGTCGATGGCCACTCGGTACGCGCTTACGGTCCGGCGCAGGGCCTGGATGTCGGTCCAGTCACCGCCGTGTACGCACGCGGTGAGGAACTGCTGGTCGCCGGCGAATCCGGCCTTGCCGCACTGGAAGGCGCGCGCTTCCACGTGCTGCAGGCCGATATCCCCGGCGTGCTGGAAGGCATTACCGGCATCGCCGGTGAAGCAACGGGCACGCGCTGGTTGAACGGCAGCCGCGGCCTGCTGCGCACCGATGCCGATGCGCTGCGGGCGGCGGCAGGCAGCGCTCGCGCGCTCTCCCCGCGCCTGTTCGACGATGCCGACGGCATGCCGGGCATCGCGCTGCAGAGCAGCCCCACCGCCACGGCGATGCTGGCCGATGATGGGTTGCTGTGGCTGGCGACCAACCAGGGCCTGGCGTGGCTGGACACCACCCTGCCCCATCGCAACGAACGTGCGCCGGACGTGCGCATCGGCGAGGTGTCCTTTGATGGGCAGCATGCACTGCTGCGCGACGGACTGCGGCTTCCCGCCGGCACCGACCAGGTGCAGATCGACTACGTGGCGCTGTCACTGGCGCGACCCGAGCGCACCCGCTACCGCTACCAGCTGTCCGGCGTGGACAGCAGCTGGCAGGAGGCAGGCAGCCAGACCCGCGCGCACTACACCAACCTCATGCCCGGAACCTACCGCTTCGAGGTGATGGCCGCCAACGAAGATGGAATCTGGAGCAGCACCCCGGCGGCACGCACTTTCCAGATCGCCCCCACCTTCATGCAGACGCTGTGGTTCAAGCTGCTGTGCGTGCTGGCGGTGCTGGCCCTGCTGGTGATGGCCGTGCGCATCCGCAGTGGGCAGCTTGCCGCGCTGGTGCGCGCCCGCCTGCAGGAGCGCCACGGCGAACGCGAGCGGATCGCGCGCGACCTGCACGACACCCTGCTGCAGGGCAGCCAGGGCCTGATCCTGCGCCTGCATGCCATCAGCCAGTCCGCCCACGCCTCGCCCGCCGTGCGCAGCAGCCTGGAGGCGGCCATGCAGCTGGCCGAGCAGAACCTCGCCGAAGGCCGCGAACGCGTTGCGGCGCTGCGCGACGGCCCGGCTGCCGGCCAGGACCTGGTGACCGCCTTGGCCCATGTGCATGAAGAGTTCGCCGGCCAGGGCGTCAATCCGCTACGGCTGACCATCGAAGGGGCGGCACCGCCGTTGCAGGCCCACGCGGCCGAAGAAGTCTTCCTGATCGGTCGCGAAGCGATCCGCAACGCCCTGCACCATGCCCAGGCCGGGGCGATCGAAGTGGAACTGGCCTACGGGCGCAGTTGCCTGCTGCTGCACGTGCGCGATGACGGCCGCGGCATGACCGACACCCACGGCGCCGCCGACGGCCACTGGGGCATGCAGGGCATGCGCGAGCGCGCGCGCCGACTGGGCGGAGAACTACGCGTCTGGTCGCGTCCCGGGCTGGGCACCGAGATCGCGCTGTCGGTGCCCGCCAATCGCATCTACCGGCAACGCCCCTCCCCATGGCGACGCTGGCTGCCCAACAGGAAACCTCCAGCATGAACCCCAACGATTCCATCGGCGTGCTGATCGTCGACGACCATCCGCTGCTGCGCGATGGCCTGGGCGCGCTGCTGTCCACCCAGTCGGACATGCATCTGGTGGGCGAAGCCGCCGATGGCGAACAGGCGGTGGAATGCTATCTGCGGCTGCACCCGGAGGTGGTGCTGATGGACCTGCAGCTGCCTGGCATCGATGGCGTTGAAGCCATCATGCGCATCCGTGCACAGGATCCCAAGGCCCGCATCATCGTGTTGACGACGTACCGCGGCGATGTCCGCGCGGTACGCGCGCTGCAGGCCGGCGCCAGTGCCTACCTGCTCAAGGACATGCTGCGGCATGAGCTGATCGACACCATCCGCAGCGTCGCTGGCGGTCGCCGCGCTGCCATTCCGGCTCAACTGGCCGCCAGCATCGCGGCCCACGTGGTGGAAGACCGGTTGTCCCCGCGCGAAACCGAAGTGCTGGTCCACGTTGCGGCCGGCATGTCCAACCGGCGCGTGGGCGAGCAGATGCAGATTTCCGAGCAGACCGTCAAAGCGCACATGAAAAGCATCATGGAGAAGCTGGGCGTCGGTGACCGCACGCATGCGGTCACCATGGCCCTGCGCCGCGGCATCATCAGCCTGGATGATGAAACCGGCGAACGCTGAGACGGCTCAGAAGCGCACGTCCGCCTTGAAGCCTACGACCACCGCATCCTTGCGCGATGCCAGCCCACCGGGGTGGCGCACGTACTGGACACCGGGCTGCAGGTCCAGTCCGGCGGCGGGCTTCCAGCCGTAGAAGACCTCGGCGACCTGCTCGCGCCTTGCGGGCGGACCGCGGTGGCGCTGTCGCTGGCTGTCGGCCACGCGCGGATTGACCCGGGTACTGGCAAGCCCCAGGCCGATGCGGTCATCCGGCCGCGAGCGGGTGGTTCCGGTGTGGACGAGCTGCAGGCTGATCATCTGGTCGATCTCGCCAGTGCGGCGATCACCCTGTGCGAAGGCCAGCTGGGTCCGCAATCCCGCTGATTCGCTGCTTGCGTTGCCGTGGGTCAGCTGCTGCTGCGCGCTGGCCCATCCGCCGTAGGCACCGGTGCGCAGCAACGCCATGCCGCCGCCCGCAGGGATCGGTAGCGGCTGCACCGCGTCCGCACGCGGCGCACTGCTGTACCAGCCACCCACCGCATACCGACCCTTGCGCCCGTCGAATGACGGCTCCCAGCCCATTTCCAGCGGTGTGAGGGTGCCGATCGTGCCGGCCGGTGCCAGGCGCAGGCCACCCCCACGTTCATCGGCATAGCGGGGGTTGATCTGGTACGCAGCCGCACGCAGGTAGACCGCGGGCAGCGGCCGGTAGGTGACCACCGCGCCCCATTGGCTGAGCGGCGAATTGAACCAGTAGTCGCCCCCGAACAGCGCCACCTGGCCACCGCACAGCGCCAGGTTCATGGCAACGCAGTCGAGCATGTTGAAGTCCTCCCCCACCGCAAGCCGGCCCGCCTTTGCATCGAAGCGGCCATCGGCGGACTGCCGCCCCAGCCACAGGCTGCCCAGCCGGGGGATGTGGCCACGCCCATGGATTTCCTGGCTTGCCATCAGGCTGCCCAGGCCGGCCCGGGCGGTGACACTGTCTCCGTCGCGCAGGCTCAGGGAGAGCTGGGCACGGGTGCCGGACCAGCCCCACAACCGCTCCAGGTCAAAGCGTGCGCTTGCGGACAGCTGGCCCGCATGGGCACTGGTGCGGCGCTGGCCGCCGGCTGTGTTGCGCGCCGCTTCCACGGTGTAGCTGAGATCAAGCGTGATGCCGTTGTCCTGCCATGCCGGGCGGCGCCCGCCCCAGTCACCGGTGACACCCTGTGCGAGCGCACCCTGCGCTGCCGCGGCGAGACCCAGGCCGGCCAGAACACGCAGCCCGATGAAAGAATTGTCCACGTCGACTCCTTGCTGCAAGGAGCCTCAACGTGGCACGCCGTCCTTCGTTCACCCTGCGCCGCGATATGGGTCTGCGGAGAAGGTCACAGCCTGTGCTGCAGGAAGGGCGAAGAATGTCAGGGTATGTCCGCGTGACTGGCGCGCCGCCTAGTCAGAAGCGACGTGGCCCATCCCCGGCGTACCAGCTTGCCACGTGCTCCGGCAACCAGGGGCGCGGGTCAATGTCCAATGCGGCATAAGCATCGAGCGCGTCGCGCAGCGCCACCTCCACCTCGATGCGTTCATGGCGGAGATCGTCCTCTTCAGGCAGCTGCGCGGCAGACCATGCGTACAGCCGGTCAATACGTTGCAACAGCATCGCCTGCAACCAGGCACGCAGCGGATACACATGATGGCCGCGCGCCGCCAGCCCGCGCACGGCGGCGTCCAATCCCTCGCTGGCGCCACGGACCCATTCGGTCTTCCCGCCCGCCTTCTGCTGCACGGTCAACGGTGCAGGCGAACGGTGCAGCTTCAGCGGACGGCGCAGCTCCAGTTCCAGGTCACGCGCATCACGCTGGGTCTCCGTTTCCACCAGCCACCCATTTTCCAGGTCGAAGAATTCGAACCATCGCCGGTGCAGCGCACCGATGCGTCCGAGTGGATCGCGCGAGAAGCCTATCTTGCAGTAGTCCTCCCACGCGCAGGGAAACACATAGGTGAACCATTGGCCGTCGATCCGCACGTTCATGGCAGCGCCTGGCAGACCGGGCAGAAGAACGTGCGGCGCCGGGTGGTCCCCAGGTACTGCTTGGACACCGGACCGCCACAGCGGGGGCACGTCCGGCGGGTATGTACCTGCCAATGCTTCTTGAGTTCGCAGGCCTTCTTCCAGGCCAGGAAGTCGAAACTGTACTGGCGTGCCTGGGTAATCACCTGCCCCAGCTTTCGCGGCGGGATGCTGGCGATGGTCGCAGCCGGATGCACGCGCGTGCGGAACAGCACCTCGTTCTTGATGATGTTGCCCACCCCGGCAAAGATGTCCTGGTCCAGCAAGGCATCGCATATCAGCGTGTCCGGCCGTGCTTTCAGCTTGCGCCGTGCCAGTCTGGGATCCCACGCGGGATTCATCACGTCCGCGCGCCAGTCGTAGGCATCGTCGAGTGGACCTTCGATGTACTTCAACGAGCAGGTGTAGAGATTGAGCTCGCCGTTATCGAAGGCCAGCGAGGCACGCGCGGTCGTCGGCTTCCTTTCGTCGATGCGCCACGTGCCGAACATCAGCAGGTGGGCGCGCAGGCTGAAGCCACGGAACTCCAGCAGGAAATGCTTGCCCCAGCTGCGCACGGACACCACGCGTCGGCCCTGCATGCGGGCAAGGTCGAGGCTGCTGTTGCCGGAAGCAACGCGCACCGTGTGGTTGCGGAAACGCGCCGCGGCTTCGCGCAGGATGATGATGGAAGGACCTTCAGGCATGGGCGGGCTCCAGCAGCGCCTGCAGGCGCAACGCGTTGGCCGTGGCGAAGCCGTGCGCGGTGTTGTCGAAGATCACCCAGGACGGGTGCCCCTCGGTGGATGCCACACGCACCTCTGCCGCCAGCCGATGCAGTGCCTGCTCGTCATAGTCGCTGTAATAGGTCCGCGGACTGCCATGCCAGCGCCAGTAACGCCAACACCTCGCTCCGGCAGGCCTGGCGCCTGCATCCATGCGCGGCGGATCCGCTGCGACACGCGCGATGCCGTAGCGATCCATCAACGCCTCCGCCGCTTCATCAAACCAGCCAGCGTGGCGGGGCTCGCACGCCACGGGCACGGCTGTACGCCGGCGCAGCATCGCAAAGAACGTGGATGCCACGCGCGCATCGAAGGCCAGTGACGGCGGCAACTGGAGCAGCAGCCCGCCGAGACGGTCGCCCAGGTGGCCGCTTTCATCAAGGAACCGGTCCAGCAAGGCACCCGTGCCGCGTAGCCGCAGCTCATGCGATATGGCGCGTGGTATTTTCACGGTGAAGCGGAAGTGCGCCGGCACCGCTTCCGCCCAGCGCGCATAGGTTGCCGGCTGGTGCGCGCGATAGAACGAGGAATTGATTTCGGCCACCGACAGACGCGAAGCGTAACGCTCCAGTGCACTGCCCTCGGCCTCGAACGCTGTCCGGTAGCGCCCCGGTATCGACCACCCCGCACATCCCACGCGCACCTCGGTTGCCACTGCCTGTCCTCCCAACGCCTGCCCGCAGCGTCTCCCCGCGACCGTTAGCAACAGGCGAAGTGCGCATGCCTGCGCCGTGCAGGCGCCGCTTTGACTTCGTGCACACCGTTGTCGGTGCAGCCTGTTGGCATGCTCGATTTTCTTCCCCCGCAGTGGTCGGTCCTGCCCCGCGCGTTCTATCGCCGCCATCCCACGATGGTGGCCCCGGAGCTGTTGAACAAAGTGCTGCTACGCGCCGATGGCCGCGCCGCACGCATCGTCGAGGTGGAAGCCTATGCGGGCAGCGAAGACCCGGCGGCGCACTCCTACCGAGGCATGACCGCGCGCAACGCCACCATGTTCGGCGAGCCGGGACATCTGTACGTGTACTTCACCTATGGCATGCACTGGGGCAGCAACGCGGTCTGCGGCGAGGTCGGTGAGGGCGTGGGCGTGTTGCTGCGCGCTGCCGAGCCCCTGCTGGGCCTGGATGCGATGCGCCAGGCCCGGCCCAAGGCGAAGCGCGACCGCGATCTCGCCAGCGGCCCGGGGAAACTCTCGCAGGCCTTCGGCATCACCGGCGCGATGGACGGTGCCGATCTGGTCGGTGCCGACGGCGGCATCGTGCTGGCCGATGATGGCACCGCGCCGCCGCGCGATCCGGTGGTGGGCCCGCGTATCGGCATCAGCCGGGCCATGGACTTTCCGTGGCGCTGGCACGTGGCCGACCATCTGCATGTTTCGGTGCGCCCGCGGCGCTGAGCACTGTCACCAGACGCGCTGCTGCCGGGAAGCTCAGCCTTCCCAGCTCAGCCCGCGCGGTGCGTTGCGGAAGCCCGCGGTACGCAGTGCCTCGGTAACCGGGCCGCGACCGATTTCCGCATCGTTGATCCGGTCCAGGGTGAACGACTGGCGCCGGCCCCGACGCAGCGCCGCGGCAAGCGCGCAGGCCGAGGCAGTCAGCAGATCGGCATGAGCGGGATCCTCGCCGTCGAAATACAGCAGCAGGGAACGTCCGCCCTGCGCCAGGTACATCCGCAACGCGCCGCCTGCCAGCACCACCAACGCGCCGGCCCGGCGCACCGGCCGCTGCCGGGCCACATGCGCCGGCCACGCCAGCAGCGTGCCGTAGGCATTGGCAGGGTCCACCGCCGACAGGCCGATGGCCGTTGCGGATGCGGCAGGCGTGGTGTCATCGGCGATATCACGCAGCCGGTCGACGCTGGAACGTTCGGCGAACTGCGCACCGCCCAGGCCTTCCACGAAACGTCCACGCAGCACCCGGCCGGCATCCTCCATGCCCCGGTAGACCTGCTGCAACGCTGGGAACCCTCCGGCGATGCCTTCTGCCACCGCAGCGCCGCGGGTCACCACGCCGTGGCGATCCAGCAACGCTTCAGCCAGTGCGACCGCACGCACGGTGTCACTGGCAGCATCCCGCTGCAGCAGCGACCAGCGGCCGGCCAACGAAGGCGCGTCGTAGGTCGCCGGGCCGGAGGACGGCACCCCGGCGGCAGGCACTGCATCGTCCATCGGTACGCCCATGAACCCGCGGCGGCGGCGCGACGCGTGCGATGCGCGTGCGCGGGATGGCGCGCGGGCCATTGACAGCGCCCGCAGCGGCGCCCAGATATCCGTTGCCACGCGGCCCTCCCAGGCGAGCCCCCACAGTGCGGCATGCAATGATTCCGGCGACAGATCGATGCCTGCTGCGAGGTGGTCCGCCGCCTGTATCCGGGCATGGATGCTCGTCGCAAGTTGCCGTGCAAAGAATCCACCACCGTCTGCCAGCACCGACAGGATCACCTCCTGCAGCGGCGACACCGCGCCTTCGCTGATCACCGGCAGCGTCTCCGCAGCCACCTGCTGCAGATGCAAAGACACCAGCCCATCGTCCTCGCCCAGCGTGCCGTGCCCGCACCACAGCACGCTGCCGGTGGCCAGCAGCTGGTCCAGCAATGCAGGCGCATAATCCCGTACACGCGCCGGCAGGACCTGGTTCTCCCAGGCAGAAACAGGCAGCGGCACGCCGGCCAGTTGTTCCACCACCCGCAGCACGCCTTCGCTGCCTTCCAGCGTGCCGATGACCTGCACAGCCGAACCCAGTGCAGCATGCCCGGCCGCCGATCCCAGCAACGCGTGGCGTTCCAGCAACAAGCGCACATACGCCGTTCCCGGCACCGGTCGGGTCGCTTCGCGTGCCGCCTGCAGCGAGCGCACGCGCAGCCGGCGGAACACCGCCTCGGCCATCCATTCGTGGCGCGCCAGTGGCGTGCCGTGCGCGGACGGCGTAGCGCCGAACCGGCCGCTGAGCAGCTTGCCCTGCTCAGCCAGGCGCGCCAGTGCGTTGTCGGCCACCGCCACACCCAGCCCGAACCGGGCGGCGACATCGGCCGTGGTGAACGGACCACGCGTGCGCGCGAATCGTGCGACCAGATCGCCCAGCGGATCCGGCGACGGCAGCAGGAACACTGCGGGAATCCGTCCGGGAAGCGCGATTCCCAGTGCATCGCGCAACCGGCCGGCATCTTCGATCGCCGCCCAGCGTGCTTCACCTGCCAGCGCGACGGCGATGATGCGTTGCTCTTCCTGCAGCGCCGCCAGGTGCGCGCGCACGTCACCATCGGCATCATGCAACCGCACGGCAAGCTCGCCCACAGACAACGGACCCAGCTCGCGCAGCAGGTCGGCAACGCTCTCCTTGCCCGCGGCACGCCGATCCGGCGCCAGCCGCTGCAGCTCGTCCACCACGCGCTCGACCACGCCAGCATCCAACAGCTCGCCTATATCCACCTGGCCCAGCAGGTCAGCCAGCAAGCCACTGTCCAAGGACAGGATCGAGGCGCGACGCTCGGCCAGCGGGACATCGGTGCCGTACATGAACTCGGCGACGTAGCCGAACAGCAGGTTGGCCGCGAACGGCGATGGCACTGCGGTGGTGACCTCGGCGATCTGCACGTGGCCAGCCTCCAGGCGCTGCATCAGCCCGCCCAGCGCATCGAGGTCGTAGACATCCTGCAGGCACTCGCGTGCAGTTTCGATCAGGATCGGGAAATCCGGATAGGCGCTCGCCACGTCCAGCAACTGGCCCGCGCGCAGGCGCTGCTGCCACAGCGGCGAGCGGCGTCCTGGCGTGCGCCGTGGCAACAACAACGCGCGCGAAGCACATTCGCGGAAGCGGGCAGCGAACAGCGCCGAGCTGCCGACCGCGGCGGTTACCTGGCGCCGCAGCGGCTCGGGCTCGAACAGGAACAGATCCGCACCCGGCAGGTGCCCGCTGCTGTCCGGAATGCGCGCCATGATGCCGTCCTCGCTGGATACCACGGAAGGATCGACGTGCCAGCGTTCGCGGATCCGCTCTGCGATCGCCAGCGCCCACGGATCATGCACGCGGCGGCCATACGGCGAATGCAGCATCACCCGCCAGTCGCCCAGTTCATCGCGGCAGCGTTCAACCACCAGTTGCCGGTCCGTCGGCAGCACGCCGGTCGCCTGCCGCTGCTCACCGAGCAGGCCGAGGATGTTGGTGATGGCGCGTCCATCCAGGCCGCTGGCCTGGAGCCGTGCGGCCACGGCCTCCGGAACGGCGCCCTCCTCCGTCGCCGCGCCATCCAGCTCAGCCAGGAACGCACCAATCGCCGCGCCGAGTTCGGCCGGACGGCCGGCATTCTCGCCGCGCCAGAATGGCAACCGTGCCGAGCGCCCCGGTGCCGGAGTGACGATCACCTGGTCATGGGTGATCTGTTCCACCCGCCACGAGGTGGCGCCGAGGGTGATCACATCGTTCACCCGCGACTCGTGCACCATCTCTTCGTCCAGCTCGCCGACCCGGCGCGAGCCGGCGCGCTCCTCACCTTCCGGCAGCACGACGCTGAACATGCCGCGGTCCGGGATGGTGCCACCACTGGTCACCGCCAGCTGGCGCGCACCGGGGCGCGCGGTGAGTTTTCCGCTGTCGCGGTTCCATACCAGGCGCGGTCGGAATCCGGCGAAATCATCCGAGGGATAGCGTCCGGCCAGCATGTCCAGCACCGCATCGAAGGCGCTGCGTGGCAGCTCGCGATAGGGTGCGGCGCGGCGTACGCAGGCGTACCAGTCCTCCACGTCCAGCGCGTCCATCGCCACTGCGGCCACGGTCTGCTGGGCCAGCACGTCCAACGGATTGCGCGGTGGATCCAGCGCTTCGATGCGACCGGCCAGCATGCTGTCGACGATCACCGCGGCATCGATCAGGTCACGCCGGGTGCGCGGGTAGACGAAGCCGGTGGAGATGCCACCCACCTGGTGGCCGGCGCGCCCGACCCGCTGCAACGCACTGGCCACCGAAGGCGGCGCGGCGACCTGGATCACCAGGTCCACCAGTCCCATGTCGATGCCCAGCTCCAGGCTGGAGGTGGCGACCACGCAGCGCAGTGCGCCTGACTTGAGCGCTTCTTCGATCTCGCGCCGCTGTTCCTTGCTGACCGAGCCGTGATGCGAGCGCGCCAGCAGCGGCTCGGCACCGCTGGAGCGCCCCGCCGTGCCGCCATTGAACGAACTGAAGGCCGTGGGATCGCGCTGGCCCGACGCCCCCCCGCCCGCATCGATCTCCAGGCGTTCGGCATACAGTGCGTTGAGCCGCGCGGTCAGCTTTTCCGCCACGCCGCGCGAGTTGGCGAACACGATGGTGGAGCGCCAGCGCAGCACCTCTTCGAGGATGCTGGCCTCGACATGGGGCCAGATTGAACCCACCCGCGTGGACGACTCGCCCGCGCCGGAACCCGCCCCCTGCGTGGGCAGGTCGGCCATGTCCTCCACCGGCACCACGATGCGCATCGCCAGCTGGCGCGAAGACGGTGGCTGCACCACGCTGACCGCACGGCCGCCACCAAGGAAGCGCGCCACCTCGTCCACCGGGCGCACCGTGGCCGACAAGCCGATTCTTTGTGCAGGGGCCTGCAGCAGGTTCTCCAGCCGCTCCAGGCTGAGTGCCAGGTGCGTGCCACGCTTGCTGCCGGCCACCGCATGGATTTCATCGATGATCACCGTATGCACGTGGCGCAGCGTGTCGCGCACGTTGGAGGTGAGCATCAGGAACAGCGATTCCGGCGTGGTGATCAGGATGTCCGGTGGACGCCGCGCCAGCCGCGCGCGCTCGGACGCGGTGGTGTCACCGCTGCGTATCGCCACTGACAGGTCCACGTCCGGATCGCCGCGCCGCGCGCGCTCGGCACGCACGCCCTGCAGCGGCACCTGCAGGTTGCGTTGCACGTCCGCCCCCAGTGCCTTGATCGGGGAGATGTACAGCACGCGGGTGGTTCCCCGCTGTGGCAGCAGGCCAGTGCGCGCCTGCTGGTCGCGTTCGGTGAACAACTGGTCGATGGCATGCAGGAACGCGGCCAGCGTCTTGCCCGAACCGGTGGGCGCGATGACCAGCGTGTGCTGCCCCTGGCTGATCGCCGCCCAGGCGTCTACCTGCGCCGGCGTTGCAGCGGGGAACGCCCCGCTGAACCACGTGCGCGTGGCGGGGGCGAAGGCGGCGGGAAGGGCGTCGAGGGAGCTGGGCATGCCCCATTATGCGAGCCGCGGCGTGCACGCTACGGGCAGCCCGCCGCGGGTCCCGTTGAAGCGCATTGGGTGTGGCGCTGCAGCCACCGCAGCGCCACGACAGGCGGCGCCGTGATCAGTGGATCGCGAGCTGCCTGATCAGTACGTCCGCCGCTTCGGTGGAGGACGCCGGATTCTGCCCGGTGATCAGCAATCCATCGCGGACCACGTACGAACCCCAGTCCGGGCCCTTGGAATAGTGGCCACCGTTGGCCTTCAGTTCGTCCTCGACCAGGAACGGCACCACCTGGGTCAGACCCACGCCTTCCTCTTCAGTGTTGGTGAAACCGGTGACCTGCAGGCCTTCCACCAGCGGGCGACCGGTGGCGGCCTTGACGTGGCGCAGCACGCCGGGGGCGTGGCAGACCAGCGCGACCGGCTTGTCCGCTGCGATGAACGATTCGATCAGGGCGATGGAATCACGATCTTCGGCGAGATCCCACAGCGGCCCGTGGCCACCGGGATAGAACACCGTGTCGAAATCGGCCTGCGACACGCTGTCCAGGCGCATGGTGCGGGCCAGCTGTGCATTGGCCTCGGCGTCGGCTTCGAAGCGCCGGGTCAGCGCGGTCTGGAAATCAGGCTCGTTGCTCTTCGGATCCAGCGGCGGCTGCCCGCCTTTCGGCGAGGCCAGCACGATCTCCGCGCCGGCGTCCTTGAAGGTGTAGTACGGCGCGGCCAGTTCTTCCAGCCAGAAGCCGGTCTTCTTGCCGGTGTCGCCGAGTTGGTCGTGGGAGGTGAGAACGATGAGGACTTTCATGGGTGTGCTCCAGTGAGGTGCAGATACAACAAAAATTAGACCGGTCGTCTAGGAAATTGCGCGTGAAACGGGACGAGCGTGCCGCCCCCTGCGTTCAGGAAACGGCGGTGTTGGCGGGTGGACCCAGCAGGTGACGGGTGGTGCGCAGCGCGTTGTCGAACGGCTGCGGAGTACGGACGATCTTGACCATGATGCTGGCGCCCAACCACAGCTGGTAGAGGCTCTGCGCCAGCGCCTTGGCGTCGTCCTGGACCGGCAACGAGCCTTCCGCCTGGCCGGCTTCGATCGCCGCAGCCATCCCGGCGATGATCGCCGCGGTGCCGCGATCCAGCGCCGATCGCATGCTGTCGGAAAGGTCTGCCACTTCGGCGCCCAGCTTCACCGCCAGGCACTTGCCCTGGCAGTCCTCGAAGGATTGGTTGTCCTGCCAGGCGGCGAAATAGTCTTCGATCTGCGCGGCCTTGGTCTTGCCGGGCTGGCGGAAGATGCGCTCCATGTCGGCCACATAGGCCTCGAAGTACCCCTCCAGCAGCGCCTCGCCGAAGGCGTCCTTCGAGCCGAAGTAGTGGTAGAACGAGCCCTTGGGCACGCCGGCCGCGGCCAGCACTTCATTCAGTCCGACCGCCGAAAAGCCTTTGCCGCCCATGATCCGCTGGCCGGTGGCCAGGATCTTTTCGCGGACGTTGGCGGTGGCGGGGACGGCGTTCATGGCAGCCACTATATATCCGATTAGACCAGTCGTCTAGGGTCCCGCCAAAGCCGCCTCACGGTTCATACCCGGATCGGCCCCGCCCGCGACAGGCTTGCCAGTTGCGCGTCGATTTCGTCCAGCGCCGGGTCCGGATCCATTTCCGGATCGGCTTCCAGCCGGGCGGCCAACGCGGCCAGCGCCGGCCGCCCGACCAGCCCGGCGGCCCCATGCAGGCGATGCGCGTAAAAGATGATGCGCGCGAGATCGCTGGCATCCACCGCGTCGCGCAGCTTGTGCAGATCGTCGGCCAGCAGCACGCGCAGGTCTGGCTCCAGCCGGTCGACGGTGACCCGTTCGATGGCCTCCAGCGCGGCGGTCTGCCCCGCCCTGTCGGCGGATCCCGCTGCAGCAGTGCGGCCGGTCCACAGCGCCAGCATGCCCTGCAGTTCGGCCAGGCGGATCGGCTTTTTCAACACGCCGTTCATGCCTGCCTGCTGGCAACGCGCCAGGTGGGCAGCATCGCTGGCAGCGGATATGGCGATGATCGGCAGGTCGGCCACGCCCGGGATGCCCGCCGTGCGGATCATCCGGCTTGCCTGGTAGCCGTCGATGTCCGGCATGAAGCAGTCCAGCAGCACGATGTCCGGCAGGTCCGCGGTGAGCGTGGCCAACGCCTGCGCGGCACTGTCTGCCAGCATCGCCACGGCGCCCAGCCGGCCGAGCTGTTCCTCCAGCACCATGCGGTTGGGCGCATGGTCATCGACCACCAGCACGCGCACGCCCCGCAGCACGCCGCCCGGCGTGGCGACGGCAGGTGCAGCCGCGGCATCGGTACGCTCGGCCGGGATCCGCAGCGACACCGTGGTGCCTTCGCCTTCCACGCTGTGCAGGTCGATCTGGCCGCCCATCAGCTGCACCAGATCGTGGCTGATCGACAGCCCCAGGCCGGTGCCGCCGTACTGGCGCGAGATGCTGCCGTCGGCCTGCGTGTAGGGATCGAACAGGTGGCCCTGCAGCGCTGCGGGGATCCCGCAACCGGTGTCGGTCACCGCCGCGTGCAACCAGGTGCCGGCCGGTGCGTCCTGCACCTGCAGCGCCAACCGGATGCTGCCGCGCTCGGTGAACTTGCGCGCGTTGCCGAGCAGGTTCATCAGCACCTGGCGCAGCCGGGTCGGGTCAAGCATCAGCCAGCTGTCGTGCGCCGGTACCTCGACGACCAGCGCGATGCCGCGCTTTTCCAGTTCGCCCTGGAATACCGCCGCGACGCTGCGCCCCAGCGCGCGCACATCCACCGGGATCTTCTCCAGCTGCATGCGGCCTTCGTCCAGCCGGGACAGGTCCAGCACGTTGTCCAGCAGGCCGGTCAGCGACTCGGCCGCCTCCTCGGCAGCCCGCACCAGCGCGCGCGGCCGGCCGGCGGGAACGTGGTCGGCCAGCACTTCGATGGCCCCCAGCACGGCGTTGATCGGGGTGCGTATCTCATGGCTCATGGTCGCCAGGAAACGCGCCTTGACCCGTTCGCTTTCGATCGCCGCCGCGCGTGCGCGCCAAGCCCAGCGCGCGACCACACCCAGCGCCAGCACCAGCAGGCCGATGGCCAGCAGCCACGGCCAGTTGTAGCGCAGCACGGTGGCCACGCTGGGCGCGCCGTAGTCCTCTTCGCGCAGCCATTGCTGGCGGATCTGCGATTCCTCCTGGGTGTTGATCGACGCCATCGCCTTGCCGATGATCGCCTCCAGCTGCGGCCAGTCGCTGCGTACCGCGAACTGCGCCTGCATCACCAGGTCGATGCGCGGCCGGGAGATATGCAGCTCATCGAGATACCGGCGCGCGACAAACGGCTGGAAGGTCGCGTTGGTGCCCATCGCCGCGTCGGCTTGGCCGTCCAGCACCATCTGCATGGAGGCCTGCGGGGTGGCGGTCGGCACGACGGTCAGCTGTGGATAACGGGCCTGCAGGATCCGGGCGTAGTCCCCGGCGGCACGTGCGGCGACCCGACGCCCGGCCAGCTCCTGCAGGTCCCATACGGCCGGCGAATCCGGTCGCGTGAACACAACGCTGTAGGCCGACAGATAGGGCCGGCCCAGGCGCACCGCCGCACGCGTCGCCGGTGACAGGCGCTCGTCCATGGCATTGAGCAGCATGTCCGCCTCGCGCGATTCCAGCGCGCGCTGCGCGGCCGGCCAGTCAGCGGCCTGCACGAACTGGAACTGCAGCCCGGTGCGCGCGCTGATCAGCCGGAGGTAGTCCCCGGACAGGCCCCGCAGCTGACCGTCACGGACATATTCCAATGGCGGAAGGGTGGCATCGGAGGTGACCCGGATCACCGGATGGGCGGTAATCCAGGCCTGTTCAGACGGGTCCAACAGCACAGTGGGCGGCGTCGCGGCGGCCGCCGGCAGCGCCGCAGCCCCGACCAGCAAGCAGAACGCAGCACAGGCGCAGGCACGAAGGCGCGACCGTCGGTGCGTCGGAATAAAAGTCCCCATGTGGCAAGGATACGCCGCGAAAGGCCCGCGGGCGGCGGGTACGGCGCGTCGGTCCATCGACCACCGCGCCAGTCAACCGCCAACGTCGGCACACATTCGTTGCAGTACGGTTAATCTTCTGTTAATTATTGATGCAGCGCAACAGATCCGCTGACGCGCAGGGAGAACCAACAGGATGAGCCACTAACCGAACGACAACTCAACAATCCGACTGCAAGGTGCATGCATGAACGACCGCATTGGCAAGTGTGTTCACGCTCCGAAAGCCTTTTCGCCATTGGCATCTGCAGTACACCTGGCGCTGGCGACCGCCCTGCTGGTCACCAGCACGGGAGCGCTGGCACAGGACAGCCCGGCCACGCCCGAAGCGGCCACCAACCTGGACACCGTGTCGGTGCTGGGCAGCCGCACCAAACCACGTACCGTGTCCTCCTCGGCGGTACCGATCGACATCATCAGCGGTGAAGAATTCCGCAACCAGGGCGCTACCGATGCGCTGGACCAGCTGAAGGTGCTGGTGCCCTCCTTCAACGTCAGCACCATTCCCATCGATGACGCCGCCAGCCTGGTACGCCCGGCCAACCTGCGCGGCCTGCCGCCGGACAACACCCTGCTGCTGGTCAACGGCAAACGCTTCCACCGTGCGGCGGTGATCACCTTCCTCGGACATGGCCTGTCCGACGGTGCGCAGGGTCCAGACCTGTCGGTATTCCCATCGCTGGCGCTGGAACAGGTGGAGGTGCTGCGCGATGGCGCCGCCGCCCAGTACGGCTCGGACGCCATCGCCGGGGTCATCAATTTTGGTCTGAAGAAGCTGCGCGAAGGCGGCACCGCCGAAGTGTTCACCGGCAAGTACTACGAAGGCGACGGCCTGACCACGCAGTACTCGGCGCAGATCGGCCTGCCGCTGACTGAACGCGGCTTTGCCACGCTGACTGCCGAATGGCGCAACGCCGATGACACCTCGCGCAGCGTGCAGCGTGACGACGACGCCGCCGCGATCGCGGCGGGCTATCCCGGGGTCGGCCAGCCCGCGCAGGTGTGGGGCTCGCCGAAGGTCGATGACGACTTCAAGCTGGTCTACAACCTGGGCCTGTCCACCGACAACGTGGACTTCTATCTGTTCGGCAACCATGCCAAACGCGACGTGGACGGCGGCTTCTACTACCGCGATCCGACCTCGCGCTCGGGCGTGTATTCCAACGATGGCGGCGACACCCTGCTGGTCGGCAACCTGACCGGCGCCGGTGCCTGCCCTTCCATCGCCCTGCGCGACGGCAGCGGCACCCTGCTGCCGTACGCCGGCGTCAGTGCAGCGGTCGCGGCCCTGCCCGCGAACTGCTACACCTTCCTGTCCAGCCTGCCGGGCGGCTTCACCCCGCGCTTCGGCGGGTCGCTGGAAGACACCTCGGTATTCGCCGGCGCCAAGGGCACCTGGGAGGACTGGTACTGGGACGTCAGCGGTTCCTGGGGCCGCAACGAGATCGACTTCACCATCTACAACACGGTCAACGCCTCGATGGGCCCGGTGCAGCCGACGGGCCTGTCGTTCAAGCCCGGCGGCAACACCCAGACCGAAAAGAACCTCAACGTGGATGTCAGCCGCGATATCGCCACCGGCTTCAGCAACCAGCCCCTGCGCCTGGCGATGGGCGCGGAATGGCGCGAGGAAAGCTTCACCATCAGCCCCGGTGACGGCCCGTCCACCGCCATCGGCCCGCTGACCGAGCAGGGCTTCGCGCTGGGCTCCAACGGCTTCAACGGCTTCAGCGCGCGCACCGCCGGCACCTTCGACCGTCGCAACTGGGCCGCCTATGCGGACCTGGAAGCGCAGCTCACCGAACGCTTCCTGCTGGCCGGCGCGCTGCGCTACGAAGATTACGATTCGTTCGGCAGCACCACCACCGGCAAGCTCACCGGCCGCTTCGACTTCACTGAAAACTTCGCCGTGCGCGGTGCCTACAACACCGGCTTCCGTGCCCCCACTCCCGGCCAGGCCAACATCAGCCAGATCAGCACCGTGTTCGGGGGGACGGCGCTGGAAGACATCGCCACCCTGCCCCCCACCGATCCGATCGCCCAACTCAAGGGCGCCCAGCCGTTGACCCCGGAAGAGTCGAAGAACGTCTCGCTGGGGGCGGTGTGGACGCAGGGCGACTGGCTGTTCACCGTGGACGGTTACCAGATCAAGGTGGAGGATCGCATCGCACTGAGCACCAGCTTCGCGGTGACCCCGGCCGAACGCGCCGCGCTGGTGGCCGGCGGCAATCCGGAAGCGGCATCGATTTCCCAGGTCACCTATTTCGGCAACGCCTTCGACACCACCACCACCGGTGTGGACGTGGTCACCAGCTACCGCAGCGATCATTTCGGTGGCACCACCACCTACGCGCTGGCCGCCAACTGGAACCGCACCGAAGTGGACCGCTTCGATACCGACTTCATCGATGCCGCCCGCGTCTACAAGCTGGAAGAGTCGCTGCCGCGCACCAAGGGCTACTTCAGCGTCAACCACCAGCGCCAGATCTTCCATGCCAACCTGCGCTTCAATTACTACAGCAGCTGGTACGAAGACCACCTGGACAGCGGGGTGGTCTCCGCCGATGACGGTGGCCTGCCGATCCACGCCGGCAGCGCGCTGATCGTGGATGCCGAAGTGGGCTGGAAGTTCGCTTCCGGGCTGTACTTCAGCCTGGGCGCGCAGAACCTGTTCGACCGGGTGCCCTCGAAGAACCCGTGGGCCGGCGTGGCTGGCGCGGAATACCCGGTGCATTCACCGTATGGCTTCAACGGCGGCTTCTATTACGCCCGGCTGGGCTGGACGTTCTGACCTGAGCGGAACAGAGGGACAGGCGGCGGCGTGCCATGATGGGCCGCCGCCTGCCAGAGAACCGCCGCGCGGCCGGCAGATTTCAAACGAATGCTTGAAACGCGCATAACTTCGCCGAACTGGACATCAACTCCAGCTTCCGCCAGACTGCCGCCCTTTCCCGTTGTTCGGCTCCCATGGCGAAACTGCTGGTACTGCACGGCCCCAACCTCAACCTGCTCGGCACGCGCGAGCCGGGGGTCTATGGCCACACCACCCTGGCGCAGATCGACCAGGCGCTGCACGCGCAGGGGGCGGCGGCCGGGCACGCGGTGGAAAGCCTGCAGTCCAATGCCGAACACGTGCTGGTGGACCGCATCCAGGCTGCGCGCCTTGACGGCACCGCCTTCATCCTGATCAACCCGGCTGCGTTCACCCATACCTCGGTGGCCCTGCGCGATGCGCTGGCCGCGGTGGACGTGCCGTTCATCGAAATCCACCTGTCCAATCCGCATTCCCGCGAACCCTTCCGCCAGCACAGCTATTTCAGCGACAAGGCGGTCGGTGTCATCTGCGGTTTCGGTGCCGACAGTTACCGTTATGCGATGGATGCCGCCCTGCAGCGGTTGTCCAACGCCTGAGCTTCGAACGGGCGCCTGCGCCCTTCCCACCCCAGATAATCAAAACAGAAGAAGAGGCCCTCATGGATCTGCGCAAAATCAAGAAGTTGATCGACCTGCTGGAAGAATCCAACCTCGCCGAGATTGAAATCAAGGAAGGCGAAGAGTCGGTGCGCCTGTCGCGTGCGCCGGTCGGCACCTTCGCGCAGATGGCCGTGCAGCCGCAGATGATCGCCGCGCCGGCCGCCGCTGCCGCCCCGGCCATGCCGATGCAGTCGCCGACCGAAGCCTCCACCGGTGGCACCGCCAAGCCGGGCAACGCGCTGCCGGAAGGCCACGTGCTGCGTTCGCCGATGGTCGGCACCTTCTATGCGTCGGCCTCGCCGGACAAGCCGGCCTTCGTCAGCATCGGCCAGCAGGTCAAGGAAGGCGAGACCCTGGCGATCATCGAAGCGATGAAGATGTTCAACCCGATCGAAGCCGATGCGTCGGGCACCATCGTCGCCATCCTCGGCGAGAACGGCCAGCCGGTTGAGTTCGACCAGCCGCTGTTCGTGATCGGCTGAGGGGCCGGCCATGCTCGATAAAATCGTCATTGCCAACCGAGGGGAAATCGCGCTGCGCATCCTGCGCGCGTGCCACACCCTGGGCATCCGCACGGTGGCCGTGCACTCCACCGTCGACCGCAACCTCAAGCACGTGGCCATGGCCGATGAATCGGTCTGCATCGGCCCGGCGGCCTCCAGCGACAGCTACCTCAACATCCCGGCGTTGATCGCCGCCGCTGAAGTAACCGACGCCCAGGCCATCCATCCCGGCTACGGCTTCCTGTCGGAAAACGCGAACTTCGCCGAACGCGTGGAAGAATCCGGCTTCATCTTCATCGGCCCCAAGGCCGACACCATCCGCCTGATGGGTGACAAGGTGGAAGCGATCCGCGCGATGAAGGCCGCCGGCGTGCCGTGCGTGCCGGGCTCGGGTGGTCCGCTGGGCGATGACATCGTCGCCAACACCAAGATCGCGCGTGAGATCGGCTACCCGGTCATCATCAAGGCCTCCGGCGGCGGCGGCGGACGCGGCATGCGCGTGGTGCATGCAGAAGCCTCGCTGAAGACGTCCATCGAAACCACCAAGAGCGAAGCCAAGGCGGCGTTCGGCAACGGTGAGGTGTACATGGAGAAGTACCTGGAGAATCCGCGCCACGTGGAAATCCAGGTCCTCGCCGACGGCCAGGGCAACGCCATCCACCTCGGTGAGCGCGACTGCTCGATGCAGCGTCGCCATCAGAAAGTGGTGGAAGAAGCACCGGCACCGGGCATCAGCGACGAGGCCCGCGAGCAGATCGGCAAGGTCTGCGTGGAAGCCTGCATCCGCATCGGTTATCGCGGCGCCGGCACCTTCGAGTTCCTGTACGAAGACGGCCGCTTCTATTTCATCGAAATGAACACCCGCATCCAGGTGGAGCATCCGGTCACCGAAATGGTCACCGGCATCGACCTGGTGGTGGAGCAGCTGAAGATCGCCGCCGGCCAGAAGCTGTCGATCAAGCAGAGCGACATCGTGCTGACCGGGCATGCCATCGAATGCCGCATCAACGCGGAAGATTCGGAAACCTTCGTGCCGAGCCCGGGCCAGATCACCGCTTTCCATGCACCCGGCGGCCCCGGCGTGCGCGTGGATACGCACATCTATGCCGGCTACCGCGTACCGTCCAACTACGATTCGATGATCGGCAAGCTGATCGTGCACGGGCCAGACCGCGAGACCGCCATCGCCCGCATGCGGGTGGCGCTGAGCGAGATGGTGGTGGATGGCATCAAGACCAACGTCGCCCTGCAGCAGCGCATCATGCGCGACAAGGGCTTCCAGGCCGGTGGACAGAACATCCACTACCTGGAAAAGCGCCTGGCCGAGCGCAAGACCAAGTCGATCGCGCTGACCTGATCGCACCCAGGCGCCGGCCAGCAGGCCGGCGCCGAGGCTCATTCGTAACGCAGCGTCACCACCATCGCGCCATTGGCCGGACCTCCGCGCACACGTTCCTCCGTCTGGTAGTAACGGGCGCGCAGCGGAATGGTGTAGCGGCCGTTGGGCGTATCGCTCAGCACCAGACCGCTGGCCCGGAACACGCCATAGCCCACCGGAGTGTCGTTCGGCAGGGCGACCTGTATCCCGACGCCCTGTGCCGGCACGGTGCCAGGCCCACGCTGCAGTGCCATGACCGACTGGGCGGGGTCCAGGATCGCGGTCTGGGGATCAACGCGGAAACCGATCGCATTGGCGCGCCCCTCGTTCAACCGCTCTGCCGTGCCGCTGTTGCTGGTATGGAAGGAGCGACGCCAGCCGGGAAACACCGGGCATTGCTCCAGTGCCACGGAGAAATCAACCCACGGCGTTGCGCTGCCAGGTCCGGTCAGCAGGCGCGCGGGATGGCTGCCCAATGGCACGGTGGCGTCGCGGACGTTGCAGGTACCGATCACGAGATTGAGCTGGCCTTGTACGTTCGCCTCATACGCCTCGAGCTCCCTTCCCGGACCCCAGCGCACCACCATTCGAGGCGTGGGGAGACTGCTGGCCAGCAGCGTACCCGGTGAAATGGGTCCGGTCTTGATCAGCTCGAAGGTCAGCGACGCCAGAATGTTGCGCCGGAGGTAACCTGCGCCCAGGGGATCGCTGACGATGACTGCCGGCACCGTGTTGGACGCTCGCCACCAGCGGATCGCAACGCCGGGAATGCGCGTCGCGTAGAACCCAGCCCGTCCTGGTACCGGGATCCCCGGGTCACCGGTGTACTCCAGCTGCCAATCGCTGCTCCCCGTGCCGCCGCCACAGACGATCGCCCCGGGAATGGTCGCACTATGGCCGCTGTAGTAGATGACGCTTCCGACGGGCACGTCGGCGCCCACCGTGATGGTGCCCTGCAGGGGCATCGTCACGCGCTGCGGACCGGTTATTCCACCGTCGTAGGTGCATGTCTGCGCCAACGCCGGCCCCACCCAGCACAGGGCCAATGGCAACAGCAGGCGGAGTAGGGAACAACGTTTCATGGTCATCACCAGACAGGGCAAGAAGAAATCGTCGCAAAAGGCCCGACTGGATCGAATTCTCCGCCGCGGGCACGCCATGCAACATCGGATCGGGCGGAATCACGGCGCTGAGGCGATCCTGCAGCGCTCATTCGTAACGCAGCGTCACCACCATCGCGCCATTGGCGATGCCGGGCCTTACCCGCGCTTCGGTCTGCACATAGCGCGCGCGCATCCGCACGGCGTAGGTCCCGTTCGGCGTTGTGGTGAGCGTCAACCCACTGTCGCGGAACACGCCATAGCCCACCGGGGTGTTGTCCGGCAGCGCCACCTGGATGCCGAGGCCTTTGGCCGTATCGGGATGGTCTTTGTTGCTGAGCGCCATGATCGACTGGGCCGCATCCAGCACCGGCGTGCTGGGATCCAGGCGTAGACCGATGCGGTTGGCCACGCGGCGGCCCCCCACTTCACTGGCACCGCTGTCATCCTGGACATACGCCGGCTGCCTGCCGAAGAACGCCGGGCAGCCGCTCAGTGGAACGATGAACAGTTTCCACGCCGTGGCCGCACCTGGCGCGTTCAGCTCGCGCTGCGCCGGGCTTCCCATCGACACGGTCACATCGCCCACCCGGCAGGTGCCGGTCACGATGTTCAACTGCCCGACGATCTGCGCTTCCCAGATATTGATGCCGCCCGTGCCCAGGGTGGACTGGCGCGCGCGTGGAAGCGAACTGCCCTGCAACACGCCCGCACTGATCGGACCGATCTTGTACAGGCTGAAATCCAACTGCTTGTTGAACGTCACACGCAGAGGGGAGCTGTCGACGGTGTAGGCACCCGGATCGAACGGGAACCTGGTTCCGGCGTACCACACCGCAATGCCGACGCCGGGAACCGATGTCTTGTAGATCCCGGGCAACGCCGATGGTTCGCCCGGGACCCCTATGTAGCCATTCTCCCGCTGCACACGACCGGGCCCACCCAGGCACCTGATGAAGGCAGGTGAGCCGCTGTTATGCCGTGCGGTGTAGATCTCCGCGCCGTCCGGCACATCGGCTCCCACGGTGATCGTGCCCTGGAGGGGCAGGATTATCTGGAACGGCGTCGGCCATTCAGAGGGATGTTCGCAGCTCTGCGCCAACGCAGAGCCTGCGTTGCACAACGCCAGCGCGGTCAGCAGCCGGTAGAAAAGAATCTGCTTCATGTCATCACCATTTGTGAAGGTAGGCCGGGCGTCGACCGGGCCCGCTCATCAGGAGTGTCCCCAACCCCCGCCATACACGACATCGGATGGGTCTGATTCCGCGCTGTTCGTAGCGCAATGTCACCCCTCCCTGGCCCTCCGCGCACTCGCCCGCCCCCCCCTCCGGTCTGCCACCAGCAAGGCAGCGGGTTTCACTGACTTCACCGACCGGGCAGGCAGCGTACCGTCGAGGTCAGCCCGGCGCTTGCACAGTGTCAGCCGCTGCCGTGTGGCCTCCCATCAGATGCGTCCGAAATGCGAGGGCGCCGCCTCAGTTGGCCAGCGATGCGCTGGCCGGCTGCACCGCGCCGACGTCGGTGATGGTGCTGTACTCGATGCCGATTACGCCTTGCGGCCGTGTGGCAAGCCCATCCAGCGGGAACACCTGGGTGGCACGCGGCGCGACCATACCGCCCCCGGTATCAGCCGATACCTTGCCGTCGACGGTCAGCGAGATCGCCGCGAAGCTGACGTGCCACGGGGTCGGATTGTCGACCTGCACGGCCAGGCCGCCCGCACGCTGCTGCAGCGACCAGCGCAGCTGGCGGTGGGCAGTGTCTGCCTCGCCGGGCAAGCCGGCGGGACGATAGAACAGCTTGATGCGGCTGCGGAAGGCCAGGTCCAGCTTGTCCTCTGCGGCGCTGGACGGCGGGATCTCCAGCACGTTCACCCAGTACAGCGATTCGCGGTCGCCAGGCTGCGCCGGGCCGGTGAAGCGGATGCGCACCGCCTGTCGGGCACCGGCGTCCATGCGCAGCAGGGGCGGCGTCATCACGAACGGGGCTTTGGCCTCTTCCGGCGGGGTGTCCTGGTTACCGTCATCGATCCACAACTGCACCAGCGACGGGCGTTGCGCCTCGTTGTTCAGCCCCAGGGTGACTTCGCGCTCCTGCGCGGGATAGACAAGCCGGGTGCCGGCAATGACCACGCCGGCTTCGGCGGCCAGCGGGGACAGCAGGACGGCTGCAAGGGCAAGGGCCGATAGCGATCGCATCACGACGGTAAGCATGGGTTTCTCCGACGGGCAGTGCCATCGGTTCACCACGCGGGCCGACACTGCAGAGGTCGCCATTAGAGCCCCTTCACGCCATCCTGCGGAATAGGACGCGACCGATGAAGGGCCGCCAACCGGCAGCCCCTCTGCGCCGCATCAGCGACGCTCTGTCACGCGTGCGGGAACCTGGCTGCCCGCCAACGGACGTACGCCATTGGGCGAAGACGGGTCGACGATCACCATGGTTTCAGTGGAGCCATCCGGCCACACCACCTGGAAGGTGCTGCCCGCCGGCAGCGAGGTGAATGGCATGGCACTCTGCGCACGGTACACCGCGGCCACCTGGCTGGCGCCGACACGGCGCGCTTCCGGCGTGGACTGCACTTTGGTCAGCTCCACCGCGGACAGTCGTCGGTAACGATCTTCCTGGGTATCGATCAGCAGCAGGCCGACCGCACCCGCCGAATAGGCGACGAACAGCGCCACCCAGAACCAGAATTTCGCCCCGTGCAGGATTCGACGGTACTTCATCGCCTTTTCCTCTTTCCAATCAGTTCTTCGACCCATTCGGTCATTTTTTCGGCACCCTGCCGCGATACCGCAGCGTCGTATACAAAATCAGTGAAGTCCTGCCCCTCATCCTGGCTGCAGATGCCACCGTTGGCGCAGAAGCTGTTCATCAGCACGCTGTCGCTGCCGCACGGCATGCCCAGCTCGCAGGCCGCCACGCGCCAGGCCAGTTCGCTCAGTGCCTCCCCGGCCACCATGCCGGTCATGGCCCGGTCGCCGGACGCGCGCAGCCCCATTGCCGGGGCCAGCGCCATGTAGGCTTCCGGATCATGCGAATCGCGCACGCGCTCGACCAGGCCGCGCCGGTAGTCTTCGTCGGTCTGCAGCGGTTGACCGTCGGCCAGCAACGAGGCTTCGGCGGCCAGGTTGCCGCCCTGCGCGGCCTGGCGGCGCTGCGCGAACACCAGCGGATAGCCCAGCCCATCACTGGCCACGAAGCCGCCGCAGCGCGCGGCGACACGCTGGCGTGCGGCGGCCATCGCGGTCGATGCACGCTCGCCCATCCCGGTCAACACACTGTTGTCCAGCTGGTAGCCGCCGGGATCGCTGGCGTACTGGCTGCAGTAGTCGTAGACCCGGCTCAACATCCAGCGCGCCTCGACGTTGCCACTGTCGGCCTGGCCGCGCAGGCGCTGGGCGAACGCGAACAGATCGGTGTTGCCTTCCATGTCGGCGCGGATGTCCAGCGGCAGCCCGGAAGGCACGCCGTTGAGCTGAAGTTCGCTGGCCCCAAGCCGGCGTGCCAGGGCCGCAGGCAATGCCGTGGGCGTGGCCTGCGTGTCCACGGGTTGCGACATTCCTGCGTCCATCGCAGCGGGACCGGATTGCTGCGCATGCAGCAGGTGACCGCCCATGCGCATGCCCGCTGCGCCGAGCAAGGCCACGGCCGGCACCACGAGCAACCAGGTTTTAAGGGCCGGGGCAAACGCCATCAGGGGACAAGCCATTGACAGGCAAGGCAGGAACGCGAGTCTACCAAGGGGATTGCCGCCTGTCTGGCCCGCCGCATTCATTCTCCGCAGGCCTTGAGATGGCTGCCGCCGTCCAGGATCGACTAGCATTCCCTTCTTTGCCGGACCTCGCCTGCCACCATGCCGTTCCTGGAACTGACCCTGCGCTGCACTGAAGCCACCCAGCCCCGCTACGAAAACGCACTGGAGGACGTCGGCGCGTTGGCGGTGACCCTGCTCGATGCCGAGGCCGACACCAGCAACGAACAGGCCATCCTGGAACCCGGCGTCGGCGAGACACCGATGTGGGACACGCTGGTCCTGAGCGCCTTGTTCCCGCATGACGCCGATGGACTGCTGCTGCTGGCCGCGCTGGAAGCCTTCGACGATGGCCTGGACTGGTCGACGGTGAGCTTCCGTGCGGTGGAAGACCAGGACTGGGAGCGCGTCTGGCTGGACCAGTTCGAGCCCTTGTCCTTCGGCGAGCGCACCTGGATCGTGCCGTGGAACCATGAACTGCCCGACGCCGCCCAGGCCGCCGATGCGGCCGTGGTGCGGCTGGACCCGGGCCTGGCGTTCGGCTCCGGCACCCACCCGACCACCGCCCTGTGCCTGCGCTGGCTCGATGGCCTGGCCGGTGAGGGCCTGTTGCAGGGACAACGCGTGCTCGACTTCGGTTGCGGCTCGGGGATCCTGGCACTGGCCGCGTTGAAGCTGGGCGCGGCCGAGTCGATCGGCGTGGACAACGATCCGCAGGCGCTGATCGCCACCGCCGACAATGCCGAGCGCAATGGCGAACTTCCGCGCATGCATGTCTACCTGCCACAGGACGAACCGGTGGCCACCTACCCGGTGGTGGTCGCCAACATCCTGGCCTCTGCGCTGGACGCACTGGCCGACCTGCTGGCTGCCCGCGTTGCCGCCGGAGGCCGCATCGCGCTGTCGGGCATCCTGCATGGCCAGGAACACGAACTGCTGCAGCGATACGCCGCCTGGTTCGATGACCTGCAGGCGACCCAGGACGGCGACTGGATGCGCATCACCGGCGTGCGGCGCGCCTGATCGCGCGCAGACGTGATTGAATAGCCACTGGATCCGAGCCGGAACATTCATGTCCGAACCGAACCCGCCCCGTCGACCGTTGGCCACCTTCCTGCGTCCACACGCCGGATCGCAGGCCGACGCGGATGCGACCCCGTTGGCAGAGACGTCGGCGCCTTCAGCCGACGCCTCTCAGGTCACCGCAGACGACACCGCCCAAGCGCTTGTGGACCCCGTCGCGGAGGCAGCCGCGATGGCCGGGGAAGTACCGGTGCAGGCGAGCGCGACGATCTCCGCGCAGGTCCCTGCTGCGGCTGCGGAACCCACGCTGTCCCAGGCAGAGCCGGTGTTCCTGCGCGGTGGCGGGCATCGATTGCGCACGCCCCGCTGGCAATGGGCCATGGTGGCCGCGCTGTCGCTGCTGTTGTTGCTGCAGATCGCGCTGGCCGACCGCGCCCGCCTGGCGGCAGATGCCAGCACCCGTCCCTGGGTTGCAGGCCTGTGCCGTGTGCTGCGCTGTGACCTGCCCGCCTGGCGCGAACCGGCGGCCTTCACCATGATCAGCCGCGACGTGCGGCCGATGCCGCAACAGGCCGGCGCACTGCAGGTACAGGCGAGCATCCGCAATGACGCACGGTGGGCACAGGACTGGCCCGTGCTGCGGCTGTCACTGTCCGACGCCGATGGCCGGGTGATCGGCAGTGGTGTGTTCGAGGCATCGGACTATCTCGGTGCCGGGGCACGGACGGCGGGGCTGCTGGAACCCGGCCAGAGCGCGCAGATCGCCTTCCAGGTCAAGGAGCCGTCGGCGTCCACGGTCGCCTTCAATTTCGAATTCCTGTGAGGCCGGCCGGGCGCCCGCCCCGTGCAGGGGCGGCCTGCTCGCGCTAGACTGGCCGCCACCACCTTCTTCGCCAGCGCCAGCCTTCGCTCCGGCGCGGCCACCAGATCGGGATTCCCATTGAACGCTGTACTCTCTCGTCCTGACACCAGTCGTGGCGCTGCGCGTCCTCCGCTCCGCGAACATGTTGCCCAGTCCGTGCGCCGCTACCTGCGCGACCTGGATGGCTGCGATGCCGATGACGTGTACGAGATCGTGCTGCGCGAGATGGAAATTCCCCTGTTCGTGGAAGTGCTGAACCATTGCGAGGGCAACCAGAGCCGCGCTGCGGCGATGCTGGGCATCCACCGGGCCACCCTGCGCAAGAAGCTCAAGGAATACGGCATCACGGCCTGAGCCGGCACTGCATTACGTGTGAGGGCGCCCCAAGGCCTACAATATCGGCCCCGCCTGCTGCCGTTGCCCTGCCCCCATGAGTGCTGACCTGCTGCCCGTCCGTCGGGCCCTGCTTTCCGTTTCCGACAAGACCGGCCTGATCGCGCTGGCCACTGCCCTGTCCGCACGCGGCGTGGAACTGCTGTCCACCGGCGGCACCGCCAAGGCGATCCGCGAGGCGGGCCTGGCGGTCAAGGATGTCGCCGACGTCACCGGCTTCCCGGAAATGATGGATGGCCGGGTCAAGACCCTGCACCCGATGGTGCATGGCGGCCTGCTGGGCCGCGCCGGTACCGATGATGCGGTGATGGCCGAGCACGGCATTGGTGCCATCGACCTGCTGGTGCTGAACCTGTATCCGTTCGAATCAGTCACCGCCAAGGCCGACTGCGCGCTCGACGATGCAGTGGAGAACATCGACATCGGCGGCCCGGCCATGCTGCGTTCGGCAGCAAAGAATTTCGCCCGCGTCGCGGTCGCGACCGACCCGTCGCAGTACGACGAACTGCTGGCCGAACTGGCCGCGCATGATGGCCAGCTGTCTGCCGCCAAGCGCTTCGCCTTCTCGGTGGCCGCGTTCAACCGCGTTGCCCAGTACGATGCGGCGATCAGCAATTACCTGTCCGCGGTCGCCTCGCGCGAGACCGCGGTGCCGGTGCGCAGCGAGTTCCCGGCACAGATGAATTCCTCTTTCGTGAAGGTGATGGACCTGCGCTACGGAGAGAACCCACACCAGAGCGGCGCCTTCTACCGTGACCTGTATCCGGTGCCGGGCACCCTTGCCACCTTCCAGCAGCTGCAGGGCAAGGAACTGAGCTACAACAACCTGGCCGATGCCGATGCCGCGTGGGAATGTGTGCGGCAGTTCGAGGCGCCGGCCTGCGTGATCGTCAAGCATGCCAATCCGTGCGGCGTCGCCGTGGGTGCCGGCAACGGCGATGCCTATGAGTTGGCCTATGCCACCGACCCGACCAGCGCCTTCGGCGGCATCATCGCCTTCAACAAGCCGCTGGACCTGGCCACCACGCAGGTGATCCTGGACCGTCAGTTCGTTGAAGTGCTGATCGCCCCGGAGTACGAACCGGCCGCGCTGGAATACGCCACGAAGAAGGCCAACGTGCGCGTGCTGCGCATCCCGCACGGTGAAGGCCTGAACAACTACGACAGCAAGCGGATCGGTTCGGGCCTGTTGCTGCAGTCTTCCGACAACCGCGGCATGACCCGTGACGAACTGAAGGTGGTCAGCAAGCTGGCGCCGACCGACAAGCAGTTCACCGACCTGCTGTTCGCCTGGAAGGTCGCCAAGTTCGTGAAGTCCAACGCCATCGTGTACGCCAGGGACAACCGCACCATCGGCGTCGGCGCCGGCCAGATGAGCCGCGTCTATTCGGCGCGCATCGCCGGCATCAAGGCCGCCGATGCGAACCTGGTGGTGGAAGGTTCGGTGATGGCCTCCGATGCGTTCTTCCCGTTCCGCGACGGCATCGATGCCGCCGCTGCGGCCGGCATCAAGGCGGTGATCCAGCCGGGTGGTTCGATGCGCGACGCCGAAGTCATCGCGGCCGCCGACGAAGCCGGCCTGGCGATGGTGTTCACCGGCGTGCGTCACTTCCGTCACTGACGTGCAGCGGATCCCTGGGGGTGCCGGCCCGTTCGGCACCTCGCGTCTTCTTTCCCCGCGTATCGGAAATCCCTCAGCATGAAGATCCTCGTCATCGGCTCCGGCGGCCGCGAACACGCCCTGGCCTGGAAGCTGGCCCAGTCCGCGCAGGTCAGCGAAGTGCTGGTCGCGCCGGGCAATGCCGGCACCGCCACCGAAGCGAAATGCCGCAACGTGGCCGTCAAGGTCACTGATCTGGATGGCCTGCTGGCGCTGGCCCGGTCCGAAGGCGTCGCCGTCACCGTGGTCGGCCCGGAAGTGCCGCTGGTGGCCGGCGTGGTCGATGCGTTCGGCGAAGCCGGCCTGCGCATCTTCGGTCCGACCGCCGCCGCTGCCCAGCTGGAAGGCAGCAAGGCCTACGCCAAGGACTTCCTGGCCCGGCATGGCATCCCGACCGCGTATTACGCCGTGCACACCGACGTCGACGCCGCGCTGGCGTACCTCCGCGAAAAGGGCGCGCCGATCGTGGTCAAGGCCGATGGCCTGGCCGCCGGCAAGGGCGTGATCGTGGCGATGTCGCTGCCCGAAGCAGAATCGGCGGTGCGCGACATGCTGTCCGGCAATGCCTTCGGCGACGCCGGCGCACGCGTGGTGATCGAAGAATTCCTCGATGGCGAAGAGGCCAGCTTCATCTCGATGGTCGATGGCGTGCATGCGTTGCCGATGGCCACCTCGCAGGATCACAAGCGCGTCGGCGACGGCGATACCGGTCCCAACACCGGCGGCATGGGCGCGTATTCGCCGGCTCCGGTGGTCACGCCGGAAGTGCACGCACGGGTGATGCGTGAGGTTGTGGAGCCGACCGTGCAGGGCATGATCGCCGACGGCGTACCGTTCACCGGCTTCCTGTATGCCGGCCTGATGATCGACGCCAGCGGTGCGCCGAAAGTGATCGAGTTCAACGTGCGCTTCGGCGACCCGGAAACCCAACCGGTGATGCTGCGCCTGCAGTCGGACCTGCTGGACCTGGTGCAGGCGGCGATCGACGGCAGGCTGGACCAGGTGCAGGCGCAGTGGGACCCCCGTCCATCGCTGGGCGTGGTGCTGGCCGCGTCTCCGTATCCGGAAGCGCCGGTCACCGGCGATGTGATTTCCGGCCTGGACCGCGTGCCGGACACCGCCAAGGTATTCCACGCAGGCACCGCGCTGGATGCGCAGGGCAACGTGGTCAGTGCCGGTGGACGGGTACTGTGCGTGGCCGCACTCGGCGACAGCGTGCGCGATGCGCAGGCCAATGCATATGCCGGCGTGGCCCAGGTGACGTGGGCGAACGAGTTCCACCGCAACGACATCGGCTGGCGCGCGATCGCCCGCGAAAGCTGAGGCGGTAACGGCGTGACGACCAACGGTCGTCACCCACCACGACCGGTAGCGCCGAGCCATGCTGGGCGGAAATGTCCGCCGACACCGCAGACTCAAAAACGCCGGGCATGGCTACGGCTGAAAAACCGCCGTGCCACGCTTGCTGCTCGCCTGATCCCTCCGCTTTACCGAGCCTCCCGGCAGCGTTGAAAAGCTGCTGTGAGGCGAGGACAGCAGCACCGAGCGCTTCTTGGTGCTCTCGCGGGAGAACGATGCGCTTAGGCTCCTTTCACAACCCGTGTTGACGAAAAGCGTGACGTGCATCAAGCTCTGGCCGGAAATCTGCCTGGGCTACTGGTAGACCTTCGTGCTGGGTGCATGTGCTCTGGATCGCAGGGACGCACTCCTCATGATATCCGTGACACGACGTGCCAGATTTTTGATTGAACGACGGACGTTGATGCGCAACGCTCACTGTTGATCAGGGAGGACGTGCGCCGCCACTTTGAACTCAAGGATGCAGTTATGAACATACGTCTTGGAATTTTCTCTTCAGTCTTGGCGCTGTCCATGTGTGCATGCGCATCGTCCAGCATTGTCGTGGGCACGACTCGAGCCCCTATCGATCCTTCCCAGGTCCGCATCTACGTCGACCCCCCAGAGAGATTCGAGAAGGTTGCGCTACTTGATGCAGGCAGCCGGAATTCATGGGCGCTCAGTGATCAGGGTAAGACAAACAAGGTTGTGCAACGGCTCAAGGCCGAGGCAGCGTCATTGGGCGCAAATGGTGTCCTGCTCTCAGGCGTAGGCGATCAGCAAGTCGGCTCGGTTGGCTCCGGCCAGGCATGGGGATATGGAAACACCGCCTACGGTTTTGGCGTCCAAAGCGGTGTATTCCAGAAGAAGGGGCAAGGCCTCGCCATCTTTGTAGAGGAGGGTGCTGAGCGGAACGCTGTGCCTACGAACCTCACCTCGCCAAGCACCCATCCGCCTGCTGCAGCGAAGACTTCGGACGGCTCAGGCGCGTCAGCGCCAGAACCTGCTTCGAACTCCAATGCCCCGGCCGCAGAGGGATGGCGGAAGTGGTCCCGCGATTAAGTCACTGAAGCTTTTCGCTGGCGGCGAGAAGTATCAAGCCATCAAACCTGAGCAGACCGAGCCCTATTCGGCGAGCTCCCGCGTTTGCCGCCGGAAAAGACGCCGAGCATGGCTTGGCGATACCAGTGCCCTAAAACAGAAACGCCGGGCAGTGCCCGGCGTTTTCGTGTGCGGTATCTGTTTCCGCTTACGCGGTGAACAGCGCCTTCATCTTCTTCAGTGCGTTCGCTTCGACCTGGCGGATGCGCTCGGCGGATACGCCATACTCATCGGCCAGCTCCTGCAGCGTGACCTTGCTGTCGGCATCCAGCCAGCGGCGGGCGATGATGTCGCGCGAACGCGCATCCAGTTCGGCCATGCCTTCGCGCAGCAGCTGCAGCTGGTTGTCTTCGCTGTCGGCGCGCTCGTAGGCCATCGAAGGATCTTCTTCATTGGCCATCAGGTAGGCAGCCGGCGACGGCGGCGCATGGTCGTCGTCTTCGTCGCTGGGGGCGTCGAAACCAATATCACGGCCGGACAGGCGCGACTCCATCTCCATTACTTCGCGTTCGGAGACGTTGAGGTCCTTCGCCACTGCGGTCACTTCGGCCGCGTTCATCCAGCCCAGGCGCTTCTTGGAACGGCGCAGGTTGAAGAACAGCTTGCGCTGCGCCTTGGTCGTGGCGACCTTCACGATGCGCCAGTTCTTCAGGATGAACTCGTGCATTTCGGCACGGATCCAATGCACCGCGAAGGACACCAGGCGCACGCCCATGTCCGGGTCGAAGCGCTTGACCGCCTTCATCAGGCCGATGTTGCCTTCCTGGATGAGGTCGCCCAGGGCGAGGCCGTAACCGTTGTAGCCGCGGGCCACGTGCACCACGAAACGCAGGTGCGAATGCACCAGTTCGCGGGCCGCATCCAGATCGGTCTGATCACGGAAACGACGCGCCAGGTCCTGCTCATCATCGACCGAAAGCACCGGGATCTGGTGCACGGCACCGATGTAGGCGTCCAGCGAACCGAGCGCACTGGGAATCGGGAGATTGTTTGCCACAAGGGCAGTAGAGGTGTTCTGGCTCATGGGTCTCATCTTAGCAGTCCGATACTTCGACTGCTAAAGGTCAAAAAAGTTCCAGTGTTCCGGTGGCAGAACAATGGCGTTGACTACCCATCTACCCTACCGCGATTTGGTGACAGTGGCGATAGTCGATCTGGTCAGCATAAAACCCTTCGAGATCAATGTATTGCGGGATAAATCAGCGGAAAAAATCGTGCAGATTGGCTGAACGGACGGCGCCATCCGCGCATTCAGTCGGGAGAAGTTGTCAGTCGTTCAGCGCTTGGAGTCCGGTAGCGCCGAGCCGTGCCCGGCGCAGCGGCAAAAAAAGCAAAGGCGTGACGACCAACGGTCGTCACCCACCTTCCCACGCCGTCACCTGCCCTCCCATGCCGGCACCCGCCCTCTCGTGCCGTCAGGCACCGTTACCCTGCCGGTGGCAGCGACCAGTCGATCGGTGTCTGTCCGCGGCGCTGCAGGTACTCATTGGTGGCCGAGAAATGGCCACAGCCGAGGAACCCGCGGTGGGCGGACAGCGGCGAGGGATGCGGTGCCTTCAATACCCGATGACGCGCGGTGTCGATGACTTTGCCCTTCTGCTGCGCGTAGCTGCCCCACAGCAGGAACACCAGCCCTTCGCGTTCGCGGTTGAGCGCTTCCACCACGTGGTCGGTGAAGCCTTCCCAGCCGCGCTTCTGGTGCGCCCCGGCGCTGCCCTCTTCCACCGTCAGCACCGCGTTCAGCAGCAGCACGCCCTGCCGCGCCCAGGGCAGCAGGCAGCCATGGTCCGGCCGCGGGATACCGAGGTCGCGTTCGATTTCCTTGTAGATGTTCAACAGCGACGGCGGCACCGGCACGCCGGGCTGCACCGAGAAACTCAGCCCATGCGCCTGGCCACGACCGTGATACGGATCCTGGCCCAGGATCACCACCTTGGTGGCATCGAACGGGGTGGCATCGAAGGCGGCAAAGATCTGCGGGCCGGGCGGGAACACGTTCGCGCCCCCCGCCTTGCGCTCGCGAAGGAAGCGGGACAGCTCGCGCATCTGCGGCTGCAGCAGCCAGTCGCCGACGTGTGCTTTCCAGCTCGGCTCGAGCTGGATGGAAGGAGGTACTGCTTCGTTCATCACACCACGGATCTTGGATTCAGTCGGGACAGGCGCAGCTGGAACAACACCTTGGTGACCAGCAGCCGCTCTTCGATCGGCTTGAGCACCAGGTCGTTGGCACCGGCCTGCAGCAGCGCGGTCTGGTTGAGCGGATTGCCGTCACCGGTCATCACCAGCACCGGCAGGCGGCGTTTGCCGTAGCCGAAGTCCACCCGCACCCGTTCCACCAGATCACGTCCGCTGAGCTCACCTTTGAGCGTCACGTCGGTGAGCACCAGGTCGATCCGGTGCTGGTTGCGGCCCAGCGACTCGGCGGTCAGCAGGGTCACGGCCTCTTCGGCGGTCATCACGTGCAGCACGTTGAGCTGCTGGCGCTCGAGCATCCGCTTGGTGGCTTCGGCCACTACCCGGCTGTCTTCCACGTACAGCAGCGTGGCACCGGGAATGATCGCCGGCTGCACGTAGCCGCGGATGAAAGCGGCCAGCGCTTCATGGCCCAGCGATTTGTCGAAGTAATCGGTGACGTAGTCGGTGAAGCGGCGCTGTTCCAGGTGCGACTGGGCATCGCCTGAGACCACGATCACCGGCACGTACGCCTGCCCCGCCGATTCGCGCACGGTCCTGGCCAGCGCCAGGCCGTCGCCGTCGGGCAGCGACAGCGAGGTGGTCACCAGGTTGACCGGCCCGTCGGCCAAGGCCTGGCGTGCCTCTGCGATGCTGGCGCAGCCGACCACCTGCACGCCGGGGAGGTCGCGCTGCAGCACATCGGCGATCAGCTTGCGGACCAGCCGCGAGCCATCGACCACCATGACCCGGGTGGCATCATCGTGCAGATGCTTGAGTGCTTGCGGCTGCATGCGGAAGGGCTCAGGTCTCGGTGGGGCGCGTCTGGCGCAGGAAATGTCCGGTGACCAGCCATGCACCCAGCCAGCCCACCAGCACGATGGCCAGCAGCACGACAGAGGAATGCAGCAGGTCCAGCCCCTTCAGCGCGAAGGGACTGGCGTAGCTTTGCGACAACTGGGCAAGCGGTCCGGCCAGTGCGGCACCGGCGGCGGCGATCAGCCCCAGCGCCACCAGGCCCGCGCCGAGGCCGTACCACGCGCCAAGGTACAGGAACGGGCGCCGGATGAAGCCATCGCTGGCGCCCAGCAGTTGCAGCACGCCGATCTCTTCGCGGCGCGCCTGGATGTCCAGCCGCACGGTATTGCCGACCACCAGCACCGCACCCAGCCCCAGCAGCAGCGACAGCACCTGAACCAGGCGCGCGCCGAAGGCCAGCCAGCCGTCCAGCCGGGTCCGCCACAGCGCATCGTGCTGCACCAGGTCGGCCTGCGGCAGGGTGCCCAGCGCACGCGCCAAGCGCGCGTCGTCGGCCTTCTCCGCCGGCGTCACCACCAGCAGGCTGGGCAGTGGATTGGACTGCAGGGCATCGATCGCCTCGCCGAGGCCGGCATTCTCGCGGAGTTCTTCCAGGCCCTGTTCGGGGGTGCGCAGGGTCACTGCGGCCACGTCGTCACGCGCCCTCAGCTCGGCGGCCAGGGCCTCCGCGCTGGCGGCATCCAGCTCGGCCTTCAGGAACAGGTTGATGTCACGGGACTGCTGCACGCTGCCGGTGAAGTGCTTGAGGTTGTCCAAGGCGATCGACAAGCCCAGTGGCAGTGCCAGCGCCAGGGCCATGACCATCACCGTCAACAGCGTGGCCCATGGTTTGCGGAAAGCGCGGCCCAGGCTGAACACCACGCTGTGCAGGTGGTGTTGCCACCAGATGCCCAGCTTCGAAGGGGCCGCCGCCGGGGCGTTGGCATGACGCTCGGGCGCGGGAGTGGATTCGGTGCTCATTCGGCCAGGTCCTGCGGCGAAATATCGTCCACCAGGCGGCCGTGGTCGAGGATCAGCACGCGCTTGCGCATGCGCCGCAGCAGGGCGAGGTCATGGCTGACCACCAGCACGCTGGTCCCACGCGCCGGCAGCTCGGCGAACAGCGCCATGATTTCCGCGGCCAGGGTCGGGTCGAGGTTGCCGGTCGGTTCGTCGGCCACCAGCAGGCGCGGTTCACCGACGATCGCGCGGGCGATGCCAACGCGCTGCTGCTCACCGGCGGACAACTGCGAAGGCAGGGCCTTCTCGCGATGCCCCAGGCCCATGCGCTCCAGCACCGAACGCACGCGCTTGCCGATGTCGGCACGGCGGGTGCCGCGCAGGATCAGCGGCAGCGCCACGTTTTCGGAAATGCTGCGATCCATCAGCAGGCGGTGGTCCTGGTAGACCGCGCCCACCTCGCGCCGATGCCGTGGCACGTCGCCGCCGCGCACCTTCAACAGGTTGCGCTCGTTGAACACCACCGCGCCGCGGCTGGGCCGCTCGTCAAGGTGGATCAGTTTCAAGAGGGTGCTCTTGCCCGCGCCGGAATGGCCGGTGACGAACACCATTTCGCCCGGTGCCACGTCGAAGCTGACATCAGTCAGCGCCTCGTGACCACCGGCGTACTGTTTGCTTACGTTGTCGAACCGCAGGACGCTCATCCCCTGATTATGCAGGACAGGCGCCACGGCGTGGAGACATCGCGCCAGGGCCTGGCCCTGCGTCGGCCGGGGCCGGGGAGACCACTGCCCCCGGAGCCGGGGGCAGTGCAATCAATACCGCTTACCCGCCGGCCAGCATCCGGCGGATCTTGCGGCCGATGCGGGTCAGGAAGGAGTCGCCCGGGTCCGCACTGCGGACCGGCTTGGCCACCACCTGCACCGGTGCACCCTGCGCGGTGGACGCGCCGTGGGTTGCACCTTCGGCACCTTCCAGCGGACGGCCGTTGCGACGGCGACGGCGCTTGCGCGGCTTGCGCTCGCCGTCCTGCAATGCGGGATCCTGCGCGGCGCCAACCTCGGCACGCGGCGGACGCGGCGCCTGCACGGCATCGGCGGTGGCGGTAGCAGCGGCCTCGCCATTGCCGGCGACAACGGCGGCTTCCGCTGCGGCGACCCCTTCGCCTTCCACGCGCGGCTTGCGCGGCGGACGCGGGCGGCGTTCGCCGCTGCGCTCGCCACTGCGTTCGCCGCGGCCAGCGGAGGGCTTGCCACCACGGCCGCCACCACGACGCTCTTCTTCGGCGGCACGCGCTTCACGCGCTTCGCGGAAGATCTGGCTGACGCTTTCGTTCTCGTCGCCTTCCTCGCCCGGCGCAGGCGGCGCACGTTCCGGGCGCGGCAGCGAGGTCAGCAGTTCGGCGGTCACCGCTTCGACCGGGATCTTCTGGTCGATATAGGCCTCGATGTCCGGCAGGCCCATCGCATAGCGTTCGCAGGCGAAGCTGATCGCATCGCCTTCCTCGCCCAGGCGCGCGGTGCGGCCGATGCGGTGCACGTAGTCTTCGGCGTCGAACGGCAGGTCGTAGTTGTAGACGTACTTGATGCCGTCGATGTGCAGGCCGCGGGCGGCCACGTCGGTGACCACCAGGATTTCCAGCTGACCCTTCTGGAAGCGGTTCAGCAGGCTTTCGCGCTTCTTCTGCGGAACGTCACCGGACAGCACGCCGACGCGGTAGCCGGAACGTTCCAGCGCGCGCGCGACGCGCTCGACGAACACCTTGGTGTTGACGAACACCATCGTACGCGCGCCTTCGCTGCGCGACAGCAGGCCCAGCAGCAGCGGGATCTTCTCTTCGTCGGCCGGGAAGTACATGCGCTGGCGCACGCGGGCGGCGGTGATGGATTCGCTCTCCACCACCATCTTCTGCGGCTCGTTCATGTGGTCATACGCCAGTTCCAGCACGCGGTGGCTGAGCGTGGCGCTGAACAGCAGGGTCTGCCGGGTGGTGCGCTCGGGCATGCGGCGCAGCAGGAAGCGGATGTCCTTGATGAAGCCCAGGTCGAACATGCGGTCGGCTTCGTCCAGCACGCAGATTTCGCAGGCGTGCAGCGAAACCACCTTGTGCTGCTTGACGTAGTCGATCAGGCGGCCGGGGGTGGCGATGATCACGTCCACGCCCTGCTGCAGCAGTTCGCGCTGCTTGTCGTAGTCCACGCCGCCGTACACCAGCGCGAAGCGCAGCCCCAGGTCCGAACCCAGCTTCACCGCATCCTTGTGGATCTGGATGGCCAGTTCGCGGGTGGGGGCCAGGATCAGCGCGCGCGGGTCTTCCGGCTTGCGGTCGGCCAGTGCCGGGCGGGTCAGCAGGCGGTTCACCACCGCGACCAGGAAGGCCAGCGTCTTGCCGGTACCAGTCTGTGCCTGGCCTGCGACGTCGCCACCGGCGAGTGCGACCGGCAGCGTCAACGCCTGGATCGGGGTGCAGCGGGTGAATCCGGCTCCTTCAAGACCGGCGTGCAATGCCGGATGCAGATCGAAGGAGGAAAAGGTCAAATCGGTCAGCGGTTTGTCGCTCATGTGTCCGTCTTGGTCTGGCCGCCACCTGCAATCGGGCGGCTCGGCGTCATCTGGGGGCTCCGTCGCAAACTGCGGCCCCTGCGGCGGGTCGGCGGGCCTTGGAACCCTCGGGTCCCTTGCCGCTCAATGAAGCAGTTTAGCGTAATCGGGCGGGCAACCGGGCCAAAGCGTCTCACCACACCCGGAGACCGCCCGCCCATTTCCCATTCATCCATGCCACCGCCCGCTGAATCGTTCCCGGTGCTTCCCTTGTGCACCAGGGACGGGCCCCTATCCCATAGGTGTGGACAGTGAAATCCGACACATTCCGTCGGTCATATTGATCGCGATACGCTGGGTTCCAGCCGCCCCCTGTCTCCCTGTGCCGATAGGGGTAAACTGCCGTCCGTGAGCATCCAGGCATCCTGCCCAGCGCACCGTGGAGCCTGCTCCACCAGGCAACGGCGAGGGTTGCGCCACTCTGGTCCAGCCCAGTTCACCCACCTCCGGCCCCGGCCGGGTGCCCCACAAGACGAGAAACCAAGATGAGCGACAACGTTGTACATGTCAGCACCGCTGATTTCGAAAGCACCGTACTGAACTCCAAAGAGCCGGTCCTGGTTGATTTCTGGGCCGAATGGTGTGGGCCGTGCAAGATGATCGCACCGGCGCTGGACGAACTGGCCGTGGCCTACGGTGGCCGCGCGAAGATCGTCAAGGTCAACGTCGACCACGAGCGCGACCTGGCGGTGAAGTATCACGTCCGTTCCATTCCCTACCTGGTCGTCTTCAAGGACGGCGAGAAGGTCGGTGAGCAGGTGGGTGCGGTGGGCAAGGCCCAGCTGGCCGGCCTGCTCGACAAGGCGCTGGCCTGAGGCCTGTGTTTCCCGGCAGCCGGTGACGCCGGCTGCCTGCAGCCCCTGCGCTGCCTGAATGTCGCGGCATCGCGGTGCTTGCAAGGCGCCGCGCGCCGGTGATAGTGTCGGCACATCCGGTCCGCGTTCGCGTGCCGCACCCGCTGGATGCAGTTCACTCCAGACCCCATCCCTTCGTTCGCCGCCCCAGCCGGGCGCTCGCACCTTCAAGCGAGGAATAACGCTCTTGTCCGATACCACTTCTGAAACCGGCAGCGCTGATGCGCCCGCCGAAAAGCGTGTGCGCAAGCCGCGCGTGACCAAGGCCGCCGCACCCGCGTCCGCCGAAACCAGTGCCCCGGCACAGGCCGGCCTGCCGCTGGCCAATGCGCCCGAAGCACCCCGTCCCACTCCGCCCCCCGCGCCCGCTGCGGCGGCGCCGAGCGCGCCCGCTGCCGATGCTCCCGCCACCAACGGCGGTGACGGCAACGAAGGCCGCGAATCCGGCCAGGGTCGCCCGCAGCAGAACAACAACACCTCCGGCGGCGGCCAGCAGAACACCGCAGGCGGCCAGAACCAGGGCCCCTACCAGGGCAACCAGCAGAACAACGCGCAGGGCCAGGGCAACCGCCGTGACCGCTTCCGCAACCGACGCGACCGTGACCGCCCGGCACGTGGTGGTGGACGCGACGATGGCATGCCGCAGGACAACAACGAACAGCAGCCGTTCGTGCGTACCACCCAGCCGAACGTGCCGGAAGGCTTCCCGGTGTATTCGCTGAGCGACCTCAAGCGCATGCCGGCGCAGAAGCTGCTGGAAATCGCCGAGCAGCTGCAGATCTCCGAAGGTGTCGCCCGTGCCCGCAAGCAGGACGTGATCTTCGCGCTGCTGAAGGTGCTGACCCGCCACGGTGATGGCGTCGCTGCCGACGGCGTGCTGGAAATCCTGCCGGACGGCTTCGGCTTCCTGCGCGCAGCCGAAGCCAGCTACCTGGCCGGCCCGGACGACACCTACATCTCGCCCAGCCAGATCCGCCGCTTCAACCTTCGCACCGGCGACCACCTGTCCGGCCGCATCCGCTTCCCCAAGGATGGCGAGCGCTACTTCGCGCTGTCCATCGTGGACACCATCAACGGTGAGCCGCTGGAAGCGTCCAAGAACAAGGTGCTGTTCGAGAACCTGACCGCCCTGTTCCCGCGCAAGCGCTTCACCCTGGAACGCGGCAACGGCTCGTCCGAAGACATCACCGGCCGCATCCTCGATCTGATGGCACCGCAGGGCAAGGGCCAGCGTTCGCTGATCGTTTCCCAGCCGAAGGCCGGCAAGACGATGATGATGCAGCAGGTGGCCACGGCCATCACCACCAACCATCCGGACGTGCACCTGATCGTGCTGCTGATCGATGAGCGCCCGGAAGAAGTGACCGAAATGCAGCGCACCGTGCGCGGCGAGGTCATCAGCTCGACGTTCGACGAGCCGGCCGCGCGCCACGTGCAGGTTGCCGAAATGGTGATCGAGCGGGCCAAGCGCCTGGTCGAGCACAAGAAGGACGTGGTGATCCTGCTGGACTCGATCACCCGCCTGGCACGTGCCTACAACAACGTGGTGCCGAGCTCGGGCAAGGTACTGACCGGTGGCGTGGATGCCAATGCCCTGCACCGTCCGAAGCGCTTCTTCGGTGCCGCGCGCAACGTGGAGGAAGGCGGCAGCCTGACCATCATCGCCACGGCGCTGGTGGACACCGGCAGCAAGATGGACGAGGTGATCTACGAAGAGTTCAAGGGCACCGGCAACAGCGAAGTGCACCTGAGCCGTCGCATCTCTGAAAAGCGCGTGTTCCCGGCGATCGACATCAACCGTTCGGGTACCCGCCGCGAAGACCTGCTGATCGAGCCGGAGCTGCTGCAGAAGATCTGGATCCTGCGCAAGCTGCTGCATCCGATGGATGAAATGGCCGCGATGGAGTTCCTGCTGGACAAGATGAAGAACACCAAGTCCAACGACGAGTTCTTCGGTTCGATGAAGCGCTGAGTTCCTGGCGCCGGACGATCCACGACGAGGCCCCGCATTGCGGGGCTTTGTTGTTTGCGGGGGCGGGCCGGGCAAGAGCAGGCTGCGTGCCTGCGGCGGCCCGCAGGGTGCCGGTCAGGACGACCGGCATGCCCCTGGTCCCCCTGGTCGGCGAGCACAGCGGGCGTGGCGTGGCGCTGCGCCGTGCTGCGCTGCGCCGTGGCAATATCGGCCCGACGCTGCACCATCGCTCGGCGCGCACTGGCCGCCGCTGGCACATCGAGGACCACCTGCATCATGCGTAGTCGAATCGAAGACGTCGCTGCGGCGGCGGGAGTCTCCATCAAGACCGTGTCGCGGGTGCTCAACAACGAGCCCAACGTGCGTGAGCAGACCCAGTCGCGGGTGCGCGAGGTGGTCGCGCGGCTCGGCTACAAGCCCAATCCTTCCGCGCGCAGCCTGGCCGGCCAGCGCTCCTATTCGCTGGCGCTGGCCTACAACAATCCTTCGCGCAACTACCTGATGGAAATCCAGAGCGGCATGCTCGATGCCTGCCGCGGCAACCACTACAACCTGCTGCTGGGCCCGGTGGGGATCGGCCGCCATGCCCTGCCCGACCTCAGCGCGCTGTTCGACAACTCACGGCCCGACGGCGTCGTGCTGATCCCGCCGCTCAGCGATGATCCGGTGGTGCTGTCCTATCTGCAGGAACATGACATTCCCTTTGCCAGCATCGCCCCGCGTGACCCCACCGGCGCCATCGGGGTGCGCATGGACGAGACCACGGCCGTGGTGGAGTTGATGCGCCACCTGATCGCGCTGGGCCATCGGCGCATCGGCCACATCAAGGGACCACGGGCGCACGGCGCCTGCCAGTGGCGCCACGCCGGGTATCGCGCAGCGCTGCGCGAAGCCGGCATCGCCTACGACGCCGCGCTGGTGGTCGGCGGCCAGTTCTCTTTCGAATCCGGCATCCCGGCGGCACACCGCCTGCTGGACCTGGCCGGTCCGCCCACGGCGATCTTCGCGGCCAACGATGACATGGCGGCGGCCGTGTACCGTGTCGCCGGTGGCCGCGGCCTGCAGGTGCCCCGCGATCTGTCCGTATGCGGTTTCGATGACACCCCGATCGCCAGCCATATCTTCCCCGCGCTGACCACGGTGCGGCAGCCCACTGCGGAAATGGGCCGGCTGGCGACGCTGCAGCTGCTGGAGCGCATCCGTTCGCCGGGCGCCGGCAGGATGATCACCCTCGACCATGCTGTGCTGGTCCGCGAATCCACCGCCGCACCTGGAAGACGCAGGCGCTGAGCGCCCGGTGATGCCGCGCTTTTGTCGAGCGCTGTCAGTGTTAGCGCTACCTGCCCTGCGCAGAACCGTTCCGCATCGCAACACGATCATTCGCGTAGCACCGCGCACGCGCGGCGGCTGCATGCGGGCCGATGACACTGCAATGACAAGGCTTGCGGGACCTGCAGCACGGTCTCCCCGGGATCCGCCCGGCCACCGTCGGGGGCGCTTTGTTGACAACGCTGTCAACGCATCCCCAAATCGCTCCCGTCACGTAGTTGCCGCGTTCCAGCCGAAGTCAAACCCGCTGTTTCCGCACTCCCTGGGGAGGGATCCGCAATGAGGATGTACAAGGCCGTACCCCGCAAGACACTGCTCACTTCCGCGCTGCTGGCGGCCATCGCCGGCCCCGCGTGGGCGCAGGATGCTTCCACCACCGCACCGGCCGACCCGGCCACCCTGGACACCGTGCAGGTGACCGGCATCCGCGGCAGCCTCACCTCGTCGATGAACCTCAAGCGCGACAGCCAGGGCGTGGTGGACGGCATCGTGGCCGAGGATATCGGCAAGTTCCCCGATACCAACCTGGCCGAATCGCTGCAGCGCATCAGCGGTGTGTCCATCGACCGTACCTCCAGCGGCGAAGGTTCCAAGGTCACCGTGCGCGGCATCGGCCCGGACTACAACCTGGTGCTGCTCAACGGCCGCCAGATGCCAGCCTCCAACCTGGGCAACGGCGGCGGTGGACTGTCCGGCTCGCGCTCGTTCGATTTCGCCAACATCGCCTCCGAATCGATCTCCGCAGTGGAGGTCTACAAGACCACCCGCGCCGACAACCCGACCGGTGGCATCGGTGCGACGATCAACATCAAGACCCTGCGGCCCCTGGAAGCGGCACCGGTGGTCAGCCTTGGCATGAAGGCGGTGCACGATACCTCCAACGACAACGTGCCGCGCACGCTGCAGGGATCCAATGTCACCGGCGAACTGTCCGGTGTGTTCAGCCAGACCTACGCTGACGGACGCTTCGGCGTGGCGCTCAGCGCCAGCCACCAGGAACGCGATTCCGGCTTCAACCAGGCCACCGTGGCCGAAGGCTGGGCGACGCTGCGCGGTGACGACACCAGCGACTGGCGCGCACTGCCGCAGCCAGGCACGGGCTATTCGGACCGCATCACCAACCGGCCGGGTGCCGATGATATCTACGGCCGTCCGCAGAACACCGCGTACAACGTCAACGCCGTGCAGCGCCAGCGCACCAACGGCCAGGCCACGCTGCAGTGGAAGCCGCTGGACAACGTCACCACCACGCTGGATTACACCTATGTCGAAAACAAGGTGCAGCAGCAGCGCAGCGAACTGTCGGTGTGGTTCAACTACGGCCCCGGTGACAGTACCTGGACCGATGGTCCGGTTGCCGCCCCCATCGTGTACAGCGAGGACGTGGTGAACGGCGACGTGGCGATGGGCGGCATGAAGCTGGCCACCCGGAACAGCATGGATTCGCTCGGCTTCAATGTTGACTGGGAAGTCAACGATGCGCTGGACATGTCCTTCGACTACCACCGCGCCAGTGCCGAATCGCAGCCCGATGGACCCTATGGCTCGGCTGGCGTGCTCGGCGTGGCGGCTTACGTGCGCGGCACGACCACGGTGGATTACAGCGGCGACCTGCCGATCATCAACATCGCGTTGCCGCCGGGTGGGGTGCAGGCCGCCGATGCACTGGTCACCGGTTCGGTATTCCAGAACAGCTACAACAAGTCGGAAGTGGAACAGCTGCAGGCCAAGGGCGTGTTCCGCTTCGCCGACTATTCCGCACTCGATTTCGGCGTGGGCCACACCCAGGTGGACAACCGCTCGGCAGCGGCGATCCAGCAACGCGACAGCTGGGGCGGCGTCGGTACGCCGGCGGACTACGACGACAGCATCTGGTACGCCGATGACATGGGCAAATACTTCAAGGCGTTCTCCGGTCACGACGATCCGCGCCTGACCGGCCAGTTCCTGGTGTTCGATTTCGACCGCCTGCGTGACCGTGCGGCGCAGGTACCCAACGGCGCCGAGCCGGCCTGCCCGACGTGCTATCTCGCCCCGACCGAATACTCCGAGGACATCCGTACCACCGAAAAATCCAAGAGCGCCTACCTGCAGTACCGCACCACCTTCGACTGGAACATGCCGCTGCATGTCGCCGCCGGCGTGCGCTATGAGCAGACCGAAGTGGAGTCGTTGGCGCTGGTGCGCGTGCCGACTTCGATCAGCTGGAACTCCCTCAACGAGTTCAACATCACCTACGCCGACGACGGAGCGTTCATCGGCGGCCAGGGCAAGTACGATTACGTGCTGCCCAATGTCGACCTCAAGCTGGACATCAACGAGTCTCTCGCACTGCGCGGCAGCTACAGCCGCAGCCTGGGCCGTCCGGGATGGACGCAGATCGAAAGCGGGCAACGCCTGGACAACATCGTGCGCACCCAGGGCGGCACCGGTTCACGCGGCAACCCGGCGCTGGAGCCGTTGCTGTCGGACAACTTCGACCTGTCCCTGGAGTGGTACTACGGTGAAGCCAGCTATGCCTCGGTCGGCTTCTTCCGCAAGAACATCAAGAACTTCATCAGCAACACCATCGCCCGCGAAGATGCCGGCAGCCTGCACACGCCGGTAGGCGGTGCGTACTGGAACGAAGCGCTGGCGTCGGGCTGCGTCACCACCGACACGGTGTGCATCCGCAATTACATCTTCACCAACCATGCCGGCGACCCGGGCGTGGTTTCCACCGGCGTCAACTCGGCTGGCCAGCAGACCGGCAGCATCGTCGGCCAGCCGGGTGATCCCATCGCCGGGTTCGACATCACCCTGCCGGCCAACCAGCGCTCGGATCATCTGGAAGGCTGGGAGCTGGCGGTACAGCACCTGTTCGGCGAGTCCGGCTTCGGTGTCGCGGCGAACTACACCAAGGTGAAGTCCGGGCTGACCTTCGACAACCTGAGCCTGGGCGACCAGTACCCGATGGTCGGACTGAGCGATTCGGCCAACGCGGTACTGTTCTATGACAAGAACGCATGGCAGGTCCGGGCGGCCTACAACTGGCGCGACAAGTTCCTCAACGGCATCGGTGGCCAGGGGCCGAACCCGAACTACACCGAAGCCTATGGGCAGCTTGATCTGAACATCAGCTACGCGGTGAGCGAGCAGCTGACGCTGAGCGTGGAAGCGATCAACCTGACCGACGAGACGATGCGCACCTATGCACGCCACAGCAACATGCTGCGGTATGCCACCCAGACCGGGCCGCGCTACATGTTCGGTGTGCGCTACAAGTTCTGAGTGGCGATGACCCTGCCCCCGCCCCGCCCCATCGACGAGGTCCAGCTCGCAGATCCTGCGGCACTGCCTGCCGCGCTGCGCAGCTGGACCACGCCGAAGGTGGTGCGGGGGTTGGCCGCCGCCTGGCCGCTGGTACAGGCTGCCCGGCGTGGCGACACCGCCGCGGTGGACTACCTGAAGCGGTTCGACCACGGTGGCATGCCGGTGACCGCCACCACAGCGGCGCCCGGCACGCAGGGCCGGGTCTTCTACAACGACGACCTCACCGGCTTCAATTTCCGTCGCGAACAGGTACCGCTGCGCGTGGTGCTGGACACCCTGCTCAAATACCGCAGCGAACCGGACGCACCGACCATCTACGTGGCATCCACCACGCTGGATACCTACCTGCCCGGGCTGCGGGAGGAGAATCCGCTGGTGCTGGGACAGGCCGATCCACTGGCCAGCATCTGGATCGGCAACCGCTCGCGGATCGCCGCGCACTACGATGCGCCGGACAATCTGGCCTGCGTGGCGGCAGGACGGCGACGGGTCATGCTGTTTCCTCCCGGCCAGGTCGGCAACCTGTATGTCGGCCCGCTGGACTTCACCCCCGCCGGACAGGCAATCAGCCTGGTCGACTTCGCCGCACCGGACCTGCAGCGGTTCCCGCGCTTCGCGCTGGCCATGCAGGAGGCACAGAGCGCCGTGCTGGAACCGGGGGACGCGGTATTCATCCCTTCCCTGTGGTGGCACCACATGGAAGGACTCGAGGCGTTCAACATCCTTGTCAATTACTGGTGGCGCCCGGTCGAGGCATGGCGCGATGCGCCGATGAACGCCTTGATGCTGGCCCTGCTGGCGATCCGTGACCTGCCTGTGGAACAACGCGCGGCCTGGCAGGCGATGTTCCAGCATTACGTGTTCGACGCAGACGATCAGGTTGCCGCGCATATGCCGGAGCATGCGCGTGGCGTGCTGGGCGAGCTGGATGAGGCAGCCGCCGCACGGCTGCGCGAGGTGCTGCGCACGCGGTTGCTGCGTGGGTCGAACGGGTGAACCGCCTCGCGGATGGCGGCTTACGAGCTGCAGTTGGGGGCGGGGTGGGCGGTGAGGCTGTGCGGGGCAGCGCAAAACGAGGGCCCCGTTTCACCCCCACCCCCACCCCTGCCCCTTCTACACATCCGCCGCTGCCCACGATCTTCCCCGGTGATCTTCCGCCGTGCTCCCTGTCGTTCCA